>CAYRIT010000021.1:0-38627 GCA_964424415.1 uncultured Hydrogenophaga sp.
TCTGCCCTGCCCGCACCTCGATGAGGCGCTGCGCTGCCGCCTGTTCGGCCTGCCCGAACGACCAGCCGTGTGCAGCTCGCAGTCTCCCAACGCAGAGATGTGCGGGGAAAACCGTGCACATGCACTGCACTTCCTGGATCGCCTGGAGAACGCCACCCCGGCCATGACAAAGGCCCGCATCTGCGGGCCTTTTGCTGAGGTGACCGGGAGCCCTGCCTGCCCGAACCCGCGCAGGCCTTGGATTAGGCGACGCAGAGTCACAAGCACGGCGCTCCCAGCGGGGGAAGCCGCCGATCGGCGCCAGGCCTTACTGTTTGACCGCTTCCACCTGAACCAGCAGGCGCACGTTTTTCGGGAAACCCCACTGCACGCCATAGTCCAGGCCGTGGGCGGTGCGGTCAAACACTGCTTCGAAATCACCACCGCAGACCTCGCGCTTGAGCATGGGGCTCTCGTAGCAGTTGAACTGGATGGCCTTGAGCGTGAGCGGCTGGGTCTTGCCCAGCAATGTGAACTGGCCTTGCACCTCGGCCACTTTGTCGCCACTGAAGACAAACTTGTCGGACACAAAACGCGCCTTGGGAAACTGTGCTGCGTTGAGGATGTCCGGGCTTTGTAGGTGTTTGTCGAACGCGGCGGTGCCGCTGTTGACCGAGGCGGTCTCAAAGCTGATGTCGACCTTGCCGGTCTTGGCCGCGCGGTCGAAACTGACCGTGCCTTCTTTCTTGTCGAAGCGACCCCGGTTGGTCGAGGTGCCAAAGTGACCGATCTCGAAGGTGGCAAAGGTGTGGGTCGGGTCGATCGCGTATTCCGCCGCCTGGGCGATACCGGCGGTGGACAGGACGGCCGCAGCGGCCAAGTGAGTGAAAGCAGTGCGCATGGGAAGGCTCCTGGGTAAAAAAATAAACGGGGGGAGGCTCAAAGCTTGGCGATACCGGTGAGTGTGAGGCGGAAGTTCACCTGCACCTCGTCGGCCACCATCGAGGTGTCGGACCATTCCTGGTCACCGATCCGGAAGGTGAGGCGCTTGAGGGGAAAGCTGCCCGACGCCACGGTCTGCGTGCCCGTCTGCGCCAGCGACACCGGCACCACCACATCGCTGGGCACGCCCTTGATGGTCAGCTTGCCGGCCACCTCGAAACGCGTTGCATCCAGCCGCTTGACGGTGGTGGACTGGAAGCTGGCCTTGGGAAACTGCGCCACCGCAAACCACACCGGCTTGGGCAGCTCGGCGTCGGTCTCCCGCACCCCCAGCGTGGCACTGCCGGTGTCCACGCTGAACGCGATGCTGGCGGCAGCGGGTCTGGCGGGGTCAAACACGAGCTTCGCGTCAAAGGCCTTGAACCGCCCCTCGACGGGCACACCCATCTGCCGGCTCACAAAACGGATCTCGCTTTGCGCTGGCAACAGCTGCTGAGCCGACGCGGCCAGTGGCAAGACGCTGGCCGCGGCCAGCGTGGCAGACAGGGCATAAGAACGCATCAAGCCTCCTGAAAACGAGAGTGACACGGGCCGGTCAGGACCGTGCGCGACCAAAACCCATGCGGGACAAGAGCCCGTCCCGGTCGACGAATTGGTGTTTGAATGCCGCACCCACATGCACCAGCACCAGGGCCGCCAGCGCATAGGCGGCATAGCGGTGGACCGGTTTGAGCACATCGGCGAGCGTTTCGTTCACAGGCACCCAGTCGGGCAAGGGCCACAGGCCAAACACCACAATGGGAAAACCGCTCGCCGAGCTGTAGGCCCAGCCCAGCAAAGGCACGACAAAGAACAGCAGGTACAGGCCCAAAAGCGTGACCCCGTGGGCGCGCAACTGCCACAGCGGCATGGCACCGCGGACCGCGGGTGGCAGCTCGGGTGGGGGGCTCGCGAACCGCCACAACAGCCGCAACAGAGAGAAAGCGAGCACCACCATACCCGCCCACTTGTGCCAGTTGTACAACTTCAGCCGCAGGGGCGAAAACGGCAGATCGGCCATGTACAGGCCGACCACAAACATGCCGGTCAGGGCCAGCGCCAGCAACACATGCAGCACACGGGCAAACAGGTGGTAACGGGCGGCGACGGCGTGGTTCATGGCACGCAGTGTAGGCAGGTCCGCCTGGCTACCGGCCCAAAGCACTTGAATCCATTGTTCGATTTATTTGAATGGACAGATCCGCTTGATTCGATGCAGCAAGCCGCCCAGCCCTACCGCCGCCGGCCACTCGCCTTCTACAATGCCGTTTGATATCTGACCGGCCCGTTTGCCACGCCGGTCTGGACGGCATCACGTTGCTGGCGGCATTATCCAACCCTGGAGGTTTTTCCCCATGACCAAAAACGTTGGCGGCATCGACCGTGCGATCCGGGTCGCGTTGGGGCTGGCCCTGATCGCCGCTGCCGCCACCAGCACCGTGGGGGTGTGGGGCTATGTGGGCGTGGTGCCCCTGCTCACCGGCCTCATGGGCTGGTGCCCACCCTACGCCTTGCTTGGCTTCAGCAGCTGCGCGATCAAAAACAAGTGATCTGTTGCGCCGGCCGCACTCAGGCGGCGGCGCTGGGCTGGGTGGCCCGGTCGCCCACAAACGCCGCCATGCCCTCGAGCACGGTGCGCAGGCGCAGCAATTCGCGCGAACCGTTCAGCCGGCTCGACCAGCCCGCCACCCGCGACACCCAACGCAGCCGCGGCAACAGATGGGCCAGAAAGGCCCGCAGATCGGGCCGCTCCCCGGCGGCTGCGGATTGCGCCTGCAGCGCGTCGTCGTAGGCGCTCAACACCCGCCGGACCGCGTCGGCCCCCAGCGGTTGAAGGTGGTGCGACAGCGAAAACAGCAGCTGCAGCGCGTCGTAGAGCTGCACCGTGGGCAGGGGCATGCCTGGCAGCAGCGGCTCTTCGAAATCGAGCCGGGCAAAACGCTGACCATCCCAGGTGATGTTGCGGGTCTGGGCGCCACCGTGCCAATGACCCCGCGCATGAAACGCGGCCAGGTCGGCGCTGGCGGCACACATGGTGGCCAGGCGCCGGGTTTCGGGCTGCCCGGACAGCACATGGGCCAGGGTCGGACCGATGTCGCCGGTGACCAGCGCGTGGCCATCGAACGCGATCACCGGCGGCACCGCTTCACCGGCCGCGGCCAGGGAGAGCAGGCGCTCGTGCTCGAACGCCAGCAGCCCGCGCGCATCGGTCTGGCGCACCGCGTGCCAAGGCACGGGCACCCCCAGCCAGTGGGCAAACAACCAGATCCCCAGCGACTGCCGGCGGCTGCGCAGTGGCCGGTCAGCGGTCTTGGTCCAGGTTTTGGGCGGTGTGGATGGGGTGGACGGGTTCAAGCTTGCGGATTATCCCGAAAACCGCCACCACAACGTCGCCGGCCCTACCGACCCAGCACCTCGGTCAGCGCCGCGTCGATCACACCCAGGCCCTCGGCGAACACACTGTCCTCGATGGTGAGCGGGAAGAGAAAGCGGATCACGTTGCCATGGACGCCGCAGGTCAGCAGCAGCAGACCTCGCTGCAGCGCTGCCGCCTGCACCTTCTTGGTGGTGTCGGCGTCGGGCGCACCGGTGGCGGGGTCCACAAATTCGCAGGCCACCATGGCGCCCAGGCCCCGCACATCACCCATGCGCGGGTATTTCGGCTTGGCGGCGCTCAGCCGCGCCACCAGCAGGTCACCGAGTTTTTGCGCCCGCTGCGGGAGCTTTTCTTCTTCCATCACGTCAAGCACCGCGTGCGATGCGGCAATGGCCAGCGGGTTGCCGGCGTAGGTGCCGCCCAGGCCACCCGGCGCGGGGCCGTCCATGATCGCCTGCTTGCCACACACCGCGGAGAGCGTGGTACCACCGGCCATGCTCTTGGCCAGCGTCATCAGATCCGGGCTCACGCCGTAGTGCTCCATTGCAAACATCTTGCCGGTGCGCGCAAAACCGGTCTGCACCTCGTCGGCGATCAGCAGAATGCCGTGCTGGTCACACAGCTCGCGCAACCACTTCACCGCTGCCGGCTGGATCGGGTTGAAACCGCCCTCGCCCTGCACCGGCTCGAAAATGATGGCGGCCACGCGCGAGGGATCGATGTCGCACTTGAACAGCTGCTCCATCGCGTACTTGGTCTGATCCAGCGAAGCGCAATGGCAAGGAAACGGCACGTGATAAACCTCGGGCGGGAAAGGACCAAAACCCGCTTTGTAAGGCTGAACCTTGCCCGTCATGGCCACCGCAAACAGGCTGCGGCCATGGAAGGCGCCACCGAAGGCGATCACACCGCTGCGCCCGGTGCTGCTGCGCGCGATCTTCACCGCGTTTTCCACCGCCTCGGCGCCGGTGGAGAAAAACGCGGTCTTCACCGGCCCGTCGATCGGCACCAGCGCATTGATGCGCTCGGCCAGCGCCACGTACTCGGTGTAGGGCACCACTTGATAGCAGCTGTGGGTGAAACGCTCAAGCTGCTTGGCAATCGCCGCCTGCACCTTGGGGTGCACATGGCCGGTGTTGAGCACCGCAATGCCACCGGCAAAGTCGATGAAGCGCCGGCCTTCGATGTCCCAGAACTCGGCGTTCTTGGCGCGATCAATAAAAAAATCGCCCATCACACCCACACCGCGGGGCGTGGCCGCGAGGCGGCGCGCATGCCAGGCGGCGTTGGTTTGATCGGTTTTGAGGTCGGTCATGGCGTTCATATCAATCTCCAATCCAAGGAAGCAGGGGTGGCAAGAGAGGCCTCAAGCCAGGGGCACCGCGAAACTGGCTGTGCCGGGCCGCCAGTTGGGCGCAGGGGGAATTCCGGTTCACCGCTTACAGCGGTGAGTCGATCCTGATCCACGTGGTTTTGGTCTCGGTGTATTTGTCAAACGCGTGCAGCGACTTGTCGCGGCCCACGCCGCTTTGCTTGAAGCCGCCAAACGGCACCGTGATGTCGTCTTCGTCGTAAGAGTTCACATGCACCGTGCCCGCGCGCAACGCGCGCGCCACACCGTGCGCCTTGTTGATGTCGCGCGTCCACACGCCCGCCTGCAAGCCATACACGCTGGCGTTGGCCTGCCGCACCACGTCGGCCGCATCGGTGAAACTCAGCACCGAGAGCACGGGGCCAAAAATTTCCTCGCGCGCAATCGCCATCTCCGGCGTCACACCGTCAAAAATCGTCGGCTGAACATAACAGCCACCGACCACCGGCGCGGCCAACGCGCCCCCGGCCAGCAGCTTCGCACCTTCGCTCTGGCCCAGGCCGATATAGCGCATCACGTTGTCGAGTTGCACCTGGTCAACGATCGCGCCCATCACCGTGCCCTTGTCCAGCGGATTCCCCGGCTGGTAGTTGGGCACAAGCTTGAGTGCCTTGTCCAGAAATGCATCCTTGATGCTCTCTTCCACAAACAGGCGCGAAGGCGCGTTGCAGCTCTCGCCCTGGTTGAAGAAGATGCCGCCCACCGCAGCTTCCACCGCGCGGTCCAGGTCGGGGCAGTCGGCGAACACGATGTTGGGCGACTTGCCGCCCAGTTCGGTCCAGGCGCGCTTGAGGTTGCTTTGCCCTGCCATCACGTGGATCTGCTTGCCCACGCGGGTCGAGCCGGTGAACGCGATGCAGTCCACATCCATGTGCAGCGCCAGCGGGCTGCCGGCTTCCTGACCGAAGCCAGGCACCACGTTGAAAACACCGGGCGGAATGCCCGCAGCCAGCGCCAGCTCGGCCAGGCGCAGTGCAGTCAACGGGCTCTTTTCGCTGGGCTTCAACACCACCGAGTTGCCCGCAGCGAGTGCGGGCGCAATTTTCCAGGCCGCCATGATCATGGGGTAGTTCCAGGGCACGATGATGCCGACCACACCCACCGGCTCGCGCGTGATCAGCGCCAGAGCGTTGGGGCCGGTGGGCGCGATCTCGTCGTACACCTTGTCCACCGCCTCGCCGTACCAGCGGATGCAGTTGGCCGCGCTGCTGACATCCACGCCTTTGGCGTACTTGAGCGGTTTGCCCATGTCCAGCGTTTCGGTGAGCGCAAGCTCGTCGCCTGCGGCCAGCACCGCATCGGCGAACTTGATCATGATGCGCTTGCGCTGGGCCGGCGCCATGCCGCTCCAGCGGCGGTCCTCAAACGCGGTGCGGGCGGCAGCCACCGCGGCGTCGATGTCGGCCTGTCCACCGCGCGCCACACGGGTCAGCAGGCGGCCATCGACTGGCGAAATGCAGGCAAAGGTCTGACCATCACGGGCGGCGACACGCTCGCCGTTGATGAAGGCGCGGCCGTCAAACGTGGGGATGACAAGTCCGGGTGTGGCGGTAGCAGAAGTGGTCATGGGCAGGCAGCAGGTTGGTCGGCAATGGACCATGCTACGCCGATTGATGACGCAAACAGGCATCCACTTTTTGCCACACACAAGCGTCCAGTGACTCCGCCACCGGCCCCAACACCCTCAAAGACTGGTGGCCAGCGCGGCCATTTCGGCACGGGTGGCGGCCTGGATCTCGCGCTCGCGCTGGCGCGTGGCGCGTGCCACCCAGATCGCATACGCCACGATAACCAGCGTGACGGTGACGATCAGCAGGGTGGCCGCTGCGTAGATGGTCGGGTTGATGCCGCGCCGGGCGTAGCCGAAGATCACCTGCGGCAGCGTGCTCACGCCCGGGCCGGAAAGGAATTCGGAAATCACCACGTCGTCGAAAGACAGTGTGAACGAGAGCAGAAACGCCGCAAGGATGGCCTGGAAGATGTTGGGCAGGGTGATCAGGAAGAACACCTGGTGCGGCCGCGCGCCCAGGTCCATCGCCGCCTCTTCGATGCTGCGATCCATCTCCATCAAGCGGCTCTGGACCACCACCATGCCATAAGCCATACCCAGCAAGGTGTGCCCCAGGATGATGGTGAGCAGGCCACGTTCGGGCCAGCCAAACGCGTTTTGCGCACCCACCGCCAGCAGCAGCAGCGACAGGCCGATGATCACCTCGGGCATCACCAGGGGCGCGTTCACCATGCCGGAGAAGATGGTGCGGCCAAGAAAGCGCCGGTAACGCACCAGCACAAACGCCGCGAAAGTGGCCAGCACGGCGGAGAGCACGCCGGTCACCGCCGCAACCTTGAGCGAGACAAAAAAGCCCTCGACGATGCGGTCGTCTTTTGTCAGCGCCTCATACCAGCGCAGCGAAAAACCGGTGAAGCGCGCATCCTGTCGCGTGCTGTTGAAACTGAACACGATCATGAACAGCAGCGGCATGTAGAGGAACACGAACACGATGGCGAGCCAGAACTTGCCGAAATGTTTTTCGAGCAGCTGTTTCATGAAAAACGTCCTTCCTTCACGAGCGAGGGGTAGGCCACCCCTGTGGCGCGGGGGGGCATCACTTCTGCTCCGCCGGATCGGCAGAAAAGTGGTAGTAGATGGCCAGCGGCACGATGATGAGCGCAATCATCACAACCGCCAGCGCGGTCGCGCGCGGCCAGTCGTTGGCGGTGAACATCTCGTCCCAGACCACACGCCCGATCATCAGATTTTCCGGTCCACCCAGCAGCGAAGGGATCACGAACTCGCCCACGCAGGGGATGAAAACCAGCATGAAGCCGGCGACGATACCGGCCTTGCTCAGCGGCACGGTGATCAGCCAGAACGCCTTGAACGGCGTGGTGCCCAGATCGTAGGCGGCTTCCAGCAGGCGGAAATCCATCTTCACCAGGGTGGCGTACAGCGGCAGCACCATGAACGGCAGATACACATAGGTCATGCCCACCAGCATCGACACGTTGGTGTAGAGCATCTGGACCGGTTCGCTGGTGAGGCCGACGGCCATCATGAACCGGTTGATCACACCCATGTCGGCCAGCAGCCCCTTCCAGGCGTAGACACGCAGCAGGAACGAGGTCCAGAACGGCAGCATCACCATCAACAGCAGGGCCGGCCGCACACCGGCGGGCGAGCGCGCGATGAAATAGGCAAACGGGTACCCGATCACCAGGCAGATGATGGCCGTGAGCAAGGCGTACCAGATCGATCGGAGGTAGGCCTCGACATACAGCGTGCGAAACAGCGACGCGCCCTCTTCGCTGCGAAAGATCGAGATGTAGTTCTCGTACTTCAGGTGCAAGACGCCGGAGACCGGGTCCCAGATCGGCTTGAACGGGCTGATGTCTCCACCCATGTCCACAAAACTGATGTAGAGCAGGATCAGGAACGGCAACAGAAAGAAGACGAACAGCCAGAGATACGGCACACCGATGACGAAGCGTTTGCCAGGCATCGGAATCAAAGAAGCGGCCATCAGAAATCTCCTAGAAGCGAGAGCAGACCGAAAGAAGTGGTTTCAACCCAGAACATCGCGAAGCGGCGCGGGGGAACCCCATTCAGTCCCGCAACACCACGCCGGCTTCGTCATCCCACCAGAAAAACACCTCGTCTTCCCAGGTGATTTCCAGCGGGTCGTGGCGCGTGCTGTTGGCCTCGGTGATACGCACCTTGGAGCCGTCACTGGCGACCACGATGTAGGTGTTGTAGGAACCGAGATAGCCGATCTCCTTCACACGACCACGAAACAGGTTGCACGTCACATGCGCAGGCTGAATCTTGTTGATGTCGATCTTCTCGGGCCGCACCGCGATCGTCACCGGCATGTGGAGCGTGCCGCTCACCCCGTGGCCCACCCGGATCTCACCGATCGCGGTGGACACCGCGCAGTGATCGGGCTCGTCGATGCTGAGCTTGCCGGGGAACAGGTTCACGTTGCCGATGAAATCGGCCACAAACCTGTTGCGCGGGTGTTCGTAGATTTCTTCGGGCGTGCCCACTTGCAGCACCCGGCCTTTACTCATGATGGCGATGCGGCTGGCCATGGTCATGGCCTCTTCCTGGTCGTGCGTCACCATGACCACGGTCACCCCGACCTTCTCGATGATGTTGACCAGCTCGAACTGCGTCTGCTCGCGCAGCTTCTTGTCCAGTGCGCCCAGTGGCTCGTCGAGCAGCAGCAGCTTGGGTTTCTTGGCCAGGCTGCGCGCCAGCGCCACGCGCTGCTGCTGTCCACCGGAGAGCTGGTGCGGTTTGCGCTTGGCATAGGGCGTGAGCTGGACCAGCGCCAGCATTTCGTCGGTGCGCTGCTGCACCTCGGCCCGCGGCAGGCCCTCCCGCTTGAGGCCAAAAGCCACGTTTTCCCAGATGCTCAGGTGCGGAAACAGCGCATACGACTGAAACATCATATTCACCGGCCGGTCGTAAGGCGGCATCTTGGCCACGTCCTGACCGTTCAACAGAATGCGGCCCGAGGTGGGTTTCTCGAAACCGGCCAGCATGCGCAGCAGGGTGGATTTGCCGCAGCCCGAGCTGCCCAGCAGCGCAAAAATCTCGCCCTTGCCGATGGAGAGCGACACTTCGTCGACCGCCACCGATTCGTCAAACCGCTTAACCAGTTTTTCGGTCACCAGGAATCCAGCCTTGTCTGTCATGTTCGGCCTTTGCTTTTTTGCCTGAAAAAAAGGGCTGCTCTACCGATAGGAAGAACAGCCCTGCGGATTGCCGTCAGACGTATTACTTGCCGCGCTTGAATGCGTTGTAGGTGTCGTTGAGCACGCTGGAAATCTCGTTGGAGAAGCCGCCGGTGGGGATCAGCCGTTCGGTATCTTCGGCACCCAGGAAGATCGTGGTGTTGCCCTTGACCTCGTCCTTGATCTCAGCCATCGCTGCCGCGTTGCCGGTCGGGTAGTTCATGTCATTGGCCATCCAGGCGCCGTTGGACGCACGCAGGTAGTAGTCGATGAAGGCGTAGGCGTTGTTCACATGCTTGGCGTCGGTGGGGATCGCCATGGTGTCAATGAACACCAGACCGCCGGTGGTGGGCAGCAAGGGCACGATGTCGTCTTTGCCACCGGTTTCCTTGACGCGGTCGGACGCGAGGTTGATGTCACCCGACCAGCCGATGAACACGCAGGCCTTGCCGCCGGCGATGTCGTCGATCATGGTGCTGGAGAACAGGCGCACGTCCTTGCGCACCTTGGCCAGCATCTGGCCCGCGAGCTTGAAGTCGGCAGGATCTTCGCTGTAGGCTGGCTTGCCCACATAGTGCAGCGCCACCGGCAGGATTTCGCTGGGCGAATCCAGGAAGGCGATGCCACACGACTTGAGCTTGTCGGCGTACTTGGGATCAAACACCAGATCCCAGGCGTTGTCCGGCATGGCCATGCCGCCCAATGCCTTTTCTACCTTCTGCTTGTTGATGCCGACGGTGGTGAAGCCCCAGCCCCAGGGAATCAGGTGCTTGTTGTCCGGATCGACGCCAGCGATCTTGGCCATGAACTTGGGGTCCAGGTTGGCGTAGTTGGGGATGCGGCTCTTGTCGATTTCCTGAAACAGGCCACCGGTGATCTGCTTCTTGGCGAAGCCGGCGGTGGGCACCACGATGTCATAGCCCGAATTGCCAGCCACCAGCTTGGCGTGCAGCGCTTCGTTGTTCTCGAAGGTGTTGTAGTTCACCTTGACGCCGGTCTCTTCCTCGAACTTGGCCAGCATGCCCTCGGGGATGTAATCGGGCCAGTTGTAGATGTTGAGCACCTTCTCGTCGTCAAGCACGGGCCCGGCCGGCTTGGCGGGCTCGGCCGCAGGCGCCGGGGCAGCGGCCACCGGGGCGGCTGCGGGCGCGGATTCTTCCTTTTTGCCGCAAGCGGCGAGAAAGACGGCCGCGAGGGCCAGGGCCAATACTTGTTTTTTCATGATGAGGAGCTCTCCAGAAAGATGGGACACAACCCGAACTTGCACACAAACTGAATCACCAGCAGACGCCTCTGGGCATCAAGCGACAACCACACGCACACCCCTGCGATGTAACGAAATACTTTAACAAAGAAAACCCGGCTGACTCTCGAATTTGGGCTCAGGCCAGCTGGCCTTGGGCGCGCAGCTCGGCCAGCGTGGCGTCCAGACAGGTGCGGATCAGGCCCACCAGTTCGTCGATCTGGTTGCGGGTCATCACCAGCGGCGGCGCGATGATCATGCGGTCACCCACCGCGCGCATGATCAAGCCGTTCTTGAAACAGTGGCCACGGCAGACCATGCCCACCGCCAGATCGGCGTCGAAGGGCGTCTGTGTCGCCTTGTCTTTCACCAGTGTGAGGCCACCGACAAAACCGCAGGTCTCGGCCACGCCGACCAGCGGGTGTGCGTTGAGCTCTTCGAAACGCTCGGCCAGGTAGGGGCCGGTGTCGTGCTTCACCTGCGCCACCAAACCTTCGCGCTCCATCAGCTCGATATTGGCCAGCGCCACCGCACACGCCACGGGGTGGCCGCTGTAGGTGTAGCCGTGGTTGAACTCGCCGCCCTTGTCGATCAGCACCTGCGCCACCCGGTCACCCACCAGCACCCCGCCCAGTGGAACGTAGCCGCTGGTCACGCCCTTGGCGAAGGTCACCAGATCGGGCTTGTAGCCGAACTTCTCGTAGGCAAACCAGTGACCAAGCCGGCCAAACGCGCAGATCACCTCGTCGGAGATCAGCAGGATGCCGTACTGGTCCACGATGCGCTGGATCTCGGGCCAGTAGGTCTCGGGCGGAATGATCACGCCACCGGCGCCCTGCACCGGCTCGGCAATGAAGGCCGCCACCTTGTCGGCGCCAATCTCCAGGATCTTGGCTTCCAGCCAGCGCGCGGCACGCACGCCGAAATCGGCCCGGCTTTCACCTGGCAAGGCGTTTTCGGTGAAGTACGGCTGGCCGATGTGGGTGATGTTGGGGATCGGCAGATCGCCCTGGGCGTGCATGCCGCTCATGCCGCCCAGCGAGGCGCCAGCCATGGTGGAGCCGTGGTAGCCGTTGAGCCGGCCGATGATCACCTTGCGCTCGGGCTGGCCCTGCAGGTCCCAGTAGCGGCGCACCATGCGCACATTGGTGTCGTTGCTCTCCGAGCCGCTGCTGGAATAGAACAGGTGCTTGAAGCTGCGACCATCCACCGTGGGCGCGAGCGAGGCCAGTTTGGCCGCCAGCTTCACCGCCGGCACGTTGGTGGTGTTGAAGAAGCTGTTGTAGAACGGCAGCGTCATCATCTGCTGGTAGGCCGCGTCGGCCAGTTCCTTGCGGCCGTAGCCGGCGTTGACACACCACAGCCCGCTCATCGCGTCGAGCATGCGGTTGCCTTCGGAATCCCAGACGTAGATGTTGTCGGCTTTCACGATCACCTTGGCGCCGCGCGTCGCGAGTTCGCCATGGTCGGTGAACGGATGGAGGAAGTGCGCGCTGTCCAGCGCCTGCACCGCCGCCGTGTCGTGCTTCTGATCGCGCTTGACCAGCGCGGGCGGTGCAATGAGGGTGGATGTGTTCATACAGTCTCTCCAGGCGAGGGGAAGTGTTCCAGTGATGCCGTGGATCTGGCTTTGCCAGGCCACAGAATCGCCACCTTGGGCGCGACGCGCAGCAGCGCGGGGGGTATTCTTTAAACGTGCAACAGCAGGTGCTCGCGCTCCCAGGGCGATATCACCTTCATGAACTCGTCGAATTCGAGCTCCTTGATCTCGGTGTAGATGGTGATGAATTCCTTGCCCAGGATGTCGTGCAGATCGGTCTCGCGGCGCAGCCAGTCGAGCGCCTCACCCAGGCTGCGCGGCAGCGCGTAAGGCGCCAGATACGCATCGCCCTTCATTTCGGCCTTGGGTTTGATCTTGTTTTTCATGCCCAGGTAGCCACAGGCCAGCGTCATCGCCATCGCGATGTAGGGGTTGGCATCGGCGCCGATCACACGGTTCTCCACCCGGCGCGCAGCGGGGCTGGAGATCGGCGATCGGATGCCCACGGTGCGGTTGTCGTGACCCCATTCGATGTTGATCGGTGCGGCGGTGTTGCGCGACAGGCGCCGGTAGCTGTTCACATACGGCGCCACCAGCACCATGGCCGCCGGGATGTAGCGCTGCAGTCCGCCGATGTAGTGGTGGAAGGCGTCGGTCGGACTGCCATCTTCCTTGCTGAAGATGTTCTTGCCGGTCTTCTTGTCCACGATGCTCTGGTGCACATGCATGGCGCTGCCCGGTTCGCCAGCGATCGGCTTGGCCATGAAGGTAGCGTACATGTCGTGGCGCATCGCAGCCTCGCGCACGGTGCGTTTGAAGAAAAACACCTCGTCGGCCAGACCCAGCGGGTGGGCGTGGAAGAAGTTGATCTCCATCTGGCCCGCGCCGACCTCGTGGATCAGCGTGTCCACGTTGAGGTGCATCTTTTCGCAGTAGTCGTAAATGTCCTCGAACAAGGGATCGAACTCGTTGACCGCGTCGATCGAGTAGGCCTGGCGCGAGGTTTCGGCGCGGCCACTGCGACCGATCGGCGATTTGAGCGGCACGTTCGGATCGGTGTTGCGCGCGGTCAGATAAAACTCCAGCTCGGGCGCCACGACCGGATCCCAGCCTTCGGCGGCGTACAGATCACAAATCTTGCGCAACACGCTGCGCGGCGCAAACGGCACCAGCTTGCCTTCGTGGTCGAAACAGTCGTGGATCACCTGCGCGGTCGGATCGGTGGCCCAGGGCACGATGCGCACCGAATCCGGGTCGGGGCGCAGCTGCATGTCCTTGTCGGTCGGATCGACCACGTCGTAATACGGACCGCTCTCGGGGAATTCGCCCGTCACGCCCATACCGACGATGGCCTGCGGCAGTCGCATGCCGCGGTCTTCGGTGAATTTTTCGCGCGGCAGGATCTTGCCGCGGGCGACACCGGTCAGGTCGGGCACCAGGCACTCGACTTCGGTCACGCGGCGCTCGTTGAGCCAGTTTTCCAGATCGTTGAAGTTCATTTTCTTGGAATCGGTCATGAAACGTTTTCTCGGTTTTTCTGGTGGGGTGGTTTTGGAGCCATCACAGGGGCTGTGAGGAGATCGTCAGGCGCCAATGGTGGCACGGCTGCGCGCCAGATCCAAGGATTGCAGACGCTGGCTGCGGCGCTGGCGGCAGGCGTGCCCGAAAGCCTCGAAGATGGCGCCATAAAACGGGTTTTCCCAGCAGCGCCATTCGGGATGGAACTGCACGGCATAGGCAAAACCGCGCGCGCCGCGGACCCCGACCGCCTCGACCAGGCCGTCGGGCGCAAAACCCAGCGCCTCCAGGCCGCCGGCCAGCCGGTTGATGCCCTGGCCATGCAGCGAGTTCACCATCACCTCGGGGCCGCCAGCCCAGCTCTCGAACACGCTGTCCGGCACCAGCCGCAAGGTGTGCTGCGGCGCGTACTGTTCTTCAAACGGAGCGTTTTTGGGTTCACGGTGATCCATCAGCCCGGGCACCTCGTGCACCCGCTGGTGCAAGGTGCCACCGAGCGCCACATTGATCTCCTGGAAGCCACGGCACACACCCAGCAGGGGCACGCCTTCGCGCACGCAGGCCTTCACCAGCGCCAGCGTGAGCGCATCGCGCACCGGGTCCAGCGGCAGACTGGGGTCGGCCACCGCTTCGTCGAAATGGGTCGGGTGGACGTTGGAGGGCGAACCGGTCAGCATCACGCCGTCCACCAGGTCGAGCAACCCGCCGATGTGCTCGGGATCGGCGAGCGGAAACATCACCGGCTGCGCCTGTGCGCCGACCTTGACCGCGCGGGCGTACTTGTCGCCCAGCATCAGAAAAGGCATCTGATGCCCGTGATCACCCAGTAAACGATGGTCGGCAGGCAGCCAGACCATGCAGGGTGGTGACTGATTCATCTTGTCTCCGTTCAGTTCACTGCATTGTGGCGACGAGATTGGATGACAATCGGGGCCAGTTGACGCCAGATGATGGTGCCACTTAACGAGCTCCCCCTGCGCCGCTTCGCGCCTTCCCCCGCAGGAAGACCACACCAGCGGCCCGGCCAGGCCGGCTCCCCGCTGTGCCTGGTCAAGACCCTTGAGGCCTGCTGCCATGCTGTCCGAGTTTCTGCTTGCCGAAATGAACCGCCTGTCCGCCCAGGACGCGTTGCCATTGCACCGCCAGCTCTACGAGGCGTTGCGCCGCGCCCTGCTCGACGGCAAGCTCGCCGCCGGCGAACGTCTGCCGTCGAGCCGCGACCTCGCGCAGGACCTGGACCTCTCGCGCAACACGGTGGTGACCGCGATCAACCAGCTCAGCGTCGAGGGCTACCTGGCCAGCCGGATCGGCAGCGGCACCTATGTGAACGACAGCGTGCCCCGCGTCTTGCCAGGACAGCCACGTGGTGCCCACCGGCACGGGCCGAACACCGCAGCACCCGGGCGCCTGTCGACCCGGGGCCAGGCACTCGCCACCACGTTCTGCGCCGCCGCGCTGGAGGTACAGCCGTTCACGCCCGGCATCCCCGATTTCAGCGCTTTCCCGCTTACGCTCTGGCAGCGTCTGCAGAACAAACACTGGCGCATGACCTACCCGGACATGCTGGACTACAACACCTCGGGCGGCTACGCACCGCTGCGCCGCGCCATCGCCGACTACCTGCGGGTGTCCCGCAGCGTGCAGCTCGACGCCGACCAGGTGATCGTGACCACCGGCACCCAGCAGTCGATCGAACTCTGCGCCCGCCTGCTGGCCGATCACGGCGACCCGGTGTGGGTGGAAGACCCGGCCTACTGGGGCGCGGTCAAGGCCTTCATGGCAACCGGGCTCAGCATGCTGCCGGTGCCGGTGGACGAGGCCGGCATGCGCCCCGAGGCGGCCGACACCACCCGCGCGCCCAAGCTGATCTACGTCACGCCTTCGCACCAGTACCCAACCGGCGCCGTGATGTCGCTGCCGCGGCGTCAGCAGCTGCTCGCTGCCGCGCGGCAACACGGCGCCTGGGTACTGGAAGACGACTACGACAGCGAGTACCGCTTCAGCGGTCCGCCCATCTCCTCACTCGCCGGACTCGATACCGACGGCCGCGTGCTGTACATGGGCACCTTCTCCAAAGTGCTTTATCCCGGTATCAAACTCGGCTATCTGGTGGTGCCCAAAACCCTGGTGGAGCCGTTTCGCCAGACGCATTACGACCTCAACCGCCCCGGCCAGATGCCGCTGCAGGCCGCGCTGGCCGAGTTCATCGAGATGGGGCATTTCAGCAGCGCGTTGCGCCGCGCGCGGCAGAACTACGCCGAGCGCCGCCAGAGCCTGCTCGAAGCGCTGGCGCCGTGCCTGGATCAAACCGCTGCCGCCGCCGACGCGGCCCACATCAGCGGCGCCGAACAGGGCCTTCACCTGTGCCTGCACCTGCCCGCCACGGTGGACGACCGCGCGCTGGCCAAGCAGATCGCCGCGCACGGCCTGAGCGTGCGCCCGCTCTCGGGCTACTGCCTGGCACGCACCGACCTCCGCGGACTCATCATCGGCTACGGCTACGCGCCGCTCAAAGACATCCGGCGCGACGGTCCGCTGCTCGCCAGGCTGATCCGGCAACACGCGGGCCCGCCATCAGCGGCGGGCACCGCGCCAGCTCAGCGACCGTAGACCAGATCGGGCAGGCCGGTGGCGATCACCGGGAACACCACCACCAGGAACAGCGCCAGCGCCTGGATCGACAGGAAGATCAGCGAAGAACGGAAGATGGTGCCCATGCTGATCTCCGGCGGCGCCACACCACGGATGTAGAACAGCGCATAACCAAATGGCGGCGAGAGGAAGCTCATCTGCATGTTCACCAAGTAGAGCACCCCGAACCACAGCACCACCGCGTCGGGCGAGGGGCCGGGCAGGCCGAACAGGCCGTCGAAGGTGAGCGACTTGATGATGGGCACAAAAATCGGCACCGCCAGCAGCAGGATGCCCACCCAGTCCAGGAACATGCCCAGCACCACCAGCAATAACATCATCAGCAGCAAAATGCCGTAGGGGCTCAGGCCGGTGCTCAGGATGGTGTCGGTGATGAAGGTCTGGCCGCCTTGCAGGATGTACAGGCCAACAAAGATGGACGCGCCGAAGATGATCCACAGCACCATCGCCGTGGCCTTCACCGTGTCGGTGCTGGCACCAAACAGCGCCTTGAGGGTCAGCCGCTTGTGCAGCAAAGCCACACCCATGGCGCCGAAGCTGCCCAGGCCAGCCGCTTCCACGGGCGTCGCAATGCCGGCAAACAGCAGGCCCAGCACCATCGCCACCAGCAGGATGGGCGCCACCAACCCGCGCAACAGCGCCAGTTTCTGGGCCATGCTCAGGCGCTCTTCCTTGGGCACCGGAGGACCGAGCTTGGGATTGAGCGTGGTGCGCACCACCACGTACAGGATGTACAGGCTGGAGAGCATCAGCCCCGGCAGCACACTGCCCAGGTAGAGTTCGCCGACCGACTGCTGAGCCACCACCGCGTACAGAATGGCCAGGATCGACGGCGGGATCAGCACACCCAGCGTACCGCCGGCCATGATGGAGCCGATGGCGATCTCGGGGTCGTACTTGCGCTTGAGCATGGCCGGCAGCGCGATGATGCCCATGGTCACAATCGCCGCGCCGACCACACCGACCATGGCCGCCAGAATCGTTGACGCCACGATGGTGGCGACCGCCAGACCGCCATGCAGGCCGCCCATCCACTGGTAGACCGCGTCGAACAGCTCTTCGATCAGGCCGGCGCGCTCCAGCATGGTCGCCATGAAGATGAACAGCGGAATCGCCGCCAGGTCCGGGTTGGTCATCATCGGGAAGATGCGGCTCGGGATGATGTTGAGCATCGCCGAGTCCCCCAGCAGGTAGAGGAAGACCACACCCAGGCCGCCGGCCACAAACGCCAGCGGCAGGCCCGCCATGAGCAGCACGAACAGCGAGCCGAACATGATCCAGGTCAGCGCCGACATCGACACGTTGGCCAGCACGCCTTGCAGGCGGAACAGGAAGAAGTCGTCGCCGTAGGGGTCGTAAAAGCCGATGTTGACCATCTCGACCAGAACCACCGCCAGCACCAGCAGGCTCAGGCCGTAGGTCAGGACACGCGAACCGGTGGCGGTGCTGCGCGCCGCAGCTTGTTGGGCGGGCGTGTTCATGCCGACACCTCCGAACGCAGTTGTTTCTCAAAAATGCGGATGTCCTTGATCAGGCGCGAAATGCCCGCCAGGAAGATCAGGCAGGCGCCCACCAGCATCATCATCTTCACCGGCCAGAACTGCACCTGCCAGGTCTCCACCGAACGCTCGTCCATCGCCAGGCTGTCGAAGAAGAAACGGTACGCGGTGCCCATCATGGCGGCGATGAAGATGAAGAAAAACACCGAGGTGAACACCGAGAGGGCGGCTTGCCGTCGCAGCGAGAGCTTGGTGTAAAGCACGTCGACCCGCACGTGTGAGCCGTGCAGCAAACCATAGGCACCGGCCACCATGTACTGCATGCCAAAGAGCAGAAAACTGGCCTCGTGCACCCAGATGGTCGGCATGTTGAAGAGGTAGCGCGCGGTGACTTCGTAGGTGTAGGCGAGCACCGCCATCACGCTCCACAGCGCCACGAACAAACCGGTGCGGTCGCTGATCCAGTCCAGCAGCCGCTCAAACGGGCCAGCGTCGGTGTCGTAGGGCACGGCGGGCACCACACCCTGCTTCCAGGCCATCGCAATCAGGGCCAGCGGCACCAGGGTCAGGATGCCCCAGTACACCGCATGCGGCAAGACAAAGCCGATGCTTTCAGTGTTCATGTTCGATGATCCAAACAAACGAGCGGCTCCCAGTGAGCCGCTCGAAAATGACGTTCAGTGAAACCAGCAGATCAGATCGTCTGGCCTTTGAGGTCGGCGTCGGTGATGTAACCCAGCACGCCGTTCTTCATGTAGTCCAGCTGCAGCTTGAAGACGCGGGTGGCGTCGGCGTCTTTCTTGGCCCAGGTGTACCAGATCGGAATCGCAGCCTTGCGGAAGGCCTCGACATCGGCCTGGCCCAGGCGTGACACCTTGGTGCCCGCAGCGGCGAACTTGGCCATGGCGTCGACGTTGGCCTTCTGGATCGCCACATACTGGGTCAGCGAGTAACCCTTGACCTCGTCCTCGACAAAGGCCTGCATCTTGGGCGACAGGCGCTTCCAGGCACCCATGTTCACGGTGAGGTCCATCAGATCCACCGGCTGGTAAACGCTCATGGTGCCGGGCGGGCCCATCAGGATGTACTTCGTGACCTGGTGAAAGCCAAGGTCGTAGTTCACCGCCGGGCCCACGAAGTCGGCGGCGTCGATCGTGCCCTTTTCCAGGGCCGGGAAGATGTCGGAACCCGGCAGCGCCACGGTGGCCACGCCAAACTGCTGAAACACCTCGGAAATCATGCCGCCAGGCAGCCGGATTTTCTTGCCTTTCATCTCGGCCAGCGAGGTGATTGGCACCTTGGAGTGGATGACGTTGGCGTCGTGCTGAATCGGACCGACAAACATCATGCCTTGCTTGGCATAGATCTCACGCGCCATCTTCAGCATGCCCAGGCCGTAGTACATGGTGTCCCACTGCGATGGCTGGTCCGGGCCGGCGGGGTAGCTGGAGAGAAACACGGTGGCCGGGATTTTGCCGGCCCAGTAAATCGTCCAGGGCATCATGCCTTGCAGCACGCCCGACTTGACAGCCTCGAACAGCGCGTTGTTGTCGGCAGCCACCGATTTCGCTGCAAACGGCTGGATGGTCAGCTCGCCACCCGACTTTTCCTTGAACTGGCTGCACCAGGTCTCGAACAGCTTGTAGCCGGTGGTGCCGGCGTCCCAGGTGGTCTGCACTTTCCAGGTCTGCCCGGCGGCGTGCGCGGTACCGATAAAAGGTGCGGCCAGCGCGCCAATGGCGCCGGCCTTGATGACGCCGCGGCGTGACTTGATGTCCATGTGTTGCTCCTCGGAGGGTGGGTTGAATCGTTCAACGGGTTGCTTCTCTTTTTAGTTTGCGCCTGTGACCCGGGTGTCGGGTCAGGGCATACCCTTGGAAGCCCTGTCGCCCGGGCGACGCGCGCACAACAGCTGGCTGGGCGATGCCGGGGCTCTCAATGCGTTTTCATAGGGAAGTCGCCAAAACCTGCGCCGCTTCGTTGAAATTTCCTTCATGGCGGCACTGAAATCTCTTCAGCGTGGATCCGCCACAGCGCCACATCGGGCGCCCAAAAAACCTGGGTGATGGTGATTTGTGAGCGCGGGGGCGGGCGTGGCGCGTGAGCAAGGGCCGACGCCTGCCCGCCGATCTGAAGCCGACTCAGCCCAGCGCGTCCTTCAGACGGTGCCACAACATCCCCAGCGCCAGCGAGGGCGTGCGCAGCAGCGGGCCGCCGGGAAACGCGCGGTGCCGCAGCGCGGCGAACACGTCAAAACGCTCGGCCTGACCGGCCACCGCATCGGCCACCAGTTGACCCGCCAGGCCGGTGAGCGCCACCCCGTGGCCGCTGAAACCTTGCAGGTAATAGAGATTGCCGCCGAGCCTGCCGAAGTCGGGCGCGCGGTTCATGCTGATGTCGACAAATCCACCCCAGACAAATTCCACCGGCGTGTCCCTGAGCTCGGGGAACACCTGGCCCATGCGTTGCGCCATCACGGCCTTGAGATTCGATGGCGTGCGTGTCGTGTAGCTCACCCGGCCGCCAAACAGCATGCGGTGATCGGCGCTGAAGCGGAAGTAGTCGAGCACGAAGTTGTTGTCACAGACCGCCGCACGGTGCGGGATCAGTCGCTCGCACAACACAGGGTCCAGCGGTGCCGTGCCCACGATGTAGGTGCCCACCGGCATGACACGCGGCGCGATTTCGGGCGCCACCTGGGGCCCATATTCCCGCAGGGTGCAGTTGCCCGCGAGCACACCAAAGCGCGCCGTGACCTGGCCACTCGCGGTGACCGCCACCAGCGAGGCGCCACGGCGCAGACCCACCACCGGCGAGCCCTCGAAGATGCGCACGCCGGCGGCCTGGGCCGCGCGTGCCAGTCCCAGTGCGTATTTGAGCGGGTGCAGGTGGCCGGAGACCTTTTCGTGAAACGCCGCCACGTAGCGCGCGCTGCCGATCAGGCGCGAGGCCTCGGCACCCTCGGCCCATTCACAGGCCACACCGCGGCGGTTGTGGTCATCGAACTCGGCGCGCAATGCGTCGGCCTTGTGGCGCGAATCGGCCACGTAGGTGTAGCCCCGCTGCCAGTCGCAGTCGATGCCATGGGCGGCGATGCGCTGCTCGATCAGATCCACCGCCTGCACCGACATGTCCCAGGCCTGTTGCGAGCGGGCGGCACCGAGCTGCTCGTCAAACGGCCCCTGGCCGCTGGCATAGCCCACGATGGCCTGGCCGCCGTTGCGCCCGCTCGCGCCACCGCCGACGCGGTCCGCCTCCAGCAGCACCACGCTCAGGCCGCGCTGCGCCAGCTCCAGCGCCGCCGACAGCCCCGCGAAGCCGCCACCGACCACCACCACGTCGGCCTGCACCGGGCCTTGCAGCGGCGGCGCGGGCGCGGGCCGGTCCACACTGGCTTCGTAATAGCTGCTCTGGTTGAGCTGGGTGTCCGATCCCAGCAGCGCGGTGCCCAGCATGATCAAACTCCCGGCGCGGGCAGGCGGCCCGCGCGTTTGGCCACCTGGCCACTGAGGTAGGTCCAGACAAAGCTGGCGGCGGCGTTGCTGGTGAGCTCGGCGTGGTCGTAGGCGGGCGCGACTTCCACGCAGTCCATGCCGATCCAGTTCAGATCGGCCAGCGCCTCGAGGAAGGTGAGCACCTGCGAGCTGGTCATGCCACCGGGCTCGGGAGTGCCGGTGCCGGGCGCAAACGCCGGGTCCAGGCAGTCGATGTCCAGCGTGAGGTAGCAGGGGCGCTGGCCGATGCGCGAGCGGATCGCGGCGATCGCCGGTTGCAGACCCGCACCGTCTAGCCCACGCAGTGCGCGCGCGGTGAAAATCTGCCCACCCTGGTCGGCCACGTACTCGCGCGCGGCGCGCTCGCCGCTGGAGCGGATGCCGATCTGCACCGTGTGCGCCGCGCTCACCAGGCCCTCCTGCAGCGCCTCGTAAGTCCAGGTGCCGTGGCCCGAGAGTTCCCCAAAATGGTCTTGCCAGGTGTCGCAATGGGCGTCGAAATGCACCAGCGCCAGCGGCTCGCCACCACCAAAACGCGCCTGCGCAGCGCGCAGCAGCGACAGCGTGACCGAGTGGTCGCCGCCAAGAAACACCGCGTGGTGCCTGGCCATCAGCGCTGTGGCCTGCGCCTCGATGTGGCGCCGCACCTCGGTCAACGGTGAGGCGTTGGGCAGGCGCATGTCGAGCGCATCGCCCAGCTGCGCCAGCGGCGAGACATCAAAGACCGGATGAATGCCGTCACACAGCATCAGGCTCGCGGCGCGAATCGCCTGCGGGCCGAAGCGCGCGCCGGGCCGGTTGGTCACCACACCGTCGTAGGGCACGCCACAAATGGCAAACGGCTGGTCGGCCAGCGGCTCGCAGGCGAGGAAGCGGTTGCTGTTGTTTGCGTAAGCAAATTGACCCATGACCATGTTCTGTCCCTGTTGGTAAATTGAACAATGCCGACGGGCATCCGAGGCGGCGGCATCTCCAGCGACACCCCGATCGCCTGAGTCGCGGGGTCTGTCACCCGGCTCAAGCCCGCTGGCTCCACCGGCTGCACACCGTCACGCATCCTCAGCAATCGCCGGACAACCAGGGCGTTCGGCCGGCACCACTCTCCCAGTGGCGCCAAAGCATAACGACTCCCGCGCGCGCGAAAGGTACCGGTTGATCCCCGTCGTCAGCATCCACTGCAAGCCGCCGGAACCTCCTTCGCACTTCACGATGTGGGACCCTTCACCAGACCGGGATGGCGAACCCTGCGGCTTCGATCGCAGCAATCCGCGTGGTGTTGTGCTACCCGAGCGCCCGCTGCCGCCAGGCCAGCGCCGACCCGAGCCACAGCGCCACCGCCGAAAACACCAGGCCTCGCGCCAGGCCACCCGGGCCGTCGGCGATGAAACCGACCACGGTGGGTCCGATGATCTGGCCCGCAGCGAAGGCCACGGTGAAGGCGCCGATGCCGGCCGCCCACTGGCTTGGCGGCAGGTTGTGGCGCACCAGCGCGGTGGTGGAGGCCACCACCGACAGAAACACGCCACCGAACAACAACCCCGAGGCGATCACCAGCGGCCAGGCCGCGGTCACAGCCGGCAGCAGGGTGGCCACGCCCAGCAACGCGTTGAGCAGGGCCAGGGCGCGGCCGCTCCGGTGGCGGTCGAGCAGGCCGGCCCAGATGCGCGACGAGGCCATCACCGCCAGCCCCAGCAGCGTGAAGTACACGGTGATCGCGGATGCGCTGCTGCCCTGTTCGCGCAGCAGCGCGATCACAAAGGTCATGTAACCGATGTAGCCAACGCCAAATCCCGCATAACCGGCCAGCGCGAAGGCGAAATCGCGCAGCCGAAAGACCCGGCCCGCCATCGCGCCAGATGGGGCCGCCCCGCCGCCGCCCGTGGGCATCGACACCACGCCCGCAGCCGCTTCCTGCGCCGCCAGCACCCGCGCCGGCCAGACCAGCAGCGCGGTGGCCAGCGCACACAGCACCGCCAGTCCCCACCAGGCCCAGGCCCAGCCATGTGCCTGATCGGCAGCCCAGGACAGCAACAGCGGCACGCCCAGCGCCGACAGCACGATGCCCAGGCCGGTGCCGCCGTAGTACAGACCGAGCAGAAAACCGCTGCGCTGCGGCTGTTGCGCGGCCAGGCGCGCCGCGAGCAGGCCGCCCGTGCTGAACACCAGGGCGCTGGCCACACCGGCGAGCAGGCGCTGCGCGAGCAAGGGCGCGGACGCGGTGAAGAAACCGCTGGCGGCCATGAACACCGTGGCCAGCACCGAGCCCCAGAGCAGCAAACGGGCGGGCGAACTGCGCTGCACCAGCCACGACATGGCCAGCGCGCCGATCAGGTAACCGACCGCGTTGGCGGTGTTCATGGCACCCGCCAGGGTGTAGCTCCAGCCCAGGTCATCGCGCATCGGCGGCAGCAAGAGGCCGTAGGCAAAGCGGGTGATGCCCAGGGACACGGCGGCACCCAGCGACAGCGCGAGCGCCAGCAGCAGGACAGGCGCCGCCCGAGGTGGAGGGTGGGACGTGGCGGTGGGCGGGTGGGCGGTCGGCATCAGGGGCCGATTGTCCGCCCGTCGCCGGGTGCGGGGCTCAGCTGCCCACGCCGACCGGCGATGGCGCGAGCATCACGATGCGGGTGAACAGCCGGTCGAACTGCGGATCGCGCGGCAAGCGGGTGTTCAGCGGGTCCTGGTTGGTGGCAAAAGCGGCGTTGAGCGCGTGCCAGTCGGCATCACTCAGCGCGCGCTCGGCGGCCGGCAGGATCACCATTTCTTCCTGGCGCATGTGTTCCAGGTAGAAGCCCACGTAGTCCTTGACCGCCGTCTCGAAGGCGGCGCGGCGCGTCTCACCCAGGTATTCCCAGGCCATGAGCAGGTGCATGAGTTCGCGCACCCGGTGTTCCCCGGCATGGTGGTCGCGGTCGAGCTGGGCGATGGTGTCAGCGGTCTCCGGCGCGGCCTTGGCGACCCGCGGAAACAGCAGCTCGGTTTCTTTGGGGTGGTGCAGGGTTTCGGGAAATTCGTCGATGTAGAACAGCATCGCGCGCAGCACATCGAAATAACGGGCGTGCTCGCCGCGCCCCTCGGGATCGGGCCCGCGGTTGACCATTTGCAGCAGCGATTTCAGCATCGCTGCAAGGCTGGCGTGTTCGTCGCGGATCACGCGCAGGGCTTCGTGGTTCATGGCAGGTCTCCTGGTTTCATTCTGAGCTGTGCATGGTGGCAACAAAAAGTCACTATCCCAAAAGTGATGCTGGCCGGGTTTGACGCACGTCAAGCCCAGCCGGTCAATCCCCGCTGGGCGGCTTCCAGCGCTTGAGCAGCAGCGCGTTGCTCACCACACTCACCGAGCTCAGCGCCATCGCCGCACCGGCGATCACCGGGCTGAGGTAACCGAGTGCGGCCAGCGGAATGCCGGCGGCGTTGTAGGCAAACGCCCAGAACAGGTTCTGGCGGATTTTGATGACCGTCTTGCGCGAGATATCCAGCGCCGCGGCCACCAGTGCCGGGTCACCGCGCAGCAGCGTGATGCCCGCAGCGTGCATCGCCACATCCGAGCCGCCGGGGCCACCATCCATCGCACCCATGGCCAGGCCGACATCGGCCGCCGCCAGCGCGGGCGCGTCGTTCACACCGTCGCCAACCATGGCGACGGTGTGGGGGTTTTTGCCCCCATGCTCCGCCGCTGCGCGGGTCGCTGCCCCCCGAGGGGGCTGAGCCTGCCTTGGGAGCGGCCCGGCGGCTGGCCCGTTGCCCCCATGCTCCGCCGCTGCGCGGGTCGCGGTCTGCGGGTCGTTTGCGGTGAAGTCACCGGCTTGCAGCTGTGCCACCACCGCGGCCTTGTCGCCTGGCAGGACTTCGGCGATCACCTCGCCTGCGTCCGGGTTCAATCCGAGGCGGCGTGCCATCGCGTGGGCCGCGCCGCGGTTGTCACCCGAGACCATGAACAGGCGCAGGCCCTGGGCACGCAGCCGGGCCAGCGCCTGGCGCGCGCCGGCCTTGGGTTCGTCACCAAAGGCCAGCAGCGCCAATGGGGTCCAGGCCGCGCCCTCGCTGGCCTGGCTGGCCAGCAGCGAGACGGTGGCGCCCCCGGCCTGCTGTTGCTGCACCCGCTCGGCCAGCGGGCCGAGGTCCACACCCAGCTCGTCCATCCAGCGCTGGCTGCCCAGCACCAGCAGCGCACCCTGCACCAATCCCTGGCTGCCGCGCCCCGACACGGACTGCACGTTCTGTGCCTCCTCGGGTGCGCCCGGGCCGCCGCGCTCGCGCGCCACGTCCATCACCGCACGCGCCAGCGGATGTTCGCTGTGTGCCTGCAAGGCCGCAGCGGCGCGCAGCGCGGCCTCTTCGTCCACGCCGTGCACCGCCTCGATGCTCAACAGCCGCGGCCGCCCTTCGGTGAGGGTGCCGGTCTTGTCGAATGCCACCGTGTCGACGCGGTGCGCGATCTCCAGCGCCTCCACGTCCTTGATCAGAATGCCGTGCTGCGCGGCCACACCGGTGCCAGCCATGATCGCGGTCGGTGTGGCCAGGCCGAGCGCACAGGGGCAGGCAATCACCAGCACCGCCACCGCGTGCAGCAGCGCATCTTGCGCCGGGGCGCCGCTCCACAGCCAGGCCACCAGCGTGATGGCCGCAATCACCAGCACCACCGGCACAAACACCGCGGCCACCTGATCGACCAGGCGCTGCACCGGCGCCTTGCCGGCCTGGGCGTCCTGCACCAGGGCAATGATCTGCGCCAGCGTGCTTTGTGCGCCAACCGCGCGCACGAGGATCTGCACCGAGCCCTCGCCGTTGAGCGAGCCGCCGGTGACCTTGTCACCCGCAAGCTTGGGCACCAGGCGGGCCTCGCCGGTGAGCATGGATTCGTCGGCGTGGGTCTCGCCGTCGAGCAGCTCGCCGTCGGCCGGAAAACGCTCGCCGGGCAGGACGCGGATCAGGTCGCCTGGCAGCAGCTCGTCGACCGGCACGTCGGTGATCTCGGTGCGCCGCACGCCGTCGGGCAACAGGTGGGCGCGCTCCGGGCGCAGTGCGTGCAGGGCCCGGATGGCGCTGGTGGTCTGGCGTTTGGCGCGCGCCTCCAGCCATTTGCCCAGCAGCACCAGCGTGATCACCACCGCGGAGCCCTCGTAATACAGGTGCACCATCTCGCCCGGCGCAGCCCGCAGCCAGAGCCAGGTCGACAAGGCCCAGCCCGCCGTGGTGCCAATCGCCACCAGCAACTCCATGTTGCCGGTGCGCGCCTTGAGCGCATGCCAGCCGGCCTTGTAGAAGCGCGCGCCCAGCCAGAACTGCACCGGTGTGGCCAGCACAAACTGCATCCAGCCCGGGAGCATCCAGTGTTTGCCAAACAGGTCGCCCACCATCGGCAGCGCCAGCGGCGCCGACAGCAACACGCCGATCAGCACCGGCAGCAGATCGCGCGAAATGCCGTGCCAGCGCTCACCGCCCGGATCGTCGTCGATGGCGTCCACGCTGCGGGCTTCGTAGCCAGCGTCGCGCACCGCGCGCTTCAGGCGCGCCAGCGTCTCGACCGCATCGCCGCCGCCCGGCCCCAGGTTCACCATGACACGCGCCGATTCGGTGGCCAGGTTCACCGTGGCCGCGCTCACCCCCGACTGCTTCTTCAGCACCCGCTCGACGCGCGAGACACACGAGGCGCAGGTCATGCCACCAATACCCAGGTCGATCTGGGACACGGTGTCACAGACGTCCGCAGGGGTCGCGTCGAGGGCCTCAAGGGGAGCAGGGGCAGGGCTGGCGGGAACGGTCACAACAGTCATGAGAGAAATGTAAGCTTTCCCCCGGTGGGAAGGTCAAGCCTCCACGCGTATCGTCTGTATGCAAGCTGTGAGCATAAATTGCACCACCCGCTTGACCTTGACACAGTGTCAAGCCTCAGGCTAAGGTTTTCTCGATCCTTGGAGACTCCCCATGAACCAGACTTTCACCGTGCAGGGCATGACCTGCGGCCACTGCGAAAAAGCCGTGACCAGCGCCATCAAGACACTCGACCCTCAGGCCCAGGTACACATCGACCGCAGCCAGAACCGCGTCGAGGTGACCACCACGCAAGCGCGCGACGCGGTGGCCGAGGCGATCCGGGACGAGGGCTACACCGTCTCGGCATGATCACCCCCGAGCAGGCGAGCGAACGTGCTCTGGCCGCTGTGTCTGTGTGGCCGGTCAGCATCGGCCAGGCCGCACGCCTGAGCGGCATATCGCCCAAAATGCTCCGCCACTACGAGTCGCTTGGCCTGCTTGGTGCAGTGCACCGCAGCGACAGCAACTACCGCCAGTACAGCCTGGCCGACGTGCACACGCTGCGCTTCGTCCGCCGCGCCCGCGACATGGGTTTTGGCCTGGACGACATCGCCGAGCTGGTTGGCCTGTGGCACAACCGCAAGCGCAACAGCGCCAGCGTCAAACGCATCGCCCAGAAACACCAGCAGGCGCTCGGTGATCGCATCGAGGCGCTGCAAGCCATGCAGCGCAGCCTGGAGACCCTGCTCTGCCTGTGTCCGGGCGACGATCGGCCCGACTGCCCCATCCTCGACGATCTGGCCCACCCCTGAACCACCCCAGCCGCAGGGGGGAACAACTGGACAGAGCGACAAAGCTTTACACGACCGTCGCACTGCGCCACACAACAGACACATGGCACGCCGACACTGAGTCCAAGGCCACACCCGGTGTCCTGTCCCTCAACCGTTTCCAGGAGTCACCATGAAATCCACCACCTCACGCAAGCTGCTCGCCGCCGCCCTGGCCACCACGCTCACCTCGTTTGCCGCGCTGAGTTTTGCGCAGAACCACAACGCCCCCACGCCGGACCTTCGCACGCAACACCTGGCACAGCGCGCCGAGCGCCCCGCCGCCGCACCGGCCGATCGTCTGGCCAAAATGCAACAGCGGCGGGCCGAGCGCCAGGCCGCTCTCAAAGCCACGCTGAAGATCACCGCCGAGCAGGAGCCGGCCTGGAACGCCTTTGTGGCACGCACCGCACCCGAAGCCCGGATGGACCGCCGCGCCGAGCGGGAAGACTGGGCCAAGCTGACCACGCCCGAGCGCCTGGACAGGATGCAGGCCCGACAGACTGAGCGCAGCGCTGCCATGACGCGCCACATCGACGCCACGCGCAGCTTCTACGGCGTGCTCACGCCCGAGCAACAAAAGCTGTTCGACACCCAGGCACAGGGCCATTTCCAGCGTGCCGGCATGCACGGCAAACACCACCACGGCCACAACGCCCCCATGGCGCCGATGGCACCGCGCAGCTGATCACGCGGCGGCTCGCCGCCAGCCACCCCAAGCCCCGACCCGTCGGGGCTTTTTTTCGTCCCCCGTTCCTGTGCACAGGTATTGCCCGGTTTTGCCACATATATCAAGGCACATGTCAGGTTTTGAGGCTAGATTGAACTGAACAAATTCTGCTACCCGATACCGCCCCGAGGAGACAAACCACCATGCTGTCCGCCTACATCACACACCCCGACTGTGCGCTCCACAAGATGGGCGAGGACCACCCCGAGTGCCCCGAGCGCCTGGGCGCCATCAACGACCACCTGCTGGTCAAGGGTTTGCTCGACTACATGATTCCCTACGACGCGCCGCTGGCAACTGTTGAGCAGCTGGACCGCGCCCACGCCTCGCTCTACGTGCGCGAGATCATCAATGCCTCGCCCACGGAAGGGCTGCACGCGGTCGATCCCGACACCAACATGAACCCGCACACCCTCACCGCCGCCCTGCGCGCGGCCGGGGCTGCGGTGGAAGCCACCGATCTGGTGCTTGCTGGCAGCGCCGCGACCGCTTTTTGCTCGGTGCGCCCGCCAGGCCACCACGCCGAGCGCAGCGCCGCCATGGGTTTCTGCTTTTTCAACAACGTCGCCGTGGGTATCCGCCATGCGCTCGATGCGCACGGCCTGCAGCGGGTGGCGCTGATCGACTTCGATGTCCACCACGGCAACGGCAGCGAAGACATCTTTCGCGGTGACGAGCGGGTGCTCATGTGCTCGATCTTCGAAAAGGGGCTCTACCCTTTCAACGGTGAAAAAGCGATCGGCCCCAACATGGTCAATGTGGGTCTGACATCGCGCAGCGGCAGCGATGCCTTTCGCGACGCCGTCACACAGCACTGGCTGCCCGCGCTCGACGCCTTCGCGCCGCAGCTCATCTACATCTCGGCCGGCTTCGACGGCCACCGTGAGGACGACATGGGCAACCTCGGCCTGGTCGAGGCCGATTACGAGTGGGTCACCCGCCAGCTCATGAACGTGGCCAATCGGCACTCCCAGGGCCGGGTGATTTCCTGTCTCGAAGGCGGTTATGTGCTCAGCCCCCTCGCCCGGAGCGTCGCCGCGCATGTGAAGGTGCTGATCGGCGCCGATTGACCTTCTTTTTCCAGGCCACGCCACTGGCCCGGTTGTTTTCTCACGCCACCCTCACCGGTGCGAACCCCTCTCATGGACAAACATTACCTCACCCCCCTTTTCCAGCCCGAGAACATCGCCGTGTTTGCCGGCAAGGGCGCGTCGCCCGAGCAGCAGACGACTCAGGCACGCATCCTGCTGGCCGCGCTCACCGCGCAGCGCTTCAGCGGCAACCTGGTGTTTGTCGACATCCACACCACCGGCACCCTGGCCGACCTGGCCCACACCCGGGCCGACCTGGCCATCGTTGCGCTCGAGGCCAGCGAGGCGGTCGAGGCGCTGGAGGTGGCGGGGCGCATCAAATGCCGTGCCGCGCTGGTGGTCAGCAGCGGCATCAGCGCCGACATCGCCGCGGAGATGCACCGCGTGGCCAAACGCCATGGCATGCATCTGCTCGGCCCCAACAGCCTGGGCTTCCAGCGCCCCCGCATCGGTCTCAACGCCAGCGCGGTGGGCCCGCTGGCCACGGCCGGGCCACTGGCCCTGGTGTCGCAATCGGGCGCCCTCACCGCGTCCATCCTCGACTGGGCGGCACAGAACTCGGTCGGTTTCTCCACCGTGATCTCGCTCGGTCCCAACACCTCGGTCAACCTGTCCCAGGTGCTGGATTTCCTGGCCTCGGATGGCCAGACCCACAGCATCGTGGTCTACATGGAAGGCATCTCCAACGCGCGCCGCTTCATGAGTTCCCTGCGCGCCGCGGCCAATGCCAAACCGGTGGTGGTGCTCAAGGCCGGCCGCAAGCTGGCCGGCAACGCCGCGGCCCAGACCCACAGCGGCACCATCGTCGGCAGCGACGACGTGTTTGATGCCGCGCTGCGCCGCGCCGGCGCGGTGCGCGTGCGCTCCTTCGTCGAGCTGTTCTCCGCCTCCAAATGCCTGGCCTCGCGCTACCGGCCGGTCGGCAAACGCCTGGCCATCGTCTCCAACGGCGGTGGCCCCGGCGTGCTGGCAGCCGACTGGGTGAGCGAAATCGGTCTCACGCTGGGCACGCTCTCGCTGGAAACCATCACCAGCCTGAAACCCCAGCTGCCCGCGCTGGCCTCGCTGCACGATCTGATCGATCTGTCCGAAGAAGCCAGCGCCGAACACTACCGCCTGGCAATCGACGCCGCCGGCCACGACAAGGCGGTCGACGGTGTGCTGGTGCTGCATTCGCCCAAATCCGGCATCAACGCCACCGAGGTGGCGGCGGCGATGGCCGGGGTGAAAGACCGTCTGGGCAAGCCGCTGCTGTGCTGCTGGATGGGCGACGCCTCGGTGGGCGAGGCGCGCGAGGTGCTGGCCCAGGCGGCCATCCCCGCCTTTCGAACGCCCGAGGCGGCGGTGGGTGCGTTCGGCAACATCGCCAGCTTCTACGAAAACCAGCAACTGCTGCAACAAACGCCGCCGCCGCTTTCCAGCCTGGCCAAACCCGACATCGAGGGCGCGCGTCTGCTGATTGAAAACGTGCTCACCGAGCGCCGCAAGGTGCTCACCGAGATGGAATCCAAGGCCCTGCTCTCGGCCTTTCACATTCCGGTGACGCAGACCATCCTGGCACGCAGCGCCACCGAAGCCATGATGATCGCCACCCAGCTCGGCTACCCGGTGGCGCTGAAGATCGACTCGCCCGACATCAGCCACAAGAGCGATGTCGATGGGGTGGCGCTCAACGTGATGAACGCCACCGCAGTGCGGGACATCTACCACGCGATGATCCAGAAAGTGGGCAAGCTCAAGCCGCAGGCGCGCATCAACGGCGTGACGATCCAGAAAATGGCGCGCAACAAGCGTGGCCGCGAGCTCTACATCGGCCTGGTCACCGACGACCCGTTCGGCCCGGTGATTGCCTTCGGCGCCGGCGGCACCATGATCGAGCTCATCGACGACCGCGCGATGGAGCTGCCACCGCTCAACCAGTTTCTTGCCCGCCGCCTGATCGAACGCTCCCGTGTGGCCGAAACCCTGGGCGAGTGGCGCGGTGCCAGCGCGGTGGACCGCGAGGCACTGGAACAGGTGTTGCTGCGTGTGTCGGAAATGGTGTGCGAGCTGCCCCAGCTGCGCGAGATGGACATCAACCCCATCATCGTGGACGAATCGGGGGCGGTGGCGGTGGACGCTCGCATCGTGATCGACAGCGCGCCGGCCTCGGCACGCAACTACGCCCACCTGGCCATCCTGCCCTACCCGGCGCGTTACGAGCAGCTCTGGCCACTGCGGGGCGGCGGTGAATACACGATCCGCCCGATCCACCCGGTGGACGCCCAGCTGCTGCAGGAGCTGGTGCAAAACCTTTCCCCCGAGAGCCGCTATTTCCGCTTTGTTTCTTCGCTCAGGGAGCTGCCACCGGCCATGCTCTCGCGCCTGACCCTGATCGACTACGACCGCGAGATGGCGCTGGTGGCGATCCACCGCGAGCGCATAACCGACGCCCAGGGCGAAGTCACGGTGAAAAAGCGCATCGTGGGTGTCTCCCGTTACATCACCAACCCGGACAAGACCAGCTGCGAGTTTTCGCTGGTGGTGGCCGACGACTTCAACGGCAGGGGCCTGGGTTCGCGCCTGATGCTCAGCATCATGGAAGAGGCGCGCGACAAAGGCCTGGACGAGATCGAGGGTCTGGTGCTGGCCAACAACCCCGGCATGCTCAAGTTGATGAAAGGGCTGGGCTTTTCCGTCAAACCGTTCCCGGAAGACCCCGATTTCAAGCTCGTAACCCACAGCCTTTGAGGCGTTTGTGGCCCCTGCGGGCCTGCCAAGGCCTTGCCCTCTCTTGTCTCTCTATAGCTTTCTTATAAATTAGTAGTAGTAGTAGGGGGCGCGGTGTATTGTGGACAAGCCCATTTTCTTGTTTTGCCACAAGCACTTGCGTGCCGCCAAACCCTGTTCAGACAGCCCGTTTGCTGATGTGCCGGATTGGGGACAAATCAATGACACCCCGGCGTTCTGTGGATAACCTGGTATTTACGAAAAAGTTACACACAGGGTTGTGCATAGATTGCTGCCGGAATCGCTTCAGCTGCTGCTGTCGCATCCGCGCTCACCGACCCAGCGCCAGTTGCAGGAAGCCCGCTGCCATGCCCAGGCCATGCAACAGCACCGCCAGCACGGACAGCGCCAGCGCCGGGCGCAGCTGTTGGGCCAGGTTGCGGTGACGCCACAGCAAGGCCGCAGCGGCCAGGGAAAGCGGGGCTGACAGCAGGCCCCACAAGGCCTGCGCGGGTGGCACCAGCATCCAGACGCTAGCGATAAGCCATAAGTGAGCGCTAACAACAATTCCCAGATAAACCAGACTGGCTGCGGTGGGGCCCAGCGACACCACCAGGCTGCGCTTGCCCACCCGGGCATCGGCCTTGGCGTCGGGAAAGCCGTTGATCAACAGCAGGGCCGCCACCAGCAGCGAAAAATTTAGTGCCACGCTGGCCGGGATCAGGAAGAACTGGCGCCGCTGCACCAGGTCGGCGCCGACCACCACCAGAAACCAGACCAGGGCGACCGTCACCTCGCCCAGACCGCGCGACATCAGGCGCAGTGGCGGCGCGGAATAGGCCCAGGCCAGCGCCAGCCCAGCGGCACCCAGCAGCACGATCCAGCCCGAGTCCACCCGCAGCGCGAGCAGCAGGCCGGCGGGCAACAGAAACACCAGCAAGGCCCGCGCCAGCTCGGCCGTCTGGCGCTCGGTGGTGGTGCCGGACTGGATCAGGCGCGAGCCGCCCGTGAAGGGCGCGATGCCCTGGGTGTTGGCTGCGTCGACGCCGCTTTGGGCGTCGTGCAGGTCGTTGAGCACATTGCCCGCCGCGTGTGCGAGCACTGCCAGCGCGGTCGCGGCCAGCGCCAGCGGCAGATCCAGCCCGCAGCCACAGGCGGCTGCGGTGCTGGTGCCCAGCACACAGGCCACCACGGTCAGCAGCAGAAATGCCGGGCGCGTCATGCGCCACCACAGGCGCCAAGGCAGCGCCGGTTTGAACTCGGGCGGCGGGGAACTCATGGCTGTCAGTATGGCCGTCGGGGATGTGCCCTGCCTTGATCTTTGTTCAGTGGCAAGGTGGTGTGACGGGGTTCGGGTCGGTGATGGGCCGTCACAAGTGGACACTTCCGGCAGCTTTTTTGCCCTGGGGCGGCTGGTAAACTGCCCGCTTGGCTCGGGTGCCAACCCGTCCTTGTTCCGATTCATGACCACCATCCTCAGCGCCACCGCCCCCACCTGCTTCGAAATCAAGAGCGCCAACCTGCCATTGGTGGCCTTGCTGCTCAAGTCGACCGACCTGGACCGCCTCGGCCAGGAACTGGCCCAGCGGTTTGGTGACATGCCCGATTTCTTCGACAACGATCCGTTGGTGGTTGACCTGTCGCCGCTGGTGGCCGGTGGCGATGGAGGCGACACCCCGGTGTTGACGGTGATCGACTTCCAGGCTTTGTCCGAGTTGCTGCGGGCTTATCGCCTGCTGCCGCTGGCGGTGCGGGGTGGCTCTGAGGCCCAGATGAGCGCCGCCCTGCTGGCTGGCTTCATTGCCGCGCCAGACGCGCTGGTGCAGCGTCCAACAAGCCCCGCCGAGCCTGAGGCCACGGCGCTGGCGTCCAACCAGGCCGTGCCGATCCAGGCTGCGCCCCCTCCCGCGCCTGGCGCGCTGGTGATCGACAAGCCGTTGCGCTCGGGCCAGCAGGTGTATGCACGCGGCCGCGATCTGGTGGTGATGGCCATGGTCAACCCGGGTGCCGAGGTGATCGCCGATGGCCACATCCATGTGTACGCGCCGCTGCGTGGCAAGGCGATCGCCGGCGCGCGGGGCAACGGCGACGCGCGCATTTTTGCCCTTTCGATGGCACCCGAGCTGATTTCCATCGCCGGCATCTACCGCACCAGCGAAAACCCGTTGCCCGCTGCGGTGCAAGGCAAGGCCGCCCAGGTGCGTCTGGTCGCCGAGTCCGATGGCGACAAGCTGGTGATCGATGCCATTGGCACCTGATGCTGCCCCTTTTTCTGTTCCACCTCAGCGAGAAACACCCTTCACCATGACACGAATTGTTGTTGTCACTTCCGGCAAAGGCGGCGTGGGCAAGACCACCACCAGCGCCAGCTTTTCCGCCGGCCTGGCCTTGCGCGGCCACAAGACCGCGGTCATCGACTTCGACGTCGGGCTGCGCAACCTCGACCTCATCATGGGTTGCGAGCGCCGCGTGGTCTACGACCTGATCAATGTGATCCAGGGCGAAGCCAACCTGAACCAGGCACTGATCAAGGACAAGCAGTGCGACAACCTGTTTGTGCTGGCCGCCAGCCAGACGCGCGACAAGGACGCGCTGACTCAGGAAGGTGTGGAGAAGGTGCTCAATGACCTCAAGGACATGGGTTTCGACTACATCGTCTGCGACTCGCCCGCGGGCATCGAGAGCGGCGCGCTGATGGCGATGCACTTCGCCGACGAAGCGCTGATCGTCACCAACCCCGAGGTCTCCAGCGTGCGCGATTCCGACCGCATCCTGGGCATGCTCAGCAGCAAAACCCGCCGCGCCATCGAGGGCAAGGAGCCGATCCAGGAACACCTGCTGATCACCCGCTACAACCCCGGCCGGGTGGCCGAGGGCCAGATGCTCTCGCTCGAAGACATCCAGGACATCCTGCGCATCAAGCTGATCGGCGTGATTCCCGAGAGCGAAAGTGTGCTCACCGCGTCCAACCAGGGCACACCCGCCATCCACCTCAAGGGCAGCGATGTGGCCGAGGCCTACAGCGACGTGATCGACCGTTTTCTCGGTGCCGAGAAACCGCTGCGTTTCATCGAGGCCGAAAAAACAGGCTTCTTCAAGCGCCTGTTCGGGGGGAAGTAACCGATGTCATTCCTGTCGTTCTTCCTCGGAGAAAAAAAGAAAACCGCCAGTGTCGCCAAAGAGCGGCTTCAGATCATCCTGGCGCATGAGCGCAGCGGCCGCGGTGCCGCCGAACCCGACTACCTGCCCGCGCTGCAACGTGAGCTGGTCGCCGTGATCGGCAAATACATCAAGATCAATCCGGACGACATCAAGGTCCAGCTCGAGCGCCAGGACAACCTGGACGTGCTGGAGGTCAAGATCGAGCTGCCGGACCGCAAGTGAGCGCCGCACGGCACTGCTGACGACCATGGCCCGTATCCAGTTTCCGCTGCCCGGGCACTTCGCCTTTGCGACGCAGATCCAGATTTACATCAGCCACGTGAACCAGGGCGGGCATCTGGACAACGCCCAGCTGCTGACCCTGGTGTCCGAGGCGCGGGTGCGTTTCTTCAAATCCCTGGGACACAAGGAATCCGATGTGGCAGGCTGCCCCATCGTGGTGGGTGATCTGGTGGCGCAGTACAAGTCCGAGGGCTTTCACGGCGAGACCATGCGCGTGCGCATGCTGCCGCAGGATTTCAGCCGCTACGGTTTTGATCTCGCCTATTGCATGGACTGCGTGGACACCGGCCGAGAGGTGGCGCGCGGCAAGATTGGCGTGGTTTTCATCGACCGCGCAACGCGCCGGGTCGCGCCGGTACCCCTCGCCTTCCTGGCCCAGCTCGACACGCTGCAGCCGCTGGTCTGAGCGTCCAAAATCCTGGATCTCCCTGGCCCTTTCCGGGATTTCCGGGGCCAAGGATCGGCCGCGTGTCACCCGCAAACGCTCGGGCCGTTGACCGCCAGCGTATTCCTGCAGGGGCCCACCGATGGTGGCGGGCCGGTGGGTCTATCGTGTCTTGAATGCTGATCGAAGCCTTGGACGCCGCCCGCGTCTGGGCCCCTCAATACCATTCTGGGCGTGCTGATCCGCCACGGAACTGGCGATACAGTGCGCCGCCTATGACTGGCTGACAGACTGGAGGGTGCCGGCCATGCGCTGCGATGTGACCGGGAGGCCGATCTGGCGCGGCTAGCGCAGCAGCCGAAGCCGGGATCTGGGCGATAGGGACTGAGCCGGATCTGGTTTTGTTGCGAACGTGACAAACATTCCACATCGCAATATAATGAGCGGCTCGCCTTGGGCGACTGGCTGTGTCATCACTTACCAATGATGGTGCGTTCCCACCCCTGGCAGAGGGGTTGCCGGTCCGGCCCCGCCATGGCGCGTCACCCGCTTTCTCACGGCGGGGTGAATTTTTCCCTGCTGTTGTCCGATCCGCTGCCATGGATGGGTCACCGGTCCCGGTGTGGTGTTGACAACCTCGCTCCGGCGCCGGACAAGTCAGTCGGGCACCCCGGCACCCTGGGGCTGCCACTGTTTTTTTGGGTGCATCTGCCGATCGGCCTGACACGCCGCGGTTTTGTGCCATTTGATGTTTTTGATGATTTCTACGATTTCTGTTTCTGCAACGAAGCCTCTTTCTCCGCTCTCCATGGGCAAGTACCGCATTGCGGCCTGTCCGCGCCCCTTGCCCTGTGGCCGTTTTGCCGCCCAGGTCTCGATTGCCAGTGGCACCGGCAGCGCTTCCACCGACCGCGTGATGCGTTTTGTTGACGACTTTGCCACCTTCGACGCCGCTGCGCGCTACGCGGTGGCGCAAGGCGTCGACTGGGTGAACGACACGCTGCGCGTGCGCGGTACGCAACCCTATCCGAACGCGGCGCTGTCGCCGTCCCAACCTATCTGTATCTGAACCCGAAGGACTGACTCATGGCCAAGGAAGAACTGATCGACATGATGGGCATCGTCAACGAGGTGCTGCCCGACACGCGTTTTCGCGTGACGCTGGACAACGGTCACCAGTTGATTGCCTATTCTGCCGGCAAGATGAAAAAGAACCACATCCGCATCCTCGCGGGGGACCGGGTTTCTTTGGAACTCTCGCCTTACGACCTCACCAAAGGGCGTATCAACTTCCGCCACATCGAAGGCCGTGGCCCGATGGTGCCGCGCAAGCCGCGCTGAGGTTATCTCCAGCGGCCGGGATGGTGACATCCCAGAGCCGCGTTTCACCGGTTTGCCTGTGCCGGTGATGGCGCGCGGAGCAGCCGAACGCAGGTTTGGTTCCGTGTCCTGCGGCAGCCCGCGCTGGTTGCAGGCGCGGCCGATGGCCGCGCCGTTCCTGTCCGCGCACCAGCATCCCCTGTCGGCCCGCCCCTCAGGCCGCGCGCTGGCCGCGCCGCTGGCGCACCGCGGCCGCCAGCCCTTGCAGCACTGGCACCGTCTGCTCCCAGCCGATACAGGCATCGGTCACGCTCACGCCGGCCTGCAGCGCCTGACCAGCCACGATGTCTTGCCGTCCCTCGTGCAGATGGCTCTCGATCATCACGCCCGTGATGCGTGTGTCGCCGGCAGCGATCTGCTGCGCCACCAAATCGGCGACCTCGATCTGTTTGCGGTGCTGTTTGCTGCTGTTGGCGTGTGACACGTCCACCATCACCTGCTCGCGCAGGCCCGCCGCCTTGAGCAGCACGCAGGCCGCGGCGATGTCGGCCGCGCTGTAGTTGGGCTGTTTGCCGCCGCGCAGGATCACGTGGCAGTCGGTGTTGCCGCGGGTCTCGAAGATCGCGGCCTGCCCCATCTTGGTCATGCCCATGAAGGCGTGCTCGGCGCTCGCCGCCTGGATCGCGTCGCTGGCCACCTTCACGCCGCCGTCTGTTCCGTTCTTGAAACCCACCGGGCACGAGAGGCCGCTGGCCAACTGGCGGTGGCTCTGGCTTTCGGTGGTGCGTGCGCCGATTGCGCCCCAACTCACCAGGTCGCTGATGAACTGGGGTGAGAGCAGGTCGAGGAATTCGGTGCCCACCGGCAGCCCGATGGCCAGCACGTCAAGCAGCAGCTGGCGCGCCAGTTCAAGCCCCTCGTTGATGGCGAAGCTGCCGTCCAGGTGCGGGTCGTTGATGTAGCCCTTCC
>CAYRIT010000022.1:0-7271 GCA_964424415.1 uncultured Hydrogenophaga sp.
GACGTGGTGATCCCGCTGCCGCGCATGGGCGAGTACACCGAGGGCATCGAGCGCATCAACATCGAGCTCTCGCTGACCAACAAGATCCGCTTGTGCGAAGCACTGGAAGACTTTTTCACCCGCGGCAACCTGCCGCTGGGCAAGACCGACGATGCGGCCGGCATCCCCAGCGCCGAGCTGCTCGGTGACCGGGTGCAGCAGGCGCTGGCGCTGGTGCGCGAAGTGCGTGCATTGTGGTTGACGTGGTTGCGCGATGTCGACAGCCTGTTCCCGCAGCTGCAAGACCATACGCTGCGAGCGAGCTGGAAAACGCAGATCCGCGCGCCGCTGCAGCAGGTTTTCAGCGGAGCGGCGTTTGCGCCCATCCTGACCGAGTGCCAGGCGATCCACCAGCGCGTGCTCAAGGGCCGGGTCTGGGTGGCGCTGCACATGCACGCCGGCGACGGCAACGTGCACACCAACATTCCGGTCAACAGCGACGACTACGAGATGCTGCAAACCGCCCACGCGGCGGTGGCACGCATCATGGTGCTGGCGCGCAGCCTTGATGGCGTGATTTCCGGCGAGCACGGTATTGGCATCACCAAGCTGGAGTTCCTGACCGATGCAGAGCTGCAGCCGTTTGCCGATTACAAGGCCAGGGTCGATCCCGAAGGACGGTTCAACAAGGGCAAGCTGCTGCGTGCCGATCCGGCCGATGCAGAGCTGCGGCGTGCCGACCTGGCCCATGCCTACACCCCCAGTTTCGGCCTGATGGGCCACGAGTCGCTGATCATGCAGCAGAGCGACATCGGCGCTATCGCCGATTCGGTCAAGGACTGCCTGCGTTGCGGCAAGTGCAAACCGGTCTGCGCCACCCACGTGCCGCGCGCCAACCTGCTTTATTCACCACGCAACAAGATCCTCGCCACCTCGCTGCTGGTCGAAGCGTTCCTGTACGAAGAACAGACCCGGCGCGGCATCAGCGTGAAGCACTGGGAAGAGTTCGAGGACGTGGCCGACCACTGCACCGTGTGCCACAAGTGCCTGAACCCGTGCCCGGTCAACATCGACTTTGGCGACGTGACCATGAACATGCGCAACCTGTTGCGCAAGATGGGCCAGAAGAGCTTCCGCCCGGGCAATGCCGCGGCGATGTTCTTCCTCAACGCGTCCAACCCCGAGACCATCAAGCTCATGCGCACCGGCATGGTGGGCATCGGCTTCAAGGCGCAGCGCATCGCCAACCGGCTGTTGCGGCGCCTGGCCCGCAAGCAGACCAGCGCGCCGCCCGCCACGCTGGGCGCGGCGCCGGTCAAGGAGCAGGTGATCCACTTCGTCAACAAGAAGATGCCCGGCGGCCTGCCCAAGAAGACCGCGCGCGCCCTGCTGGACATCGAAAACAAGGACTACGTGCCCATCATCCGCAACCCGGTCGCCACCACGGCCGAGACCGAGGCGGTGTTCTATTTCCCGGGTTGTGGTTCGGAGCGCCTGTTCAGCCAGGTCGGGCTGGCCACCCAGGCCATGCTCTGGCACGCGGGTGTGCAGACCGTGCTGCCGCCGGGTTATCTGTGCTGCGGCTATCCGCAGCGCGGGGCGGGCCAGTTTGACAAGGCCGACAAGATGATCACCGACAACCGGGTGCTGTTCCACCGGGTGGCCACCACGCTGAACTACCTCGACATCAAGACCGTGGTGGTGAGTTGCGGCACCTGCTACGACCAGTTGCAAGGCTACGAATTCGACCAGATCTTCCCCGGCAGCCGGATCATCGACATCCACGAGTACCTGCTGGAAAAAGGCATCACCCTGCCCGCCGGACAGCCCGGATTCCTGTACCACGAGCCCTGCCACAACCCGATGAAACTGGGCGACTCGATGAACACCGTCAAGGCGCTGGTGGGCGACAAGGTGCTCAAGAGCGAGCGCTGCTGCGGCGAATCCGGCACGCTGGGTGTGACCCGGCCCGATATTTCGACCCAGGTGCGTTTTCGCAAGGAAGAGGAAATCAGAAAAGGCGAAGCGGCGCTGCGCGCGTCCGGCGCGGTGGGCCAGCAGGGGAACATCAAGATCCTCACATCCTGTCCGAGCTGCCTGCAAGGCTTGACCCGCTACGGTGACGACCTCAACAATGGCCTGCTCGAAGCCGACTACATCGTCGTCGAGATGGCCAACCAGATTCTGGGCAAGGACTGGCTGCCCGAGTACGTGGCGCGCGCCAACCAGGGCGGGATTGAAAGGGTGCTGGTGTGATGTGCTGGTGCCGATTCGCATCCCTCTTTCGGGGCGCCTGCGCTGGTCGTCTGTCCAGGCCTTTTCCCCGGCAAGTGCCCGGCGCCTTGTGGGCGTGTACAACCATCCGTTGAGTTCTTTGGAGCAAGCCATGGCAGGTCTCGACCGCAACACCCCCAGCCCGCAGGAGATCACGCTGCACAGCCAGTCGCGTGTGCTGGAGATCGCTTTTGCTGACGATCAGGTTTTTCGCCTGCCGTTCGAGCTGCTGCGGGTGTATTCGCCCTCGGCAGAGGTGCAGGGCCACGGCCCCGGTCAGGCCGTGTTGCAGACCGGCAAGCGCGAGGTCGAGATCGTTGACCTGGTGCCGGTGGGCAACTACGCGGTACAGCCCACGTTCTCCGATGGCCACAGCAGTGGCATCTATTCCTGGGACTACCTGCATTTCCTGGGCACCCAGCAGGCTGAACTGTGGGCGGATTACAACGCGCGGTTGCTTGCTGCGGGCCTGGACCGCGATGCGTCCATGCCACAGAAGGCGGGATCGTCCTGCGGGAGTCACTAGCGCCTAACATCGGAGCCATGGGCACCACACATTTCGGATTCAAGACGGTTGACGAGCGCGAGAAAGCGCAGCGCGTGCGCAGCGTTTTTGATTCGGTGGCGCCCAAATACGATGTGATGAACGATCTGATGTCGGCGGGGCTGCATCGGGTCTGGAAGCGCTACACGATCGCGGTGGCCAATCCCCAGCCGGGCGACCGGGTGCTTGACATCGCGGGCGGAACCGGCGATCTGTCGCTTGCGTTTGCCCGTAAGGTCGGCCCCAGCGGGTGTGTGGTGCACACCGACATCAACGAAGCCATGCTGCGCGAAGGACGTGACCGCCTGCTCGACATGGGCGTGCCCTTGCCCACCAGCGTCTGCGACGCCGAACAGCTGCCGTTCGCCAGCGAGTCGTTCGACTTTGTCAGCGTGGCCTTCGGTCTGCGCAACATGACCCACAAAGACCGCGCGCTGGCCGAAATGCACCGCGTGCTCAAGCCGGGCGGCAAGCTGCTGGTGCTGGAGTTTTCCCGCGTGGCCAAACCGCTGGAGAAAGCCTACGACTGGTATTCCTTCAATGTGCTGCCACGCCTGGGCAGGCTGGTGGCGGGCGATGCCGAGAGCTACCGGTACCTGGCCGAGTCGATCCGCATGCACCCCGATCAGGAAACGCTGCGCCAGCTGATGAAAACCGCCGGCTTCGGGCATGTCGACGTGCACAACCTGAGTGCGGGCGTGGTGGCGCTGCATCTGGGCATCAGGTGCTGAAGCCGGATATTTCGATCACATGACAAGGAGGAGGCGGTGTTGAGCAGCAAGTTGTGGACCTTGGTGTTGAGCTGTGCCCTGGCCCTGGTGGCACAGGACGCAATGGCCAAGCGGCTGGGCGGCGGCGAGGCTTTTGACAAGCCGTCGGCCAGTGTCTCGCAGCAAAGCGATTCGGTATCTGCTCCCGCCCAGGTTGCACCAAACGCCCCGGTGGTGGCAGGCACTGCGGGAGCTTTGACGGCCGCGCCCAAGGGCCTGTGGGGCACGATGCTCGGTGGCATGACCGCCAGCCTTGGCCTGGCCTGGCTGGCGTCGTCCCTCGGTTTCGGGGACGCAGTTGCCCGGTTTTTGTTGATTGCCCTGATCGCCGGGGTCGTTCTGGCGGCGGTGGGCCTGCTGCGCCGGCGCCGCGCCGAGGTACCGTCTGGCCTGGCCTACCAGGCCATCGGCTCCGGCAGTGGCCATTCTCAGCTTGACCCCATCACCTTGCGCAGCTACAGCCCGAAAAATGTGGGCAACGACGCCTCGGCCCGTCCCTGGGAACAGCACCCGGCGATGCCCGAGGCGGTGACCGACACCCTGACGGAATCCGTTCTGGGGAACGCCCCCATCTGGGGCGTTCCCGAGGGATTCGATATCGCCGGTTTTTTGAAGACATCCAAGGCCAATTTCGTCAGCCTGCAAGCGGCCTGGGATCGCTCTGACATCGCCGCCTTGCGCGCCATGATGACCGACGGCATGCTTGAGCAGATCAAGGTGCAGCTGGCCGAACGCGAACAGACCCGGGGTGCGACGGCGAACCAGACCGATGTGGTCATGCTCGATGCCCGGTTGCTTGGCATCGAGGAGATCGGCGAGGGCCATTTGGCCAGCGTCGAGTTTTCCGGTCTGATCCGAGAGGATGTGTCGGCCGGCCCCAACCCGTTCCGCGAGGTCTGGAACATCACCCGTGCCAAAACCGGGCCTGGCGGGTGGTTGGTGGCGGGCGTTCAGGCGCTGCAGTGACGGGGCTGCGCTGAACGGCGCAAATCCTCAGCCGGGCCGGTCCCAGCCGGCGCCACGCGGTTTATCCGTCAAAATCGCGAGCCATGAACACAGACTCTCCCGACGATTCGGCCCGCCAGGGCTCCGAGACCGGCCGCGTGCCGCGTGATTTTCTGCAATCGCTGCTGAGCAAGCTGCAGCCACCGCAGTGGGTGGTGGACGAGCTGCAGAACCGGCTGGTGATCTTCCTCAACCATGTGCTGATGCAGGAGCCTGCCGCGCAGGAGCGCCTCAAACGCCAGAAGGGCAAACCGGTGCGCATGCAGTGGGGTGACTTTCACCTCACGCTCGCCGCCACCGCCGCCGGTCTGGTGGAGCGCCCGATGGACAGCCCGGTGCCCGAGCTCACCATGACACTGACCCAGAGCTCGCCGCTGGCGATTGCCCAGCGGGTGATGCTGGGCGGCAAGCCGGAGGTGGACGTTCAGGGTGATGTGCAACTCGCTGCCGAGCTGGCCTGGCTGGTGGACAACGTGCGCTGGGACGTGGAGGAAGACCTGTCGCGTGTGGTGGGCGACGCCACCGCGCACACCATCGGCCGGTTTGCCCGCAGCGCGGCCCAGGCGGTGCGTCGTTTTGCCGATCGTGTGCCGCGCCCACCGTTTGGCCCGGGGGCGGCGCGTGCGCCGGGCGCCGGTGCTGCCGGCCCGTCAGGTGGTGGCGAGAGCGGCAGCACATGACGCGTCTCTACCGCGGCGGCTTCATCGTCTGGGTGGTGTTGCGTTACGGGCTGGATGAGCTGGTCCTCTCCAGTTTCCAGCACCCCTGGCTGCGCCGTGCTGCGCGCATCGTGCGTTTTGGCCGCAAGCTGGAGTCGCCGCGTGGTGTGCGCCTGCGCGAGGCGCTTGAACGCCTGGGCCCGATTTTTGTGAAGTTCGGGCAGGTGCTGTCCACCCGGCGCGACCTGCTGCCCCCCGACATCGCCAACGAACTTGCGCTGCTGCAAGACCGTGTGCCGCCGTTCCCGAGCGCGGTGGCGGTGGCGACCATCGAGCGAGCATTCGGCAAGCCGCTGGATCAGGTGTTCACCACATTCGAGCGGGTGCCGGTGGCGAGCGCCTCGATCGCCCAGGTGCACTTTGCCACGCTGCGCGACGGCCGCCATGGCGGGCGCGAGGTGGCGGTGAAGGTGTTGCGGCCCAACATGGTGCCGGCGATCGAAAAAGACCTGAGTCTGATGCGGATGATGGCGGGCTGGGTGGAGAAGCTCTCGGCCGATGGCAAACGCCTCAAGCCGCGCGAGGTGGTCGGCGAGTTCGACAAATACCTGCACGAAGAGCTGGACCTGCTGCGCGAAGCGTCCAACGCGGCGCAGTTGCGCCGCAACATGGCCGGCCTCGATCTGGTGCTCATTCCGGAGATGCTCTGGGACTACTGCCACACCGAGGTGATGGTGATGGAGCGCATGGACGGCATTCCCATCAACAAGGTGGCCGAGTTGCGCCGGCTGGGCGTGGACATACCGAAACTGGCGCGCGACGGCGTGACCATCTTCTTCACCCAGGTGTTTCGCGACGGCTTTTTCCACGCCGACATGCACCCGGGCAACATCCAGGTCAGCGTTGACCCCGAGACCTTCGGCCGCTACATCTCGCTCGATTTTGGCATCGTGGGCACGCTGACCGAGTTCGACAAGGAATACCTGGCGCAGAATTTCACCGCCTTTTTCCGCCGCGACTACAAGCGGGTGGCCGAGTTGCACATCGAGAGCGGCTGGGTGCCCGGCAACACCCGGGTGGACGAGTTGGAAGGTGCGATCCGTGCCGTCTGCGAGCCGTATTTCGACCGGCCCCTGAAAGAAATTTCGCTCGGCATGGTGCTGATGCGGCTGTTCCAGACCTCACGCCGGTTCCAGGTCGAGATCCAGCCGCAGCTGGTCTTGCTGCAGAAAACCCTGCTCAACATCGAAGGCCTGGGCCGCGATCTGGACCCGGAACTGGACCTGTGGAACACCGCCAAACCCTTCCTGGAGAAGTGGATGCTGGAGCAGGTGGGTCCGCAGAAGCTGCTGCAGCAGCTCAAAGCCGAGGCGCCACATTACGCCAAGCTGATCCCCGCGCTGCCGCGTCTGCTCAACGACTACCTCGCGCACAGGCCGCACGAACTGCGGCGTGAACTCGATGCCTTGCTGGTGGAGCAGCGGCGCACCAACCGGCTGCTGCAGGCGGTGATCTGGGGTGGCGTGGGGTTTCTGATCGGTTTGCTGGTGATGCAGCTGATCACGCGTTTGCGGATCTGGTAGCGGCCTTTTGTGTCTTGCCATCGGGGGCTTCACCCCTCGAAAACCCGGTCCACAATTTATAATGGCGGGTTTCACTGCCGGGCTGCCACTGCCCCGCGTCCCGCCCCCGCCGTTTCCCCCTCCCAGGTTTCACCATGCCGATCTACGCCTACAAGTGCACGTCCTGCGGTCATGCCAAGGACGTTCTGCAGAAAATGTCCGACACGCCGCTGTCGGTGTGCCCTGCGTGCGGCCAGGCCAGCTTCCAGAAGCAGCTCACCGCCGCCGGTTTCCAGCTCAAAGGCTCGGGCTGGTATGTGACCGATTTCCGCAACGGCAACACCGGTGCCGCCCCCGCAGCGGCGAAAACCGAGGGCGAAGGCGAAGGTGGCTCCGCCAGCCCCGCCAAGCCTACCGAAGGAGCCGGTTCATCCGTTGCCGCAACCCCGTCAGGCGCCGCCGCTGCCGCGCCGGCTGC
>CAYRIT010000022.1:7371-38348 GCA_964424415.1 uncultured Hydrogenophaga sp.
GGCTGCCGCTCCGGCCGCTGCGCCTGCGTCGAGTCCGCCGGCCTCGTCCAGCACCAGCTGAGTCGGCCCATCCGCCATGCCTTCTTTGCGCAAATGGCTGTTGTCGGGCCTGCTGGTCCTGGTGCCACTCATCATCACGCTGTGGGTGCTCGACTGGGTGGTCTCCACGCTGGACAAGACCCTGAACATCCTGCCGATCAGCTGGCAGCCCGATCAGCTGTTTGGCATGCACGTGCCGGGACTGGGTGTGGCGTTTGCGCTGATCGTGGTGCTGTCCATCGGTGCGCTGGCGTCCAACTTCATCGGCAACCGGCTGGTGAACTGGTGGCATGCGCTGCTGCACCGCATCCCGGTGGTGCGCTCGATCTACTCGGGTGTCAAGCAGGTGTCGGACACGCTGTTTTCCGAAAAAGGCAATGCCTTTCGCCAGGCCTTGCTGGTGCAGTGGCCGCACCAGGGCATGTGGACGATTGGTTTTCTCACCGGAACCCCCAGTGGCGACCTGCTGCGACAGCTGCAGGCCCAGGGAGCATCGACTTCGCTGGCCGACGAATTCCAGAGTGTGTTTGTGCCCACCACACCCAACCCCACCGGCGGCTACTTTGTGCTGGTGCGCAAAACCGATTGTGTGGAGCTGCAGATGAGTGTGGACGAAGCACTCACCTACATCGTTTCCATGGGCGTGATCGTGCCCGGCGGCCCGAAAAGGACGGTTGTGAAACCCAAACCGGCGGTGCAGATCTGAGACGGCCTGTGTTTGGCTTTTGCGCACCGTTCCCTCGCTTGACCCATTTCCCTAGCCGCGCACCGCGGCGCTCCTGCTGAAAGAAATCCGAGATGTCCATGCGTTCCCACTACTGCGGTCTGGTGACCGAAGCCCAACTGGGCCAGACCGTGCAACTCTGCGGCTGGGTGAACCGCCGCCGCGACCACGGCGGCGTGATTTTCATCGATCTGCGCGACCGCGAAGGCTATGTGCAGGTGGTGTGTGACCCGGACCGCGCCGAGATGTTCGCCACTGCAGAAGATGTGCGCAACGAATTCTGTGTGCAGGTCACGGGCCTGGTGCGGGCGCGGCCCGCCGGCACCACCAACGACAAGCTGAAAAGCGGCCAGATCGAGGTGTTGTGCCACGGGCTCAAGGTGCTCAACGCTTCGGTCACGCCGCCGTTCCAGCTCGACGACGACAACCTGAGCGAAACCACGCGCCTGACGCACCGGGTGCTTGATCTGCGCCGTCCCTACATGCAGAACAACCTCATGTTGCGCTACCGCGTGGCGATGGAGGTGCGCAAGTTCCTGGACGGCAACGGTTTCATCGACATCGAAACCCCGATGCTCACCAAGAGCACGCCCGAGGGCGCGCGCGATTACCTAGTGCCCAGCCGGGTGCACGACGGCCACTTTTTTGCGCTGCCGCAGTCGCCCCAGCTGTTCAAGCAACTGCTGATGGTGGCCGGCTTCGATCGTTATTACCAGATCACCAAGTGCTTCCGCGACGAAGACCTCCGCGCCGACCGCCAGCCCGAGTTCACCCAGATCGATATCGAGACCTCGTTCCTGACCGAGCAGGAAATCCGCGACATGTTCCAGAACATGGTGCAGATCGTGTTCCAGAACACGATGGGCGTGAACCTGGGCGAGTTTCCGGTGATGGCCTACCGCGAGGCCATGCAGCGCTTCGGCTCCGACAAGCCCGACCTGCGCGTGAAGATGGAGTTCACCGAGCTCACCGACGTGATGGGCGACGTGGACTTCAAGGTGTTTTCCACGCCGGCGCAGATGGCCGGCGGCCGGGTGGTGGCCTTGTGTGTGCGTGGTGGTGCGGAGATGCCGCGCAGCGAGATCGACGCTTACACCGAGTTCGTGAAAATCTATGGCGCCAAGGGCCTGGCCTGGATCAAGGTCAACGAGGTGGCCAAGGGCCGTGACGGTCTGCAGTCACCGATCGTGAAAAACATTCACGACGCTGCGCTGGGCGAGATCCTCAAGCGCACCGGTGCGCAGGACGGCGACATTCTGTTCTTTGGCGCCGACAAGGCCAAGATCGTCAACGACGCCATCGGCGCGCTGCGTCTGAAGATCGGCCACAGTGCCCTGGGCAAGAAAAATGGCCTGTTCGAGGACCGCTGGGCGCCGCTGTGGGTGGTGGACTTTCCCATGTTCGAGCACGACGAGGAAGCTGACCGCTGGACCGCGGTGCACCATCCGTTCACCGCGCCGAAAGACGGGCACGAAGACTGGATGGTGACGGCGCCCGAGAAGTGCATCGCCAAGGGCTACGACATGGTGCTCAACGGCTGGGAGATTGGGGGCGGATCGGTGCGAATCCACACCGCGGCGGTGCAGCAAAAGGTGTTTGACGCGCTCAAGATCACGCCCGAGGAAGCGCAGCTCAAATTCGGCTTCCTGCTTGACGCACTGCAGTACGGCGCGCCGCCCCACGGTGGCCTGGCCTTTGGCCTGGACCGCATCGTCACCCTCATGACCGGCGCCGAGTCCATCCGCGACGTGATTGCATTCCCCAAGACCCAGCGTGCCCAGTGCCTGCTGACCCAGGCGCCATCGCTGGTCGAGGAGAAACAGCTGCGTGAGCTGCACATCCGCCTGCGCAACCCGGACGCGGTCAATCCGCCCTGAACGACCGAGGCAGCAGAATGCAAGGGCGCTGTTTCAGCGCCCTTTTTTTCGAGCGGCAGCGAACGGCGGCCCCCGTGAGGAGGCGCTGGTTGAGCGGCTGGCAGATCCGGTGATGGTCGTATCGCCGGCGCCTCGAAGCGGGCAGGCGGCGCCTTGGCGACATCAACGGCCTCCGCCCGGCCGGATTCGCGATCGAGAATGACCTGGGGAGCCTTCGTGGCAGCGATTTGCCCGTTCAAGCGTATCGATTCCGTTTTGTTCGCGGATGAATGAGCGATTGCCCGTTCAAACTGCCCCGGTCGAAACCATTGGCGACCGCGGAGGTCCACGGCACAATCAAAAGCAGCGCTTGGCGCGCTTTCTGGGGAACCCGCACCCGGCGAATGGGATCTTCCAATGGCCTGTCTGTGCGATGCTATGAACGGCTTCAACTTACCTATCGGAGGACCAACATGAACACGACCACAAACGAAACCCAAATCGGCAAAGAAAAACTGGTGCGCGATCTGCAGCGCGTGATCACCGATGCCGAAGAGCTGCTGCACGCCACCGCGGGTCAGACCGAAGGCAAGGTGGCCGAGTTGCGCGAACGCATCCGCGCCAACCTGATGGATGCGCGCCACAAGCTCGGTGACCTCGAAGAGGCGGTCAAGGTCAAGACCAGGGAGGTGGCGCGCGCCACCGACGACTACGTGCACGAGCACCCGTGGCGCGCGATTGGCACCGCCGCAGGTTTCGGCCTGGTGGTGGGTCTGCTCATCGGGCGTCGCTGATCCCATGGACCGCTCGCCGCCGCTGCGCCTGGCCACCTCGCTCAAGGGCCTGGCCGGTACGGTGCTGACCCTGCTGCAGGTCCGTCTGGAGTTGCTCAGCGTGGAGGCGCAGGAGGAGGTGGTGCGCGTGGTGGGACTGCTGCTCTTCGGCGTGTTGGCGGTGACGCTGCTGGCCCTGGGGCTGGGTTTTGTGGCGATCCTGATCACGGTGGCGCTGTGGGAGACACAGCGGCTGGTGGCACTGGCGGTGTTTGCCACCCTGTTCCTCGTGCTGGGCGGCGTCGCCGCCTGGCTGGCCTACGAGCGCGGGCAGCGCGGCTCCGCCTTGTTTGTTGCGAGCCTGGCCGAGTTGCGGCAGGACCGCGAGCAGTTGCGGTCCTGAACCATGGCGCGTTCCGCTGAACAGCTTGCGCTGCGTCGACAGGCGCTGGTGTTGCGTTCGGCCACGCTGCGCCAGGGATTGGACGCCGAACTGCGCGGCATTGCCCCCGTGTTCACCGTGGTCAACCATGTGCAAGACGTTTGGTGCTGGCTGCGTGCGCGGCCACTGGCGGTGCTGCCGCTGGCGGCGGTCGGCGCGGCCTGGGTGGTGCGCAAGCCCGTGCGTTTGCTGACCGTGCCGGTGCGTGTCTGGTCTTTCTGGCGCCTGTGGCAGCGCGTTGTGCGCCGGCTGCGCTGAGCGGGGTGAAGGCGATCCCGCGTCCCTTCAAGGTCCCGCAGTCGGTGCTGGTTGTGATCCACACGCCTGCGCTGAAGGTGCTGCTGATCGAGCGGGCCGACGCGCCAGGGTTCTGGCAGTCGGTGACCGGTGCCAAAGACAGCGAACAGGAGACGTTCGAAGCCACTGCGGTGCGCGAGGTGATGGAAGAAACCGGGATCGACGCCCGGGCGCCTGGCAACCGGTTGATCGACTGGGGGCTGGAGAACGTGTACGAGATTTATCCGCAGTGGCGCCACCGCTATGCGCCCGCGGTCAGCCACAACACCGAGCATCTCTTCGGGCTGTGTGTGCCCGCGCCCACCCCGGTGCGGCTGAGCACGCGCGAACACCGGGACCAGATCTGGTTGCCGTGGGCGCAGGCCGCTGATCGCTGTTTTTCGCCGTCCAACGCCGAGGCCATCGGCTGGCTGCCGCGCATGGGATCGCCATGCGCGGCAGCGTCGGGCGCCGCCGTCTTCCGGCAGGGCTGACCCGGCTTGGCGCGGGCACCGAAACAATGGCCCTTCGCGGTGTTGCCGTGCGGATTGTTGGTGCATGGCGGGCAGCGCAGTGATGGCATGATTTGTGTATGAGCATTGTGCGGATCGCCACCTACAACATCCACAAGGGGGTGCAGGGTCTTGGGCCGTCGCGCCGGCTGGAGATCCACAACCTCGCGCACGCGGTCGAGCAGTTCGATGCCGACATCGTCTGCCTGCAAGAGGTGCGCAGCCACCACCGCAAGTTCGAAAAGCTGTTCACCCGCTGGCCTGCTCTGGATCAGGCGGGTTACCTTTTGCCGGAAGGTTATGAATCGGTCTACCGGACCAACGCGGTCACCCGTCACGGCGAACATGGCAACGCGCTGCTGTCCCGCTGGCCGGTGCTGGGCAGCTCGCACACGGATGTGTCCGACCACCGCTTCGAGCAGCGCGGCCTGCTGCACGCACAGCTGTTGGTGGAGGGGGTGGAGGTGCATGTGGTGGTGGTGCACTTCGGGCTCATTCATGCCGGTCGTGCGCGGCAGGTGAAGCGACTGGGCGAGTACATCGCGCGCGTGCTACCGCCTAGCGCGCCGTTGATCGTGGCCGGGGATTTCAACGACTGGGGCGCCAAGCTGCTCAAGCCCATGGCCGACCTCGATTTGCGAACCTTCGACAGCCTGCGCCTGCCCACCTACCCTGCGCGCCTGCCGCTGCTGCATCTGGACCGCATTTATGTGCGTGGCCTGCGTCCTATCAGCGCCCATGTGCCCCACGGCCGCATCTGGACGCGCATGTCGGACCACCTGCCGCTGATCGCCGAGCTGGAGCTGTAGTGCCGCAGGACGCGTCCGCCGTGCCGCGCGGGCCCCGGCCCGGCAGCATGCGTGGTGGTCACCAGTTGCTGCTGCTTGAAGGCGGCGCCGCCTTGTTTCCGGCCCTGGTGGCTGCGATGGACATGGCGCGCTCGGTGGTGCACCTGGAGACCTACATCTTCGAGTTCGCCGGCGAGGCGCTGAGCGTGGCCGAAGCGCTGGAGCGCGCCGCGCGCCGGGGTGTGCTGGTGCGTCTGGTGGTCGACGGGGTGGGCACACCCGACATCCCGCGCGAATGGCAGCAGCGCTTTGCAAATGCCGGTGTGCGATGGCGGGTGTATGCGCCGCTGGGCCGCTTCGGCATGCTGATCCCCAGCAACTGGCGCCGCCTGCACCGCAAGCTCTGCGTGATCGACGGCACGGTGGGTTTCTGTGGCGGCATCAACATCATCGACGACCAGGACGATGTGGCCCTGGGCCGGCTCTCGGCACCGCGGCTCGATTTTTCCCTGCGCGTTGCCGGACCGCTGGTGGCGGAGATGACCGACACCATGGAGCAACTTTGGTGGCGGCTGCAGGCGGTGCGCAAGGCGCGCCAGCGCGAGTTTCGTGCCGCCTGGGACGCTTTGCGCGAGATCAACCCGGTGGGTGATTTTTCGCGCTTGCTCGGGAAGCTCGAGGCGAGCACCGGTCTGGGCCGTCAACGTCGCGAAAGCAACGACCATGAGGTCGGCAGCGCCGAGGTGCTGCTGGGTGTGGACGACGCGCGTGCGGCGCTGCTGTTGCGCGACAACGTGAGCCATCGGCACGACATCGAGCGCGACTACCTCAAGGCGATTGGCAGCGCGCGCCAGCACATCGTGATCGCCAACGCCTATTTCATTCCCGGGCGCAAGCTGCGCCGTGCGCTCAAGCTCGCCGTTGAGCGGGGTGTGCGCGTGCGTTTGCTGCTGCAAGGCAGGTACGAACATTTTTTGCAGTACCACGCCGCGCGTCCGGTGTACAAAAAACTGATCGATGCCGGCATCGAGATCCACGAGTACGCACCCAGCGCCTTGCACGCCAAGGTGGCGGTGGTGGATCAGCGCTGGGCCACGGTGGGCTCGACCAACCTCGATCCGCTGTCGCTGCTGCTGGCACGCGAGGCCAACGTGAGCACCACCGACACGCGTTTTGCCGCGCTGCTCCACGACTGCCTCGATGCCATTTTGCAGAACGGCTCTTTGCGCCTCGACACGCAGCGGCTTAACCAGCGCCCCTGGCGGCAGCGGGCACTCGACCGGCTGGCGTTTGCGGTGATGCGCACCGTGCTTTTCCTGACCGGCCACCGCTACTGAATTTCGGTAACCCCCGTGCGCGACCCGGTATTCGAGGCGCTTCGGGCCGGTGGTAGCATGCGCCATGCTGATGAAAAATGACCCTGCCACGCCCCTTGCAGAACGCCGCGACGACGATGTCGGCGTGCCTGTTTCGGTGAAAATTCGGGAGCGCATCAAGGCGGCTCGCCATCGCTTCCATTCCAACGACAACATCGCCGAGTTCATCCGCCCGGGGGAACTTGATGCGCTGCTCGACGAGGTCACGGGCAAGATGCAGGGTGTCCTCGACAGTCTGGTGATCGACCTGGAGCACGACCACAACACCGGCGACACAGCGCGCCGCGTGGCCAAGATGTACATCCGAGAGGTGTTCAATGGCCGTTATGTCAACGGCCCTGCGGTCACCGAATTCCCGAACGCCGAACACCTCAACGAGCTGATGATCGTCGGCCCGATCACGGTGCGCAGCGCCTGCAGCCACCACTTCTGTCCGGTGATCGGCAAGATCTGGATCGGGGTCATGCCCAACGAGCACACCAACGTGATCGGCCTGTCGAAATACGCTCGGCTGGCCGAGTGGATCATGGGGCGGCCGCAGATCCAGGAGGAGGCGGTCGTTCAGTTGGCCGATCTGATCCAGGAGAAGACCCAGCCCGACGGGCTGGCGATCGTGATGGAAGCCAGCCACTACTGCATGGCCTGGCGCGGGGTGAAGGACATGGACAGCAAGATGATCAACTCGGTCATGCGCGGTGTGTTCCTCAAAGACCCCAATCTGCGGCGCGAATTTCTCTCGCTGATTCCACGCAAGCCCTGAACCTTCGAAGAACATCCCATGCTCGTCCGACTGCTGTATGTGAGCCGCGCCGTTAACAAAGACAGCGCCCAGGCCATCGAATCCATCCTCGAATCTTCGCGCTCGCACAATCTGGGCCACGGCATCACCGGCGTGCTCTGCTACGGCGGAGGCGTGTTCCTGCAGGCGATCGAAGGCGGGCGCGACGCGGTGAACCGGCTCTACAACCACATCGTTGCCGATGAGCGCCACACCGACGTGGTGCTGCTGCACTACGAGGAGATCGCCGAGCGCCGCTTCGGTGGCTGGACCATGGGTCAGGTCAACCTCTCCAAGCTCAACACCTCGATCGTGCTCAAGTATTCCGAGCGCCCCGAGTTCGATCCCTACGGTGTGTCGGGCCGGGTGTCGCTGGCCTTGCTGGAAGAACTGATGGCCACCGCCAGCATCATCGGCCGCGCCTGATCCTGCGCAACCCTGAGCCGCAGTCGCTCTGCCGGGCGCTGCGGCTTTTTGTTGTCCCCTGCCATGTCGTGGACTGCGTTTTCCCTGATTGTGCTGGCCGGCCTGATTCATGCTGGCTGGAACATCGTGGCCAAGAAGGCCGGCGGGGATGCGCGTTTTGCCTTCTTCACGTCCGTGCTCATGATGGGTTTCTGGGCGCCGCTGGGCTGGTGGATGGGCCGCACCGAGGTGCCGACCTGGGGCCCGACCGAATGGGGTTTTGTGCTCGCCAGCGGGGTGCTGCACGTGGTGTATTTTGTGGTGCTGTTGCGCGGCTACCGCAAGGCCGATCTCACCGTGGTCTATCCGCTGGCACGCGGCTCGGGGCCACTGCTGTCTTCGCTGGTGGCCATCGTGTTTCTGGGCGAGCAGATTTCTGTGCTGGGTGTGGCAGGGATCGCCGGCGTGGTGGGCGGTGTGTTCCTGATCGCGGGCGGGCCTCGCCTGCTGCGCGCATCGCGCGACCCGGTGGCGCGCCAGCGGGTGCACAAAGGCATGGCCTACGGGTTGCTCACAGGAGCCTTCATTGCGTCATACACCGTGGTCGATGGTTACGCGGTGAAGTGGCTGCTGATGTCGCCCATTCTGGTGGACTACATGGGCAATTTTGTACGCGTGGCCCTGCTGGCGCCCACCGTGTTGCGTGACCGCGCCACCGCGCGGCGGCTGTGGTGCCAGCAGTGGCGCTACGCACTGGGGGTGGCTGTGTTCAGCCCGGTGGCCTATGTGCTCGTGCTCTACGCGATGCGCGAGGCACCCCTGTCTCACGTGGCGCCGGCGCGTGAGGTATCCATGCTGTTTGCCGCGCTCATTGGGGGCCATCTGCTGGGCGAGGGTGACCGCTCCCTGCGTGTGCTGGGCGCGCTGTGTATCGCCGCGGGTGTGGTGGCGCTCGCCCTGGGATGACGTCGATGCCCTCACACACCACCTTGCTGGGTTGTGACTTCACCAGCGCCCCCTCGCCCCGCAAGCCAATCACGCTCGCGGTGGGGCGGCTCGATCGCGGTCGTGTCCTGCTGCAGCGCGTGGAGGCCTTCACCAGTCTGGACGCTTGGTCCGATCGACTGGCGCAGACCGAGGGAACGCCCTGGGTGGGCGGGTTCGATTTGCCGTTTGGCCTGCCTCGCGAGCTGGTGACCACGCTGGGCTGGCCCACCGACTGGCTGGCGTGCATGCGCCAGTTTGCGGGCCTGAGCCGCGAGCAGGTGCGCGCGGTTTTCTCGGGTTTTTGTGATGCGCGGCCGGCGGGCAGCAAGTTTGCGCACCGTGCCACCGACGGACCTGCGGCCTCCAGCCCCAGCATGAAGTGGGTCAACCCGCCGGTGGCGTTCATGCTTCACGCGGGGGTGCCGCGCCTGATCGATGTGGGCGCCGATCTGCCCGGCCTGCACCGCGGCGACGGGCGGCGCGTGGCCCTGGAGGCTTACCCCGGTCTGCTGGCGCGCAGTGTGCTGGGCCGGATTTCCTACAAAAGCGACAACAGGACAAAACAGACACACGATCGCCTGATCGCGCGCAAGACGCTGGTGAACGCGCTGGAGAATGGTCAGGCGCCTTTGCTGCTGGGCGCCGGCTTGCGTCTGAAACTCAGCCACGCGCAGCGCGATGCACTGGCCGACGACCCCCGTGGCGACACGCTGGACGCGGTGCTCTGCCTGCTGCAGGCGGCCTGGGCGCTGTGCCGGCACGAGGCGGGTCATTCGTGCTGGGGGCTGCCCCCATTCGACCCGCTGGAAGGCTGGATCGTGAGTGCGTGATCGATCCGCCGATCGCCTGCCACAATCTCCCGCACCCACCGTTTTTCCTCACCGAACCGAAGTTCCTGCCATGGCCCCGTCCTCTGCCCAACCGCTGCCCGCCGAGTCGCGCTTTGCCTTCATCGAAGCCTCCTGGCACGCTGACATCGTCCACCAGGCCCGCGACGCGTTTTTTGCCGCCATGGGCGAGGCTGGGGTTGGTGCCGAGCGGATTGATGTGTTCGATGTGGCCGGGGCCTTCGAAATTCCGCTGCACGCGCAGTGCCTGGCGCGGTCGGGACGCTACGCGGCCATCATCGGCAGCGCGCTGGTGGCCGACGATGGCATCTACCGCCACGACATCGTCTCCACGACCGTGGTGCGTGCGCTGATGCAGGTGCAGCTGGAAACCGGCGTGCCGGTGATCTCGGCCGTACTCACGCCGCACCACTTCCACGAGCACGCCGAGCACCGCAAATATTTTCTGAAGAATTTCGCGGTCAAGGGCACCGAGGCGGCGGCGGCCTGCCTGCAGACCGTGGCCGGACTGCACGCCCTGGCGGCCCGCAGCTGAACCCGGGATGCACAATCTCCCACACGGGGTGTGACATTTGCAACATCCCCGCCACGGCCGCTTTGTGTGCGCCAGCGCCTGTGAGAAATGCCCGGACAATGGGTGCATGGAGACACACAGAATCAAGGTTTGCAAACCCGCGCCAGCGCCGGAAACGGGCATGACCATTGGGCAATTTGGCGTCGAGGCCTGGGCATGAAACAGGCGCGGCCCGACTTCTTTTTGCGCGCCGAGACCCCGGCCGATGTGGCCGAGGTGGACTCCCTGATCCGCGCCGCGTTCGCGGACAACCCCCACAGCCGCCAGACCGAAGCCGACATCGTGCGCCAGCTGCGCGAGGCCGGTGATCTGGCGCTTTCGCTGCTGGCCCAGGCCGGTGAGCCTCAGTCCCCCGGGCCACTGCTGGGGCAGGCCACGTTCACCGCGGTGACGATCAGCGGCGGCGCTTGCAACTGGTTTGGCCTGGGTCCCTTGTCGGTGCGGCCGGATCGGCAGGGCGCGGGTGTGGGCGCCGAGCTGGTGCGCCAGGGGTTGCGGGCGCTGCAACAGCTGGGCGCCGCGGGCTGTCTGGTGTTGGGCGAGCCCGCCTACTACGGACGTTTCGGCTTCCGCTCCACACCCGCCCTGCAGCTGCCTGGTGCCCCACCGGGCTGTTTCCTGGTGCGGCCTTTTGCCCGCGTGGTGCCAATGGGGACCGTCCACCGCCATCGGGCTTTCGATCTGGCGCCCGCCGCAGACTGGACGTTTCCCTGACCTGCGTCAACGGGGCGCGCGGTCGCGCGCCGGATACTGCACACCCGCCTTGTGCCGTGTGTTGCGAGATCTGCTGTTGTGTCCTCCATTCCCTCTCCTTTGGCCCGGTTGCCATCCGCCGGCTCGCCGGTGATGACCGCCGAGCCGAAACCGGTCCGGCATCGGCCGCATGAGGATATTCAGGCGCTGCTCACCGGTACGCTGTTTGTGGCGCTCGGCGTGATCATGTTTCGCCACACCGGTCTGCTGACCGGTGGCACGGCTGGCCTGGCCTTTCTGATCCACTACGCCACCGGCTGGAACTTCAGCCTGGTGTTTTTTGCGATCAACCTGCCGTTCTACGGCCTGGCTTACCAGCGCATGGGCCTGGTGTTCACGCTCAAGACCTTTGCCGCGGTGGCGCTGTTGGCGGTGTTTGCCCAGTGGGTGCCGCACTGGATTGCTTTTGGCGAAATCGCCCCCGGATTTGCCGCCGTGGCCGGTGGCCTGCTCATGGGTGCGGGCATGCTGATGCTGTTTCGCCACCGCGCCAGCCTGGGTGGCCTCAACGTGCTGGTGCTGTTCCTGCAGGAGCGCTTCGGCTGGCGCGCGGGCAAGGTGCAGATGGCGTTTGACTGCGCGATCGTGCTCGCGGCGCTCGCGGTGGTGGACTGGGGTCAGATCGCCTGGTCGATTGTGGGCGCGGTGGTGCTCAACCTGACGCTGGCGATCAACCACCGGCCTGGTCGTTACATGGCCGTCTGACATCGCCCCCAGCGGCTTCCCGCTTGCTGGCAGACTCGATGCCATGTCCGACGCGCCCTTGCTTGCCCCTCGTTTTCCCGATTTGCATTTGCCGCGCCTTGGCGTTGCGCGGTGTGCCGCGCTGTTGCTGTGCGCAGCAGCGGCGGCGCCGCTTGCCGCGCTGGCCCAGGATGCTCCCGCGCCGCGGGTGTACGAGGCGCGTGTCACCCGCGTCTACGACGGCGACACGGTCTGGGTCCAGCCGCTGGCGGGCGGACGTTACCGCAAGCTGCGGCTCGACGGACTGGACGCACCGGAGATTTGCCAGAGCGGGGGCACCGATTCGCGCGACATGCTGGCCCGGCGGGTGCTCAAGCAGAACGTCACCGTGACCGAGCGCCAGCGCGACGATTACGGGCGCGGCCTGGCCAGGCTGCAGCACGCGGGTGAAGACGTGGGTGGCTGGATGGTGGTGCAAGGGCAGGCCTGGTCTTACCGCTGGCGCCGCAGCCTGGGCCTGTACCAGGCGCAGGAGGCGCAGGCCCGTGGGCAAGGCCGCGGCCTGTTTGCCCAGGCCGATGCGGAACTGCCACGCGCCTTTCGACAGCGCCACGGGCCTTGTGTGCGGCCTTAATTGGCCGTGTGATGCCGCTGCCCGCAGACCGTGCACTGCGGGTTGGCGCCCACACCGATGCGGCTGAACACCATGTCGCGCGCATCAACCATCAGCAGCTGGCCCACCAGGCGCGAGCCCAGCCCGGCGAGCAGCTTGAGCGCTTCGGCCGCCTGTACCGTGCCCACAATGCCCACCAGCGGGGCAAACACACCCAGCGTGGCGCAGCGGGTTTCTTCCACCCTGGCGTCTGCCGGGAACACACAGGCGTAACAAGGGTGGGCTGGGTCGCGCGTGTCGTACACGCTCACCTGGCCGTCCATGCGGATCGCTGCGCCCGAGACCAGGGGCTTGCCCTGGGCCACACAGGCGCGGTTGATGGCGTGGCGGGTGGCGAAGTTGTCGGTGCAGTCGAGCACCACGTCGGCCTGGGCGACGAGTCTGTTCAGCAGATCGTCGTCGGTGCGCTGCACCAGCGGCGTGACCACCACGTCGGGGTTGATGGCGGCGATGGCGGTGCGCACCGACTCGGCCTTGGGCCGGCCGACCCGCTCCAGCGTGTGGGCGATCTGGCGTTGCAGGTTGGTCTCATCGACCACGTCGTCGTCCACCACCGTGATCTGGCCGACACCGGCACTGCCGAGGTACAGGGCCACCGGAGATCCCAGGCCGCCGGCGCCGATCACCAGCGCATGCGAGGCCAGCAGACGTTCCTGGCCTTCGATGCCAAGCTCTTCGAGCAGGATGTGCCGCGAGTAGCGCAGCAGTTGCGCGTCGTTCACATCGGCCGCCGCGCGGCGCGCGACCAGACAGGGTTCACTGCTCTTGCTTCTCTTCGGGGCGCACCGCCAGTGTCTTGCTGGTCAGCACCGGTTTGGCCTTGAGCTGGTTGAGCGCCTGCTGCAACTGGAAATCTTTTTCGCTGCCGAATTCGGGCACCAGCCGCTGGCCGGGGTTTTTGCGTGCCTCGTCTTCCAGCCGTTTGCGGGCTGCTTCACGCTCCTGGTCGCGCTGTTGTTCGGCGGCACGTTGTGCATCCGTCATCGGTTGGCCGTTGCGTTTGGCTTCTTCGGTCCCTTCGAGGTGTTTTTGCAGATCGGCTTCGCGGGTGCGCAGGGCGGCGAACAGATTGCCTTCCACGGTTTCGTCGACCATCACGTCGGGCACGATGCCCTTGGCCTGGATCGAGTTGCCCGATGGTGTGTAGTAGCGTGCGGTGGTCAGCTTCAGACCGGTGTCGGGGCCGAGCGGGCGCACCGTTTGCACCGAACCCTTGCCAAAGGTCTGACTGCCCATGATGGTGGCGCGCTTGTGGTCCTGCAGGGCGCCGGCCACGATCTCGCTGGCAGAGGCCGAGCCTTCGTTGACGAGCACCACCATGGGCAGCTTGCGCAGCGCGCCGTTGGTGACCTCGGTCAGCCGCTTGATCGGGTCGCTGCCGCCGCGGCGCAGGTAATCCTGCGGAATGGCTTTGTAGATCTGCTTGCTTTCCGGCAGCTGGCCGTTGGTGGATACCACGGTCACGCCCTCGGGCAGGAACGCCGCCGACAGCGCCACGGCGGCGTCGAGCAGGCCACCCGGATCGTTGCGCAGGTCCAGCACCACGCCCTTGAGCTTGGGGTTGGCCTGGTAGATCTCTTCCACCTTGCGCGCAAAGTCGTCGGTGGTGCGTTCCTGGAACTGTGACACCCGCATCCAGGCGTAGCCGGGCTCGACCAACTTGACCTTGACGCTCTGGGTCTTGATTTCTTCGCGCGTGATCGTGACCGGGAAGCTGCGGTTTTCGTCCTTGCGGAAGATGGTCAGCAGCACCTTGGTGCGCGGTTCGCCGCGCATCAGCTTGACCGCTTCGGTGATCGTCAGTCCTTTGACCGGTGTGTCGTCGATCTTTGTGATCAGATCGCCCGATTTCAGGCCGGCGCGAAACGCGGGCGAATCCTCGATCGGCGAGACCACCTTGACCAGGCCGTCTTCCATGCTGATCTCGATGCCCACGCCGACAAAGCGCCCGCTGGTGCCTTCACGGAAGGCCTTGAATTCCTTCTTGTCGAAATACTGCGAGTGCGGGTCGAGGCTGGAGACCATGCCCGAAATGGCCTCGGAGATGAGCTTCTTTTCGTCCACCGGCTCGACGTAGTCGGTTTTCACCATGCCGAAGACCGCCGCCAGCTGCTGCAACTCCTCGAGCGGCAAGGGCGCCAGCGTGCCACGCGCCACCGCCTGGAACTGCACCGTGGTCAGCGCACCCGCCACGGCGCCAACGGCCAGCCAGCCGGCGATTTTCAGTTTGTGACTCACCTGTTTGCCCATGAAGAAATCCCAAAAAAAACACCAGCGGGACACGAAAGCGACCGCTGGCGGGCCAATATACACCTTGGAGCACGGCCTTGAGATTCGGTTCCGTGTGTGTCCGAACAGCGCAGCGGACGGGCTGGGCGTACGACGTGCCGGCTCAGGCTTTGCCTTGCGCCGCAACCGCGGCCGCTGCCTGGGCAATCGCTTGTGCGTCGCCCAGGTAGTAGCGCTTGAGGGGCTTGAGATCGGCGTCGAGTTCGTAGACCAGCGGGATACCGTTGGGGATGTTCAGGCCCACGATGTCCTGCTCGGAAATACCGTCGAGGTACTTCACCATCGCGCGGATGGAGTTGCCGTGGGCCGACACCAGCACACGCTGGCCGCTGCGGATGGCCGGAGCCAGCGTGCCGTTCCAGAACGGCATCACGCGCGCCACCGTGTCTTTCAGGCACTCGGCCAGCGGCACCTCGCCGGGTTGGAGTTGCGCGTAGCGACGATCGCAGCGCTCGCTGCGCGGATCGGTGGTCTCCAGCTCGGGCGGCGGCGTGTCGTAGCTGCGGCGCCAGACCAGCACCTGCTCGTCGCCGTATTTTTTCGCCATGTCGGCCTTGTTCAGGCCTTGCAGGGCGCCGTAGTGGCGCTCGTTGAGGCGCCAGTGCTTCTCCACCGGCAGCCAGGTGCGATCCATCTGGTCGAGTGTGTGCCACAGGGTGTGAATGGCGCGCTTGAGCACGCTGGTGTAGGCGATGTCGAAGTCCCAGCCCTCGTCGCGCAGCAGCTTACCGGCCGAGATCGCCTGCGAGACGCCCGTGGGGGTGAGGTCGACGTCGGTCCAGCCGGTGAAGCGGTTTTCCAGGTTCCAGGTGGATTCGCCGTGGCGAATCAGGACAAGTTTGTGCATGGCAGAGCAGATCAGAAGTGCGAAATACGATGGTTCCGGGGGTGGCGCGAGGCCGCCGGAACCCGAGGTGCCCGACCCGAGAGGCACGGGGCCAACCATACATTCTAGAATCTCGGGCTTGACTGAAAGGTTTCCCTGTGAGCTTTGTGATTGAAAACTGGATGCTGCTGCTGGTGGCACTGACCGCGGGCGGCATGTTGTTGTGGCCCCTCCTGTCCTCGGGCGGGGGCGCTGACGCGCTCAACCCCAATGAGGTGGTGCAGTGGATGAACCGCGACAAAGCCGTCGTGGTGGACATCTGTGGTGCCGACGAGTTTGCCGCCGGGCACGTCGTCGGGGCGAAACATGTGCCGCTGGAACAGCTCGAGGCCAAGTTGCCGGGTGTGGTGAAGAACAAGGCCACGCCGCTGGTGCTGGTCTGCTCCTCGGGCGTGCGCTCCAAGCGTGCGCTGGCCGTGACCAGAAAGCTGGGCTTCGAGAACGTACGCTCGCTCGCCGGTGGCATGAGCGCCTGGCGCGCAGCCAGCCTGCCGGTCGAAAAAACCTGACACCCCTTCGGAGCACCCGACCATGGCAAGCGTCAAGATGTACACCAGCAACTACTGCCCGTTTTGCAGCCGCGCCAAGGCGCTGCTGCTGCAGCGCGGCGTGACCAACCTGGAAGAACTTGTGGTCGACGGCCAGCCCGAGCTGCGCGCGCGCATGACCCAGATCACCGGGCGCACCAGCGTGCCGCAGATTTTCATCAACGATGCCCACATCGGCGGTTGCGACGATCTGTACGCGCTCGACGGCCGTGGTGACCTGGTACCGCTGCTTCAGCCTTGAAAGAAGGCCTCGGCGCCCCGCCTGAGATAATTTGCCCCAGCAGCCTGACGCCTGGTTTCAGCACCCGCAGGTTTTCTTTTTTTCCCACCGAAAGCACCCCATGGCCGACCAAGACCCCACCTTCCAGATTCAGCGTGTCTACCTCAAGGAGGCCTCGCTGGAGCAGCCCAATTCGCCCGCCATCCTGCTCGAGCAGGAACAGCCTTCGGTGGACATCCAGTTGGGCGTGGAAGCCAACCCGGTGGCCGACGGTGTGTTTGAGGTCTGCGTGACCGCGACCGTTCAGACCAAGATCAAAGACAAGACGGTGTTCCTGGTGGAAGCCAAGCAGGCCGGCATTTTTGAGATCCGCAACCTGCCCGAAGACCAGATGGGCCCGATCATGGGCATTGCCTGCCCCCAGATCGTCTACCCGTATCTGCGTGGCAATGTGGCCGACCTCATCCAGCGCGGCGGCTTCCCGCCAGTGCATCTGGCCGAGATCAACTTCCAGGCCATGTACGAGCAGCAGCAGGCCCAGGCCGCGGGCGACGCCTCGTCCACCGCGACCCAATAAAGTGTTGGGTGGCTGACGCGGTGGCGTCATGAACATCGCCATTCTGGGGGCCGGTGCCTGGGGCACGGCGCTGGCCATCAGCGCCGCGAATGCCCGTGCCGATGGCCCGCGCGTCACGCTCTGGGCGCGCGACCACGCGCAGATCGAGCACATGCGGGCGGCGGGCGAGAACACACGCTACCTGCCCGGTGTGCCACTGCCCGCGGCGCTGGCGCTGATCGGGGGGGCCTATGAGACAGGCGCGCGCTGGCTCGGCGAGGCCGACCTGGTCGTGATCGGTGTCCCCATGGCGGGCTTGCGTGGTCTGCTGACGGACCTGCGGGGGCTGCGCGTGCCGGTGGTCTGGCTGTGCAAAGGGTTTGAAGCGCCACAAACATCGGCCAGCGCTGGCCTGCTGGGCCACGAGATTCGTGCCCAGGTGGCGCCCGATCTGCGCACCGGTGTCCTCAGCGGGCCGAGCTTTGCTCTCGAAGTGGCGCGCGCCCAGCCCACCGCCCTGGTGGCCGCGAGCGAACACACTTCCGTGCGCGATGCCCTGGTGGCGGCTTTTCACAGCCCCTCGCTGCGTGTCTACGCCAACGACGACATCGTGGGTGTGGAGGTGGGCGGGGCGGTGAAGAACGTGCTGGCGATTGCCACCGGCCTGTGTGACGGCCTGGGCCTGGGGCTCAATGCGCGTGCGGCGCTCATCACCCGCGGTCTGGCCGAGATGACTCGGCTGGGTCTGGCGCTGGGTGCGAAGGCCGAAACTTTCATGGGATTGTCCGGCCTGGGTGATCTGGTGCTGACCGCCACCGGCGATCTCTCGCGCAACCGCAAGGTGGGTCAGCTGCTTGCCCAGGGCATGAATCTGCAGCAGGCGGTGGACTCGCTCGGCCATGTGGCCGAGGGTGTGTACAGCGCGCGCACCGTGGTGCAAAGGGCCCGCGCCCTGGGCGTGGACATGCCCATCAGCGAAGCCGTGGTGGCCTTGCTTGAAGGCCAGCTGCAGCCCGCGCAGGCGCTGGCGGCCTTGATGGGACGCGGTCCCAGGGACGAAGCGCTGTAGGTGATGCCGCCCACGCCCCGGCAGTTGGGGCGCGAGGCGCGCGGTTCAGAACACCGCTGATCTGTCCGCCCCGTCGCCAAAAATCGGCTGTGTGCCAAGACAAGCACTCAGCCGGGGCACCTGTCCCAACCCAGACATCCCGTGGAACCGGCTTGGCCGGGCCACAGGGATTGCCCCCTTGACGGGGTGACGCGCCAAAGGCGTGGCGCGGGAGGGTCAAATTTCAAAGTTATCGATCAGCCGCGTGCCGCCCAGCCGCGCCGCGCCCAGCACCACCAGGGCCTCTGGCTGGGTGGCATCGGCGGCGTTGGGCGCCAGCAGATCGGCACGCCGGCGCACGGTCAGGTAGTCGGGCTGCCAGCCACGCGCGGCCAGGGCGTGCATGGCGCGCGATTCCAGGGTGGCGAGTTGCTGGGGCATGGCGTGGCCCGTGGCCAGTGCCTCCCGCGCCAGGGTGCGCAAGGCCAGTGAGAGCTGGATGGCTTCGCCCCGCTCGCGCTCGCTGAGGTAACCGTTGCGCGAGCTCAGCGCCAGGCCGTCGGGCGCACGCTGGGGTTCGCCAGCGATCACCGTGATCGGCATCGCGTACTGCTGCACCATGCGCCGGATCACCATCTGCTGCTGGTAATCCTTCTTGCCGAACAGTGCGTAACGCGGGCCTTTGGCTTCGGAGAACACACACTGGAACAGCTTCATCACCACGGTGCACACACCGATGAAAAAACCGGGACGGAAATGGCCTTCCAGAATGTCCCCGACCTCGCCCGGTGGGTGCACTTTGAACAACTGGGGCTCGGGGTAGAGCTCTTTTTCCAGTGGCGCAAACACGACATCGCAGCCCGCCTGCTGCAACCGGTCGCAGTCGGCCTGCAGGGTGCGCGGGTACGAATCGAAGTCTTCGTGCGGCGCAAACTGCAGGCGGTTCACAAAGATGCTGGAGACCACCACATCGCCCAGCGGCCTGGCGCTGCGCACCAGGTTGAGGTGGCCATCGTGGAGGTTGCCCATGGTGGGCACAAATGCCGGTGCGTTGAAGGGGCGCAGCGCGGCGCGCAGATCTTCGATGGTGTGGACGAGTTGCATGGGAATGGGGTCAGCGTTGGCGGGGGGCGAGGATCAAGCCGGGGGTATCGGTCAGGCCTTGTCTTTGCTGTCTCGGATCACGTCACCAATCGACTTGGCCTGGGGTGCATACACGTTGAGCATCCAGCCGGACGCCGCCAGAAAAGCAGCGGTGAGCAGGAAAGGCAGCGCGGTGCGTCGAATGGCGGTTTCCACCCAGTGTTGCCGATTCAGTCCCTTGAGCCGACGGTAGAGTGTGGCGGAAAGCGCGCCGTCCAGCAGCAGTTCGGCAAACAGCGCCGGTGCCGAATAGACGATGTACAGGGAAGAAAAGGCCAGGCCCGCCACCAGCACGATCACCAGCAGCGGCAGGGCCGCTTCGTCGGCATCCCCCGCCGCGGCCAGTCCGTCTGCCAGCGACACAGGGCTCTCGGGGGCCTCCGGGAGGTAGGCGCCGGCCACGCCCTGGCCATCAAAGGAGGCGGTTGCACCGCCGCCCGAAAAATCACCGCCGTCGCCACTGGACAACGGCAGTTGGACATCTGCTTGGTTGCCGCATGCATCTGAATGCGCATGGCCGGACAGGTCGGGTGCATCGCGGTAGTCGTCGGCCTGCGTGCGCAGCCACAGCCACAACAAGGCCAGAAAGACCAGGTAGGCGATACACAGGGCAAGCGGATAGCGGATCCCCAAGGGGGAGACGCCGGCTTGAAGCAGCGTATACGAGGCGAGCAAGCCAGCGCCACCGGTCAACAACACCAGCGCACCCATTTGAACGCGCGGCCAGGCGTCCCGCTCGAGTTGTGATCGAACCCGGTGAATCAGCCGCGATCTCACCAGCCCGGGTGGCGGCAGGGGAGCGCGGGTTGCAGGGTGCGGATGCGGCTTCACCAGGCGTGCAGCGTGTCGTCCGGGAAGCTGCCGCCCTTCACGGCGGCTACATAGGCGGCCATGGCCTCGCGCACGCTGGCGGCGCCGTCCATGAAGTTGCGCACGAATTTCGGGTTTTTGCCCAGGTTGATGCCCAGCATGTCGTGCATCACCAGGACCTGGCCGGCGGTTCCCTTGCCAGCCCCGATGCCGATGGTGTGGCAGGTTTTGAGTTCGGTGGTGATCTCGGCGGACAGCACGGCTGGCACCATCTCCAGCACCAGCATGGACGCACCGGCGTCCTGCAGCTCGATCGCGTGGCGGCGCAGCTGCACCGCGGCCGCGTCGCCCCGGCCCTGCACCCGGTAACCGCCGAGGGCGTGCACGGTCTGTGGCGTGAGGCCGAGGTGGGCGCAGACCGGGATGCCGCGCTCGACCAGGAAGCGCACGGTCTCGGTGGTCCAGCCACCGCCTTCGAGCTTGACCATGTGGGCGCCGGCGCGCATCAGCACGGCCGCGCTCTGCAGTGCCTGCTCGCGGCTCTCGTGGTAACTCCCAAAGGGCAGGTCGCCGATCACCCAGGTGGTGGCCTGCACCCGCTGCAGGCCACGCACCACACTCTCGACGTGGTAACGCATGGTCTCCAGCGTCACGCCCACGGTGCTGGAGAGACCCTGGCAGACCATACCCAGCGAATCGCCCACCAGAATGCACTCCACACCGGCGGCGTCGGCCACCGCGGCGAAGGTGGCGTCGTAGGCGGTGAGCATGGTGATCTTCTCGCCGCGCTCGCGCATTTCCTGCAGCCGCGGCAGGCTGACCGGTTTGCGTTGCGGCAGGGGGGATGCCGAGGGCAGGGTGCCGTAGGGCGTGCCGTTGGCGGCTGAGACGGCGGGATTGGGCTGGCTCATGTCGTGTCCTCTCGGGCGCAAAGGGTTGGGGAGGGCACTATATTCGATCGCGCTATGCTCCAAGGCCATGAAACACCTCTCCGAATTCACGCCAGCCGATCTGGCCGACCTGGCGCGTGCCGACGTGGCGCGCGCCCTGGCCGAAGATGTGGGCGCTGGTGACCTCACCGCTGCCCTGGTGGACCGCTCGCGCAGCACCAGGGCCCGCATCCTGGCACGCGAGTCGGCGGTGATCTGCGGCGCGCCCTGGGTACAGGCCGCGGTGCTGGCCTGCGACCCCCAGGCCAGCCTCGTCTGGCAGGTCACCGACGGCCAGCGCTGTGCGGCCGATCAGGTGGTGCTGGAGGTCACGGGCAACGCGCAGGCGCTGCTGACCGCCGAGCGCACCGCGCTCAACTTCCTGCAACTGCTCTCGGCCGTGGCCACCAAGACGGCGGTGTTTGTCGACGCCGTGGCCGGTACACGCGCAAAGATCGTGGACACGCGCAAGACCATTCCCGGCCTGCGGCTGGCGCAGAAATACGCGGTGACCACCGGCGGTGGCGTGAACCACCGCATCGGCCTGTTCGATGCGGTGCTGATCAAGGAAAACCACATCTCGGCGGCGGGTGGCGTGGGCGCGGTGCTGCGGCGCGTGGCCGAGACGGCGCCGCAAGCGCGTTTTGTCGAGATCGAGGTGGAAACGCTGGGCCAGCTCGACGAGGCGCTGGCGAGCGGCGCGTCCATGGTTCTGCTCGACAACATGGACATTGCGACGCTGCAGGAAGCGGTGCGCCGCAACGCCGGCCGGGCGGTGCTCGAGATATCCGGTGGTGTGAACCTGGAGACGGTGCGGGCCCTTGCAGAAACCGGGGTCGACCGCATCTCCATCGGAGCCCTCACCAAAGATGTGAAGGCTGTCGACTTTTCCATGCGACTGGCCTAGCTTCCTGCGCGGCTTCCGTCGCCCCTCCCCAGAGACGCCGCTGGTGGCCCGGCAGAGTCGGTGCCACGGCGGCCTCAGTTGAATCCACTGCGTGCGAGGCGGCTCTCCGTCGACGGCGCCACAAAAGGAGCTAGACCATGAACGACCAAGCAACTGCCGTCATCGACGTCGAATACGAGCAGCCCGCCTGCCCCACGAAGCACGCCTGGGCCCGGGTACCGGTGGAGCCGGGGCCCAAGCAGCGTGCCGAGCTGAAAGAGCGCATTCGCCAACTGCTCAAGGAGCGCAACGCGGTGATGGTGTCGCACTACTACGTGCACCCGGATCTGCAGGACCTGGCGGTGGAAACCGGTGGCATCGTGAGCGACTCGCTGGAGATGGCCCGCTTTGGCCGCGACCACGCCGCGCAGACGCTGGTGGTCTCGGGTGTGCGTTTCATGGGCGAGACGGCCAAGATCCTGAGCCCGGAAAAAACCGTGCTCATGCCCGATCTCGATGCGAATTGCTCGCTGGATCTGGGCTGCCCCATCGACGCCTTCAGCGTTTTTTGTGACGCAAACCCCGACCGCACCGTGGTCGTGTATGCCAACACCAGCGCGGCGGTGAAGGCGCGTTCGGACTGGCTGGTGACCAGCAGCTGCGCCCTCGACATCGTGCGCGCGCTGAAAGACAAAGGCCACAAGATTCTCTGGGCGCCCGACAAGCACCTGGGCGGCTACATCCAGCGCGAAACCGGCGCCGACATGCTGATGTGGACCGGCTCGTGCATCGTGCACGACGAGTTCAAGGCCTTCGAGCTGGAGGCCCTGAAGAAGGAACACCCCCAAGCCAAGGTGCTGGTGCACCCGGAGAGCCCGGCGGATGTGATTGCGCTGGCCGACGCCGTGGGCTCCACATCGGCGATTCTGAAAGCCGCGCGCGAGATGGACGCGCCCGAGTTCATCGTGGCCACCGACAGCGGCATGATGCACATGTTGCGCCAGCAGAACCCGGGCAAGCTGTTCATGGAGGCGCCCACTGCCGGCAACAGCGCCACCTGCAAGAGCTGCGCGCACTGCCCCTGGATGGCGATGAACGGGCTGGCGGGTGTGGCCCAGGTGCTGGAGAAAAACCTGCACCAGATCGAGGTGGACGCGTCGCTGATCGCCCGCGCCCGCCTGCCGATCGATCGCATGCTGGCGTTCACGGCGGCGCAGCGTGGTGGACAGGATGCGGGTGCGCTGGTGCCGGACATCGGCGCAGCCTGAGCCCGAGCTTTCGGAGCGGAATTCTTGTTCAGGGATGCCGCGGAACTGGCTTTGCCAGGCCGCAGGCATCGCCACCTGGGTGACGCGCGCGGCGCGGGGGGGGCCAAGTTACCGCGCCGGCGGCACCAGAATGGTCGGCTTTGCCACCGGCAGCAGATCGGGGTAATCGCGGCTGAAATGCAGGCCGCGGCTCTCGTGGCGCAGCATGGCCGACATCACGATCAGGTCGGCCACCTGGACCAGGTTGCGCAGCTCCAGCAGGTCGCGTGTGACGTGGAACTGGGCGTAGAACTCGTGGATTTCGCGCTGCAGCAGGGTGATGCGGTGCGCGGCACGCTCCAGGCGTTTGTTGGTGCGCACGATACCCACGTAGTCCCACATGAAGCGGCGCAGCTCGTCCCAGTTGTGCGAGATCACCACCATTTCGTCGGCGTCGGTCACGCGGCTGTCGTCCCACAGCGGCAGCGTGGGTGGGGCTGAGCCGCTGGCGCTGGCGATCGCGGCCACCGCCGCCTGGGCGAACACCATGCACTCCACCAGCGAGTTGCTGGCCAGGCGGTTGGCGCCGTGCAGACCGGTGCAGGTGGTCTCGCCCACCGCGTACAGGCCGTTCAGGTCGGTGCGCCCGGCCAGATCGGTCACGACGCCGCCGCAGGTGTAGTGCGCCGCAGGCACCACGGGGATCGGCTCTTTCGTGATGTCGATGCCGAGCTCGGCGCAGCGCGCCAGCACATTGGGGAAGTGCTCGTGCAGAAAGGCCGCAGGCTGGTGCGAGATGTCGAGATACACACAGTCCAGGCCGTGCTTCTTCATCTCGAAGTCGATCGCCCGCGCCACCACATCGCGCGGCGCCAGCTCGGCGCGCTCGTCGTGGTCGGGCATGAAGCGGTGGCTGCCCAGGCGCGGGGGCAGCTTGAGCTGGCCCCCCTCGCCGCGCACCGCCTCGGTGATGAGGAAACTCTTGGCGTGCGGGTGGTAGAGGCAGGTCGGGTGGAACTGGATGAACTCCATGTTGCCCACCCGGCAGCCGGCGCGCCAGGCGGCCGCGATGCCGTCGCCGGTGGCGGTGTCGGGGTTGGTGGTGTAGAGGTAGACCTTGCCCGCACCACCAGTGGCCAGGATGGTGTGGGGCGCCTGGAAGGTCTCGATCACGTCCTGCTCGACGTCGAGCACATAGGCACCATGGCAGCGGCTGGCCTGACCGGCCGCTGGCCGCTGGCCGAGCTTGGCGTCGGTGATCAGGTCGACCAGCATGTGGTTTTCGAAGAATTGGATGCCCGGCGTGGCGCGAGCGCGCTCGCTCAGCGTCTTTTGCACCGCGGCACCGGTGGCATCGGTGGCGTGCACGATGCGGCGGTGGCTGTGGCCGCCTTCGCGGGTGAGGTGCAGCTCGCCGTGTTCGGTCGAGAACGGCACCCCCAGCTCCTGCAGCCAGGCAATCGCTGCCGGGGCGTTCTCCACCGTGAGCCGCGTGGCTTCCAGATCGCACAGGCCGGCACCGGCCACCAGGGTGTCGTCGACATGGGCCGCGTAACTGTCGCCCTCGGCCAGCACCGCGGCAATGCCGCCCTGCGCCCAGTTGCTCGAGCCGTCGGAGATGCCGCGTTTGGTGACCACCGCCACCCGGTGCGTGGGCGCCAGCTTGAGCGCGGCGGTCAGCCCGGCCAGCCCGCTGCCGATGATCAGGACGTCAAACGCGTGGGTGGTGGTCATGGATTTGGGGTGTACGCCAGGCGCACATAAATGGGTGCAAACGCTTCGGCCTGGGTCAGCTCGATCAGGGTTTCTTTGGCCAGCTCGAGCATGGCGATGAAGGTGACAACCAGCACCTGCTGGCCGCGCGACACATCGAACAGCTCGCCGAATTCGACAAAGCGTTTGCCCTGCAGCTTGCGCAGCACGATGCTCATGTGTTCGCGCACCGAGAGCTGTTCGCGGCTGATCTTGTGATGCTGCACCAGCTTGGCGCGCTTCAGGATGTCGCGCCAGGCGCTTTGCAGGTCGAGCACGTGCACATCCGGGAAGCGCGGCACCAGCGCCTGCTCCACATAGACCTGGGCGCGCAGGAAATCGCGGCCGTACTGTGGCAGCTCGGCGATGCGCTGCGCTGCCAGTTTCATCTGCTCGTACTCCAGCAGCCGGCGCACCAGCTCGGCGCGCGGGTCTTCGGCGTCTTCACCCTCGGCCACCTTCTTGGGCGGCAGCAGCATGCGCGACTTGATCTCGATCAGCATCGCGGCCATGAGCAGGTACTCGGCCGCCAGCTCCAGGTTGCTGGCGCGGATCTCGTCCACGTAGCTGAGGTACTGGCGGGTCACAGCCGCCATCGGGATGTCGAGGATGTTGAAGTTCTGCTTGCGGATCAGGTAGAGCAGCAGATCGAGCGGGCCTTCGAAGGCTTCGAGGAAAACCTGCAAGGCATCGGGCGGGATGTACAGGTCGCGCGGCAGCGCAAACAGGGGCTCGCCGTACAGCCGCGCCAGCGCCACTTGGTCGATCACCGCGGGCAAGACCGTGTCCAGCCCCTCGGGGGCGGGGGCTAGCGTGGCGGCGTCGCTGTGCATGGAAGACGCGGGGCTGGCGAAGTCGCGGGGCGACCGCTCAGTTCGCGGTGGGCTGCGTCTGGTAGACGTAGGCTTGCTGTGGCACCTCTGCGGCGTCGGCGTTGGCCTGGAACTCGCGGTCGATCCGCTTGTCCCAGAGCAGCGAACGGCCGCGGCGCTGCGCCTGTTCCAGTTCGGGCTTGTTCGCCTTGAGCTGGTTGAGGAAGTTGGTGGCGTCGGAGGTGTAGTGGGGGCGGGCGAAGATGGACATGGTGGTGCGGGGGAAAAAGACCATTTTACCGGGCACCCGCCGGCTTTCTGCCAGGGTTGCCGGTGGTGACAGGTGCGCTCAGGCGCAGGTGCGCAGCCGCTCGGCAAAGCCCGAGCGGCGGATCAGCGAGAGGGGTTGTGGATTCAGGCCGACCATGCCGAGCTGGCCGCCGCGCTTGGTCACCACCTTGTTCAGCTGCTCCAGCGCGTCCAGGCCGGTGGTGTCGAGCGAAATCATGCGCGTGGCGTCAAGCATGACGTTGACCGCAGACGGGGCCTGCTCCACCCGCGCCACGATGGGGTCGATCTTGGCGACCGCGCCGAAGAACAGCGAGCCGTAGAGCTCGTAGGTGAGCTGATGCTCGGTCTCGGCGATCGGGTCGGCGCGGAAGATGTCGCTCTGGCGGCGCACGAACAGAACCACCGCGAGCACCAGGCCCAGCTCCACCGCGACGGTGAGGTCGAACACGATGGTGACCAGAAAGGTCGAGACCATCATCAGCCGGTAGTGGTTGGTGAAATGCCTGAGGCGACCGAACTCGCGCCACTCACCCATGTTCCAGGCCACGAACAGCAGCACGCCGGCGAGCACCGCCAGCGGGATGTGCTGCGCCAGCGGCGCGGCCGCCAGCACCACGAGTGCCAGTGACAGCGCGTGCACGATGCCGGCGATGGGCGAGGTGGCGCCGGCGCGGACGTTGGTCACGGTGCGCGCGATGGTGCCGGTGGCCGGCATGCCGCCGAAGAACGGCACCACCAGGTTGGCGACGCCTTGCGCCATGAGTTCCTGGTTCGGGTCGTGTTTGGGTGTCTCGCTGAGCTGGTCGGCGACCCGGGCACAGAGCAGCGACTCGATGGCGCCCAGGATGGCGATGGTCAGCGTGGGTGCCACCAGCAGCTTGGCCGTCTCCCAGGAGAAGTCGGGCAGCTCGAACACCGGCACACTCTGTGGAATGCCGCCGAAGCGGGTGCCGATGGTCTCTACCGGCATGCTCAGCAGCCAGGCCAGCAGCGAGAGCGTGACCAGCGCCACCACTGGCGCGGGCAGGCGCGAGGTGGCCTTGAGTGCGCTGACGGTGTCAACCTGCTCGAGCTGGCGGCGAAACTGCGAGTCCACCGACCACAGCCGTGGCCAGACAAACAGGCCGACCACACACAGCAACCCGAGCCCCAGCGCGTAGAGGTTGATGCCGTGCAGGTGGCTGGCGATGGCACCGATCTGCTTGAAAAAATCGGCCGGCATCTTGGCAATGTCCAGCCCCAGCAGATCGCGCACCTGCGACAGCCCGATCAGCACCGCAATGCCGTTGGTGAAGCCGATCACCACACTCACCGGCACATAGCGCACCAGCGTGCCCAGGCGAAACAGGCCGAGCAGAAACAGCAGCACACCGGCGCCGGCGGTGGCGATCAGCAGGTTGGCCACGCCGTAGCGCTCGACGATGCCGTAGACGATGACAATGAACGCGCCGGCCGGCCCGCCGATCTGCACCGAGGTGCCACCCAGCGCGGAGATCAGGAATCCGGCGATGATCGCGGTCCACAGACCGGCCTCGGGTTTGAGGCCGCTGGCGATCGCAAAGGCCATGGCCAGCGGCAGCGCCACGATGCCCACCGTGGCGCCGGCGCCCACATCGCGCACCAGCCGGTCGCGGCTGTAGCCACGCAGGTCCTGCAGCAGGCGGGGACGAAATGGCGCCAGGGGCGGCAATTTGAGGCTCATGGCAGGATGTTACCGACGGCATTGGTTCGCCAAGCTGACGCGGTGGCTCACCACAGGTCCGGGTTTACACTGAATTTTTTGTTGTCTTTGTCACCACCATGACCGCATGTTTGATTTCCCGGTCGCGCACGCTCTCGCGCGGGCTGCTGGCCTTGCTGGCAAGCCTGCTGCTGCTTGGATGTGATCCGCAGGCCATCAGCGAACTGGAAGAGGGTGTGTCCACCGAAGCCGATGTGCGCGAGCGTTTCGGTGCGCCCGAGGCGGTCTGGGACGGACCCGACGGTGCACAGATCTACGAATACAACCGCCAGCCCGCCGGCCATACCAACTACATGATCACGATTGGCGCCGACGGCAAGATGGCGGCGCTGCGCCAGGTGCTCACCCCGCAGAACTTCGCCCGCGTCGAGCCCGGCATGCCGATGGAAGAGGTGCGGCGCATGCTGGGCAAGCCGATGAAGATCTCGCCCTACGAACTCAAGCGCCAGACCCACTACGACTGGCGCTACCAGGACGGGCCGAACACCAGCGACGCGCGGATCTTCACCGTGGTGTTCGACAGCGACCTCAAGGTGGTGTCGACCGGATCGGCGATCGATCCGGCGCTGCAGCCCAACTAGATCTTCAGACGCCGCGCAGGCGCTTCCAGTCGTCCAGCAGGGGGCGCAACACCAGCAGCAGCAGCAGCGCGGCCAACGGTACGGTGCTCAGGTAACCCAGGTGCTTGAAACCCAGCGCACCCAGCACACCGCCACCGAGGAAGCAGCCGATGAGCTGCAGGTGGACCCGCAGCCGCTGGCGGTCCGCGCGGACCGGCTGCATGCCGGGGTGGCGGTTCACATACAGCAGCTTGCCCAGCTCGATCCCCAGATCGGTGACCAGGCCGGTGACGTGGGTGGTGCGGATGCGCGCTTGCGAGATCTTGGTGATGACCGCGTTCTGCAAACCCATGATGAAACACAGCAGCACCACGGTCAGCGGCAGGAACACCGCGTGCACCAGGCCAATCGCGGCACCAAAAAGGCCGAAAACCAGCAGCAGTGCGGCCTCCAGCACCAGCGGCATGCCGTAGGCGCTGCGCAGTTCCAGCCGAAGGCCCCAGTTCACCAGCCAGGCGGTGCTCATGGCGCCCACCAGAAAAGCCAGCAGCGCGATCAGGCCGGACAAGGCCAGCCATACCTGACCGAGCACCAGGTGATCGGCCACCGACGACACGATGCCGGTCATGTGCGAGGTGTACTGCCCCACCGCCAGAAACCCGCCGGCGTTGGTTGCACCGGCCACGAAGGCGAGTACCGAACCGAGCTTCAGATCGCTCTGTGGCGTGCGCTGCAGACTGGTGAAGCCGCGGATCGGTTTGAACATCGGGCGCGCGGACCTCAGCGCACCCGCATGCCGGGTGTCGCACCCGTGTGGGGATTCAGGATGTGAATGCCCGGATGGGCCTTGTCGTCGGCGTGGCCAGCGGCGAGCACCATGCCTTCGCTCAGGCCAAACTTCATCTTGCGTGGTGCGAGATTGGCCACCAGCACCGTGAGCTGGCCCACCAGGTCTTCGGGCTTGTAGGCGCTGGCGATACCACTGAAGACGTTTCTGGTCTTGCCTTCCCCGGCATCGAGTGTGAGCCGCAGCAGCTTGGTCGAACCGTCCACCGCTTCGCAGGCGACGATTTTGGCGATGCGCAGATCGATCCTGGCGAAGTCGTCGATGGTGATGGTCTCGGCGATGGCTTCCCCTCCCGGCAGGGTTTTGGGCTCTTCGGGGGCTGGCGGCGGTTCGAACAGGGCGTCGAGCTGTTTCACATCCACGCGCTGGAGCAGGTGCTGGTAGGTGCCGATGCTGTGGCCCGCGCCAAGCAGGCGGCCGGCGTCGGCGAAAGCCAGCGGCTCGATCTGAAGGAAGCCCTCGACCTGAGTCGCCAGCGCGGGCAGCACCGGCTTGAGGTAGAGCGAGAGCAGGCGGAAGGCTTCGATGCAGGCGCTGCACACGTCCTGCAGGCGCCCGTCCATGCCCTCTTGCTTGGCGAGTTCCCAGGGCTTGTTCTGGTCCACGTAGGCGTTGACCCGGTCGGCCAGCGCCATCACCTCGCGCAGCGCCTTGCCGGTCTCGCGTTCGGCGTAGAGCTCGGCGATCTGCGGCGCAGCGCTTTGCAGGTGATCGAGCAGGGCGTCACCGTCGGCCGAGACCGCGCCGAGCTGGCCGCCGAAGCGTTTGGTGATGAAGCCGGCCGCGCGGCTGGCGATGTTGATGTATTTGCCCACCAGGTCGCTGTTGACCCGCAGCATGAAGTCTTCCGGATTGAAGTCCACGTCTTCGTTTTTGCCGCTGAGTTTGGCCGCCAGGTAATAGCGCAGCCACTCGGGGTTCATGCCGAGCTTGAGGTACTTCAGCGGGTCCAGGCCGGTGCCACGGCTCTTGCTCATCTTCTCGCCGTTGTTGATGGTGAGAAAACCGTGCACGAACACCGCGTTGGGCACCTTGCGGCCGCTGAACTTCAGCATCGCCGGCCAGAACAGGGTGTGGAAGGTGATGATGTCCTTGCCGATGAAGTGGTACTGCTCGGTGGTCGGGTCGGCCATGAAAGCGTCGTAATCAACCCCGATCTTGCCGAAGTGGTTCTTCAGCGAAGCCAGGTAGCCGATCGGTGCGTCGAGCCAGACGTAGAAATACTTGCCCGGTGCATCCGGGATTTCGATGCCGAAATACGGCGCGTCGCGGCTGATGTCCCAGTCGCCCATCTTGGGCTTGCCGTCCTCGCCGGGCTCGATCCATTCGCTGATCTTGTTGAGCACCTCGGGCTGCACCGCGCCGCTTTGTGTCCACTGGTCCAGAAAGGCCAGACAGCGCGGGTCGGACAGCTTGAAGAAAAAATGGTCCGAGGTCTTGAGCAACGGCTTGGCACCGGAGAGCGCCGAATACGGGTTGATCAGTTCGGTCGGGCTGTAGACCTTGCCGCAGACCTCGCAGTTGTCGCCGTACTGGTCCTTGGCGTGGCAGTTGGGGCACTCGCCCTTGATGAACCGGTCGGGCAGGAACATGTTTTTCTCGGGATCGAAAAACTGCTCGATGCTGCGGGTCTCGATCAGGCCGTTGGCCTTGAGCGCGCGGTAGATGTCCTGCGCCAGCGCGTGGTTCTCCGGCGCGTCGGTGCTGTGCCAGTTGTCAAACCCGATGTGAAAGCCATCCAGGTACGGCTTGCGGCCGGCGGCGATGTCGGCCACGAACTGCTGTGGCGTTTTGCCGGCCTTCTCGGCCGCGATCATGATGGGCGCGCCGTGGGCGTCGTCGGCGCAGACGAAATGCACCTCGTGGCCACGCATGCGCTGGAACCGCACCCAGATGTCGGCCTGGATGTACTCCATGATGTGGC
>CAYRIT010000023.1:0-34904 GCA_964424415.1 uncultured Hydrogenophaga sp.
CCTCGGCCCACTTGTAGCTGTAGTAGCCGGCCGAGTAGCCGCCCGCGAAGATGTGGCTGAAGGTGTGGGGCGTGCGGCTGTAGGCCGGGGATTGCAGCACCGCGACCTCGTCGCGCACCTGCTGCAGCAGCGCCAGAATGGCCGCGCCGCTGGCGGGCGGCTCGGGCTGGCTGTGCAGCAGCATGTCGAACAGCGCGAACTCGACCTGGCGCAGCGTCTGCAGGCCGCTCTGGAAATTTTTGGCCGCGAGCATCTTGTCGAACAGCGCGCGCGGCAGCGGCTCACCGGTGTCCACGTGGGCGGTCATGTGCTTGAGCACATCCCATTCCCAGCAGAAGTTCTCCATGAACTGGCTGGGCAGCTCCACCGCGTCCCACTCCACACCGCTGATGCCCGACACATCGTGCTCGTTCACTTGTGTCAGCAGGTGGTGCAGGCCATGGCCGAATTCGTGGAACAGGGTGATCACGTCGTCGTGGGTGAGCAGCGCGGGTTTGCCGTTCACACCCTCGGCGAAGTTGCACACCAGGTGCGCCACCGGGGTTTGCAGCGCACCGGTGTCGGGGCGCAGCCAGCGGGCGCGCACGTCGTCCATCCAGGCGCCACCCCGTTTGCCGTTGCGCGCGCCCGGGTCCAGGTAGAACTGCCCGACCAGCTGGCCACCACGTTCGATGCGGTAGAAGACCACGCCCGGGTGCCAGACCGGGGCCGTGTCGCGCCGGATTGCCACCTCGAACAGGGTCTCGACGATCTGGAACAGGCCGGCGAGCACCTTGGGCGCGGTGAAGTAAGGTTTGACTTCCTGTTCGCTGAAGGCGTAGCGCTGCTCCTTGAGCTTCTCGCCGATGTAGGCCCAGTCCCAGGGTTGCGGGTCGTTCAGGCCGAGTTCGCTGGCGGCAAAGCTGCGCAGATCGGCCAGGTCTTTCTCGGCATGGGGCCGGGCACGGTGTGCCAGGTCGCGCAGAAAAGCGATCACCTGCTCGGGCGATTCGGCCATCTTGGGCACCAGCGAGACGTCGGCAAAGTGGCGGTAGCCAAGCAACTGCGCTTCTTCAAGTTTGAGCGCCAGCAGCTCGCTCATGAGGGCGGCGTTGTCGAACTGGGTGCCATCACCTTCGGCCTGGTCGCTGGCGCGGGTGACGTAGGCGCGGTACAGGCGCTGGCGCAGGGCGCTGCTGTGGGCGAACTGCATCACCGGCAGGTAGCAGGGCATCTTGAGTGTGAGCTTGTGTCCGGGCTGGCCGTCGGCCTGTGCGGCCGCAGCGGTGGCCTGCAGCACGTCGTCGGGGACGCCGGCGAGCTCTTCGGCACCCACCACCAGGCTGAAAGCGTCGGTGGCATCCAGTGCGTTTTCGCTGAATTTCTGTGCCAGCTCGGCCTGGCGTTCCTGGATGGCGGCGAACCTGGCCTTGGCAGGGCCCGTCAGGTCGGCGCCGCCCAGGCGGAACCCGCGCATCGCGTTCTTGTGGGCCTGCGTCTGTTCGGCTGTCAGGCGGGCCGGGTCCATCGCTTTGTATTTGGCGTACAGCCGCTCGTCGGCACCCAGCCGGGTCCAGAATTCGGTGACCTGGGGCAGGGCGGCGTTGTAGGCAGCGCGCAGTTCGGGCGTGTCGGCCACGGCGTTGAGGTGGCTGACGGCACCCCAGGCGCGCCCCAGGCGCTCGGTCTTCACGTCCAGTTCCCTGGCCAGGGCCTGCCAGTCGGCGGGGAAATGGGCCGCGGTCACGGTCTCCAGCGCGGCGTTGGCCGCTTGCAGCAGCTGTTCGGTCGCGGGAACCACGGCATCCGGCCGGATGGCATCGAAGCGAGGCAGGTCGGTGAAATCGAGCAGGGGGTTGTCGGCGATGGGGGCTTGGGTGGTCGTCATGCGGAATCAGATGGGGCTGCTGCATCAAGGTTCAAGCAGCGTCCTGATCGGACGCCACCAGGGTGGCGCCAATCAGGGAGCGCTTTTTTTGATGCTCTTCTTCAGCACCTTGGCGCGTTTGATCTGACCGCCCGAGGTCAGGCGCTGGTTGCCCAGCACCCGCACCCGCTTGACCTCGGGGCGTTGCCCGCCGCGCTTGCTGAACTTGAGCACCTTGACCTCGCGCGGACCGGGCATCCGGTCTTCGTCCACCGGTTTGACTTTCTCCGGCTGCGGGCGCCAGAGCACCAGCAGCTTGCCAATGTGCTGGATGGCCGCGGCATCCAGCTGCTCAGCCAGCGTCTGCAACATGGCGTCCCGGGCGGTGCGGTTGTCGCTGAACACACGCACCTTGATCAGGCCATGGGCTTTGAGCGCGCCGTCCACCTCCTTGACGACCGCGGGCGTGAGCCCGTCACCGCCCACCAGGACAACCGGATCGAGATGGTGCGCTTCGGCCCGATGGACTTTGCGCTGCGCGGGAGTGAGGATGATTTGGGGCATGGGACAATTATCGTTGACACCGCAGAAAGGCCTCCATGGGCATGAAAGTGAAGACACAGAGCAAAAAGGTCAACAAGGCCTGGCTCAACCAGCACGTGAACGATCCCTACGTGAAGCTGGCGCATCGGGACGGGTTTCGCTCGCGGGCCGCTTACAAGCTCAAGGAGATCGACGAAACCCTGGGTCTGATCCGGCCCGGCGACTGTGTGGTCGATCTGGGCTCGGCGCCGGGCGCCTGGAGCCAGTACGTGCGGCGCCGCCTGAGCCCCCAGGGCGCGGCGGTGGGCGCGCTCGATGGACACATCATTGCGCTGGACCTGCTGCCGATGGAGGCCGTGGAGGGGGTGCATTTTGTGCTGGGCGATTTTCGCGATGCCGGTGTGCTCACCGCGCTGGAGAATGCCTTGAGCGAACGCGGGATCGCGGCGGTGGATGTGGTGTTGTCCGACATGGCGCCCAACCTCTCGGGCATCGGTTCGGCCGACGCGGCGCGCATCACCGATCTGGTGGAGTTGGCGGTCGACTTTTCCGTTCAGCACCTGCGGCCCGACGGTGCGCTGGTGGTCAAGCTGTTTCATGGTGGCGCGTACGACGCGCTGGTGGCCCTGTTTCGCCAGACCTTTCGCACCGTCAAGGCGGTCAAGCCCAAAGCATCGCGCGACAAATCCTCAGAAACCTTTCTGGTTGGCCTGGGTCTGAAAAACCCCGTGGTGTCTTGAAGGCATTGGCTATCCCCTTGTTTGGTATTGCCAAACCAAAGGCCCAGGGTCGCCGTGCTTGAAAGTCCTAGAATGGGACCCAAATGACCATGTCTGTCAATATTTCCGTTAGGAGCCGCTCTTGAACAACCAATGGTTCTCGAAAATTGCCGTGTGGATGGTGATCGCCATGGTGCTTTTCACCGTCTTCAAGCAATTCGATGGCCGAGCTTCGGCAGGAGCGGGCAGCGTGGCCTATTCCGACTTCCTGGATCAGGTGCATGCGAAGCAGATCAAGAGCGCCACGATTCAGGAAGGCCAGGGCGGCACGGAAATTGTGGCCGTCACCCAGGACGACCGCCGCATCCGCACCACCGCCACCTACCTCGACCGCGGGCTGATCGGTGACCTGATCAACAGCAACGTGAAGTTCGACGTGCGCCCGCGCGAAGAAGGTTCGCTGCTGATGACCTTGCTGGTGAGCTGGGGCCCGATGCTGCTGCTGATCGGCGTCTGGGTCTACTTCATGCGCCAGATGCAGGGTGGCGGCAAGGGCGGGGCGTTCAGTTTTGGCAAGAGCAAGGCACGCCTGCTCGACGAGAACAACAACACCGTCACCTTTGCCGACGTGGCCGGCTGCGACGAGGCCAAGGAAGAGGTCAAGGAGGTGGTGGATTTCCTCAAGGATCCGGCGAAATTCCAGAAACTGGGCGGGCGCATTCCGCGCGGCCTGTTGCTGGTCGGGCCTCCGGGCACCGGCAAGACCTTGCTGGCCAAAGGCATTGCGGGCGAGGCCAAGGTGCCGTTTTTCAGCATCTCGGGTTCGGATTTTGTGGAAATGTTTGTCGGCGTGGGTGCATCGCGCGTGCGCGACATGTTCGACAACGCCAAAAAGAACGCGCCCTGCATCATCTTCATTGACGAGATCGACGCCGTGGGTCGCCAGCGTGGCGCAGGCCTGGGCGGTGGCAACGACGAGCGCGAGCAAACCCTGAACCAGATGCTGGTCGAGATGGATGGCTTCGACACCAACGCGGGCGTGATCGTGGTGGCCGCCACCAACCGCCCCGACATCCTGGATGCCGCCTTGCTGCGCCCGGGTCGCTTTGACCGCCAGGTCTATGTGACGCTGCCCGACATCCGCGGCCGCGAGCAGATCCTGAATGTGCACATGCGCAAAATCCCGGTCAGCAGCGACGTGAACCCGTCCATCATCGCCCGGGGCACACCCGGCATGAGTGGTGCCGATCTGGCCAACCTGTGCAACGAAGCCGCTTTGATGGCCGCGCGCCGCAATGCCCGGGTGGTCGAAATGCAGGACTTCGAGAAGGCCAAGGACAAGATCTTCATGGGCCCCGAGCGCAAGAGCATGGTGATGCCCGAGGAAGAGCGCCGCAACACGGCGTACCACGAGTCGGGCCACGCGCTGATCGGCAAACTGTTGCCCAAGTGCGATCCGGTGCACAAGGTCACCATCATTCCGCGCGGTCGCGCCCTGGGTGTGACCATGAGCCTGCCGGCGCAGGACCGCTACAGCTACGACAAGGACTACATGCTGAACCAGATCAGCATGCTGTTTGGCGGCCGCATCGCCGAGGAGGTGTTCATGAACCAGATGACCACCGGTGCCTCGAACGACTTCGAGCGCGCGACAACCATCGCCCGCGACATGGTGATGCGCTACGGCATGACCGATGCGCTGGGACCGATGGTCTACGCCGAAAACGAAGGCGAGGTGTTCCTGGGCCGCTCGGTGACCAAGACCACCAACATGAGCGAGCAGACCATGCAGAAGGTCGACGCCGAGGTGCGCCGCATCATCGACCAGCAGTACAAACTGGCGCGCGATCTGATCGAAGAAAACCGCGACAAGATGCACGCGATGGCCAAGGCGCTGCTCGAATGGGAGACCATCGATGCGGAGCAGATCGACGACATCATGGCCGGCAAACCCCCGCGCCCGCCCAAAGACTGGGTGCCCCGCAATCCGACCGTGGGCGGCGGTGGCAGCGGCGGCACGCCGGCGGTGAACACCGATCCGGCGCCCACGGCGGCCTGACCGGGTTTCAGTCACACACCACGCGGGGCCTTGTGCCCCGTTGTGCTGTCTGGCGTTCCAACCGAGCCTGACCATGATCTGGACCAGCACCCGCTTCGACATCGATCTCTCAACGCCCCGGGTGATGGGCATCGTGAACGTCACGCCCGACTCGTTCTCCGACGGTGGGCAGAGCGCCACCAAGGCCGCGGCGCTGCGCCACTGCGAAACGCTGCTGCGCGACGGCGCGGACCTGCTGGACATCGGTGGTGAATCGACCCGCCCAGGCAGTCCGCCGCTGGCGCTGGAGCAGGAGCTGGCGCGGGTGCTGCCGGTGGTGCGTCGTGCCGTCTTGCTGGGTGTGCCGATCTCGGTCGACACCTACAAACCCGAGGTGATGCGCGCGGTGCTGGATCTGGGCGCCGACGTCATCAACGACATCTGGGCCTTGCGCCAGGGCGATGCGCTGGGCGTGGTGGCCGCACACCCACGCTGCGGTGTCTGCCTGATGCACATGCACCGCGACCCGCAGACCATGCAGGTGACGCCCATGGCGGGTGACGTGCTGAACCCGGGGTCCGACTTCCTGCGCGACCGGGCCAACGCGCTCACGGCGCTTGGCGTTGCGCCGACACGCATCGCGCTCGATCCCGGCATCGGTTTTGGCAAGACGGTGGCGCAGAACTTCAGCCTGCTCGCGCGGCAGGCGGAGCTGCTGGAGCTCGGCTTCCCGTTGCTGGCCGGCTGGTCACGCAAGTCTTCCCTGGGTGCTGTCACCGGGCGCGAGCAACCCACCGAGCGGGTGGCGGCGAGTGTGGCCGCCGCCGTGCTCGCGGTGGAGCGTGGCGCGCGTCTGGTGCGGGTGCACGACGTGGCCGCCACGGTGGACGCCTTGCGGGTCTGGCGGGCGGCACAGCACTGAGGCAGCGGCGCCATTGGTGCGGTTGGATCCGCTTGCGGTGCGCACGCAAGCGCCGTGAACGCGGCACTGGCCCATCGCAGCATCTGACATGGGTACCTGGACCCGGCCGATCCGTCCCGATGGCAGCCAGCAACAACCGTTCGGTTTCCTGATATGGATCAAAACGTTCCGAAAATTAAATTTCAATTGAGGGTTTCCCCTTGATTGGGTGCTTGCTCCCAAAGACAATACCTTCATCAAGGTTTTAACCCAAAGGAAGCTGAAATGGCATTCACAAGACGTCAATGGATGGGCAGCACCGCAGCTGGTGCCGCAGGTTTGGTGGCCACCTCTTACGGCCTGAATCCGATCACCCAGGCCTGGGCAGAAACGGTCCCGGTCGATCCCGAGGCGGCGCTGGCAGCGCTGAAAAAATTCCCAGCACGGTGGCCCATGCCGATCACTACGGCCCGTGCATCGCCACCGTGACCAACGGCCGCATCACCCAGGTCACACCCACCGCCGCCGACAAGCGGCCCACACCGATGCTGACCGAGGGCATGATCGCCCGCACCTACGACAAGACACGCATTTCGGGGCCGATGGTGCGCAAGTCGTACCTGGAGGCGGTGCAAAAGGGCGGCAGCAGCAAGCCCGAGTTGCGTGGCAAGGACGACTGGGTCGAGGTCAGCTGGGACACGGCGATTGGCCTCACCGCCAAGGCCATCCTGGACACGATTGAAAACCACGGCAACGAAGGCTGTTTCAGCAGCAGCTACGGCGGCTGGTCGCACGGCGGCATCTTCCGGCCCAACGTGCTGCAGGGGCGATTCTTCAACCTGCTGGGTGGTTCTTCCATGACGGCGGGCGACTACTCGGCCGGTGCCGGGCAGGTGATCATGCCGATGATCATTGGCGACCTGGAGGTCTATTCGGCGCAGACGTCGTGGGAGCAGGTGCGGGACAACACCGAGGTGTTTGTCTTCGTGGGCTGCGATCCCGACAAGAACAACCGTGTCGAGTACACGGTGTGCGACCACGAGATGCACCCCAACTTCGACGCCATCAAGAAGGCGGGTGTGAAGTTCATCTCGATCAACCCGCAGGTCACGACCACCGACGAGCAAATGGGTTCCGAGTGGGTGAAGATCATCCCCAACACGGACACCGCGCTGTTCCTGGCGATGAGCTACCACCTGTACCGGACCGGCAAGTACAACAAGGCTTTCATCGGCAAATACACCGTGGGCTTTGACCGCTTCCTGGCCTACCTGGAAGGCAAGGACGCCGACGGCACCCCGCCCAAGACACCCGAGTGGGCCAGCAAGATCACCGGCATTCCGGCGGCAAAAATCCGCGAGCTGGCCGAACTGCTGGCCAGCAAGCGCACCCAGATCGCCGGCTCCTGGGCCATCCAGCGCGCCCACCACGGTGAAATGCCGTACTGGGCGATCGTCAACTTCGCCTGCATGCTGGGCAACATCGGCCTGCCCGGTCAGGGCATCGGTTTTTCGTGGCACTACGGCGGCGGTGGCACCGCGCAGTCGGGGGGCACCGCGCCACGCGGCATGTCGCAAGGCCGCAACCCGGTCAAAAAAATCTGCCCGGCATCGCGCATCAACGAAATGCTGTTGAACCCCGGCAAGGCATTCACCTACAACGGCAGCACCTACAACTTCCCCAAGGTCAAGCTGATCTACAACGCGGGCAACAACTTCTACTCGCACCAGCAAGACCTGAACGAGCTGGCGCGCGCCATGCAGACGGTGGACACGGTCGTCGTGCAGGACTGCTGGTGGAACGGCTCGGCCCGCATGGCCGACATCGTGTTGCCTGCAACCACCACCATGGAGCGCAACGACATCTCCTCGGGCGGCACTTACAACATCGACAAGGTGTTTGCGATGCGCCAGGTGGTGGCCCCCGTCGGTGATGTGCTGGACGATTTCGAGATCTTCCGTCGCCTGTCGGAGGTGTGTGGGGTGGAATACGCCTTCACCGAAGGCAAGACCCAGATGGATTACGTCAAGGAAGCCTACGCCGCCAGTTCGGCCGTGGACAACATGCCGTTCGAGAAGTTCTGGGACAAAGGCACGGCACCGATCACCGTGCCCAAGGCAGCCCGCAAGTGGGTGCGCCACGCCGACTACCGCAAGGACCCGAAGAAGAACGCGCTGCACACCCCCACCGGCAAGATCGAGATGTACTCGGCCAGTATCGACAAGATGAAGCTGCCCGACATGCCGCCCATGCCCAAGTTTCTGGAGCCCGGCGAGTACCTGGGCAACGGCAAAAAAGGCCAGCTGCACGTGGTCAGCCCGCACCCTTACTACCGCCTGCACTCGCAGATGAACAACGCCGAGCCGCTGCGCAAGCGCTACGCGGTGCAAACCCGCGAACCGCTGACCATCAGCGCGCAGGACGCGGCCGAGCGCGGCATCAAGGACGGTGATCTGGTGGAGCTGTACAACGACCGCGGTTCGCTGGTGGTAGGCGCCCGGGTGTCCGACAAGATCATGCCCGGTGTGGTGAGCATCTACGAAGGTGCCTGGCCCCAGCTGGACAGCAAGGGCCGCTGCAACAACGGCCAGGTGAACTTCCTCACCTCCAGCCGCGGCGCCAGCGGCCTGACGCAGGCGACCACCGCCAACACCTGCCTGGCCTCGTTGCGCAAGTGCACCGACGCCGATGCCGGCGGCACCAAGGCGTTTGATCCGCCGCAGATCGTGGTCAGGAAAGACCTGAAGTTTGACGAGAAATTCTTCGGTCTGGACCGGGCCGAATCGCTGCGGGCCAAGGCCACCGCCTCGCTCACGCCGGGCGAGAAGATCTTCTACCAGCGTTGCACGGTGTGCCACGGTCCCCGCGATCCGGGTGGTTTCAATGAGAAGCAGTGGCTGGGTATCACACAAAGCATGTTCCCGCGCGCCGGCCTGAACGACGACGAGCAGAAGCTGGTGCTGGATTTCCTGATGACAAACGCGAAGAAGTAAACACGCGCCGTCCCACGGACGCCTCGACCCGCACCGGGTCGGGGCGTTTGTCATTGGCGGATGCGAAAATATCACCGGGATGCGCAGCCAGCGCCGCCGCTGCGCAAGGATGCGCAGACGGAACACGAAAACACAGCGCGCCAGCGCATCAGGACACAGGGTATGACAAGAAAATATTTCGGCACCGACGGCATCCGCGGCACGGTGGGTGTGGCGCCCATCACGCCCGACTTTGTGATGCGACTCGCCCACGCGGTGGGGCGTGTGCTCAAGCGCACGGAAGCGCGCCCCACGGTGCTGATCGGCAAGGACACCCGCATTTCCGGCTACATGCTGGAGTCGGCGCTGGAGAGCGGGTTCACGTCGGCCGGTGTCGATGTGGTGCTGCTTGGCCCGGTCCCCACGCCGGCGGTGGCCTACCTCACGCGGGCGCAGCGCGCCAGCCTGGGGGTGGTGATCAGCGCCAGCCACAACCCGTTTCCCGACAACGGCATCAAGTTCTTCAGTGCCCAGGGCACCAAGCTGCCCGATGCCTGGGAAGTGGCGGTGGAGGCCGCGCTGGAAGATGCGCCGGTCTGGTCCGATTCGGCCAACCTGGGCAAGACGCGGCGCATGGGCGACGCCGCCGGCCGCTACATCGAGTTCTGCAAGAGCACCTGCTCGCACCTGTTCACCCTCAAGGGTCTGAAGATCGTGGTCGATGGCGCCCATGGTGCGGCCTACCACATCGCACCCGATGTGTTCCACGAACTGGGCGCCGAGGTGGTGAAGATCGGCTGCGAGCCCGACGGTCTGAACATCAACCACGGCGTGGGCGCGACCCATCCCGAGGCGTTGGTGGCGGCGGTCAAAGAGCACGGTGCCCACTACGGCGTGGCGCTGGACGGTGATGCCGACCGCCTGCAGATGGTGGACGCAACCGGTCGCCTGTTCAACGGCGACGAGCTGCTTTACCTGATGGCGGCCGACCGCATCGCACGCGACATCGATGTGCCCGGCGTGGTGGGCACGCTCATGACCAACATGGCGGTGGAACTGGCGTTTCGCGCCAAGGGCGTACAGTTTGTGCGCGCCAGGGTGGGCGACCGCTACGTGCTCGAAGAACTGGGTCGCCACGGCTGGACGCTGGGCGGTGAAGGCTCGGGCCACCTGCTGGTGCTGGACCGCCACACCACCGGCGACGGTCTGGTCTCGGCGCTGCAGGTGCTGCACGCCTGTGTGGGCAGTGGCAAGACCATGGCGCAGCTGCTGGCGGATGTGACGCTGTTTCCGCAGACCTTGATCAACGTGCGCCTGTCGCCGGGCCAGGACTGGAAGAACAACACACGACTGACCGAGGAGACGCAGGCGGTGCAAGCCGAGCTGGGCGATACCGGTCGCGTGCTCATCCGTGCCAGCGGTACCGAGCCGCTGGTGCGTGTGATGGTCGAGGCGCGCGATGCGGCGCAAGCCCAGGCCTGCGCCGAGCGGCTGGTGGCAGCGGTGAAGGCCGGCTGATGGCGGCCGAGTTCCGGGCCCGACGCGCCGATTACGGCGACGCCGCCGATGCAGCGGCCGTGGTCATGCTGCTTGATGCCTACGCCAGCGATCCGGCTGGTGGCGGTGAACCACTGAGCGACTTTGCCAAGGCCAACCTGGTGCGCGAGCTCGCGGCCCGGCCGCAGGCCTACAGCGTGCTGGCGTTCGATGGCGAGCTGCCGGTGGGACTGGTCAACTGCATCGAAGGTTTTTCCACCTTCGCCTGCCAGCCGCTGGTCAATGTGCACGACGTGGCGGTGCTGGCCAGCCACCGGGGCCGTGGCATTGCCGAGCAGATGCTGCGCGAGGCCGAGCGCATCGCGGCCGAGCGAGGGGCGGTCAAGATGACGCTGGAGGTGCTCGCCGGCAATGCGCCCGCCATGCAGCTGTACCGGCGCATCGGCTACGCCGCCTACCAGCTCGATCCGGCCATGGGCGCTGCCCAATTTCTCCAGAAGTGGCTTTGACCTGACCCGCTCCCGCGCGGCGCGCGACCCGCAAGGGGGCGGTGCGTGTGGCCCGGCAACGCCGCTTCCACCACCTCCTGGCACTTCTTGCTTCGTGCGTCAGTAGATGAGGAACGGTTGCCGTTCCTCGATCCACGCGGCTTCGTCCGGGCTTGTGATGGCATCGAGATCGTCGGGCGCCGCGCCCGGGTTGTCCACCCACTCGCGCAGCAAAGGGCTGCCGTTGATGAGGTCGATGGCCAGGCGGCCGTGCTCGTATTCGTAGGGGAAATCGCGCCACAGCGGGTAGTGGGGCGCCTGCTCGCGCAAGGCCTTGAACGCCAGGGCCTGCAGGCGCCACGGTTGGAAGTGGCTGTGGTCGTAGTGGCTCGGGTCTTCCACATGGATCTGCAGGCCGCTGCACAGTTGGCCCTGGTGCTTGTGGAAGGTGGGCTCGAAGAAGCAGGGGCGCAGCACGCAACCGCGCAGCCAGTGGGGTGCGATTCGGTGCATGTTGGCCAGCAGGCGGTCGCTGTCGATGTCGGGCGCGCCGAACAGCTCCAGCGGGCGGGTGGTGCCACGGCCTTCACTCAGCGTGGTGCCTTCCAGCATCACGGTGCCGGCGTAGGCGCGTGCCATGCTGAGGTTGGCCGCGTTCGGGCTGGGGTTGACCCAGCTTCGCTGGTCGTCGGCGCTCATGGGCCAGCCAAAACCGGGGGCGGCATCGGGCGCCCAGCCTTCCATGGGGATGACGCGGTAGTCGACATCCAGCTTGAGCCGGTTGATGAACCAGTGGCCGAGTTCACCCATGGTCATGCCGTGGCGCATCGGCATCGGGCCAGCACCCACAAAGCTTTCCCAGCCGTCGCGCAGCGTGAGACCTTCGACCGGCCGGCCCGCCGGGTTGGGCCGGTCGAGCACCCAGACCGTCTTGCCGTGCTGCGCGGCCGCTTCGAGCACGTAACGCAGCGTGGTGATGAAAGTGTAGATGCGACAGCCGAGGTCTTGCAGGTCGACCAGCAGCACATCGAAGCTGTCGAGCATCGCGCCGGTGGGCCGGCGCACCGTGCCGTACAGGCTAAACACCGGGATGCCGTGGCGCGGATCCAGGTAATCGGGTGACTCGACCATGTTGTCCTGCTTGTCGCCACGCAGGCCGTGTTGCGGGCCGAAGGCCGCGGTGAGGTGCAGGTCGGGCAGGGCGGCGAGCGCGTCCAGGCTGTGGGTGAGGTCGCGGGTGACCGAGGCGGGATGGGCAAGCAGCGCGACGCGGCGGCCGGCCAGCGGTGCCCGCAGCGCGGGGTCTTCCAGAAAGCGTTCAAGGCCAAATTTCATGGGGTCTGTGGGCGTGGGAGCAAGGAGGAGATGGCGGGCAGGGCCTGCCAGCCGCCGCGGTGGTGGAAGTCCGGCCGGGCGGTCGGGTGGACCAGGGCCCAGTAGGTCAGGCTGCCGTCGTCGAGTTCGATCACCGCACTCAGGCCGAGCAGCAGCTCGCCGTCCGGCGGCAGGGCGCTGGTGGGGATGTGTGCTTGCAGCCGCAGGCGATCGGGAAACTGTTCCAGCCGGCTGGGGAGGGCAGGGGACTGTCCGGGTGTGGGGTGGCGTACCCGCTCGCGGGAAAAATCGTACTGGGCCCATTGCCCCGAGGGCGACCAGTTGAACTCGCGGTAGGCGTCGGCGGTGGTGGCCGAGACAAAGGCTTCGAAGCAGGTGTGTTGCCACAGGCCGTCGGCAGCCTCTGGCGGAGTGGGCGGGGGCACACGCAGCCGCGACAGCGCCCCGCGAACCTGGAAACGCAGCCCCAGGCCTTCTCTGTGGGCCCGCAAGCTGACATCGATCTGCAGCGGCACCGGGCACGGCGAACCGGGGTGGCAGACCAGCGGGTGTGGCCGGGTGGCCGGGTCGGTGGGCAGGCGGGTCGGTGGGTGGTTCACAGCCTGGTATTTTGGCAGGCTCCTGCCGCGGATCGCGGCCAGGTGGTTGGGGGCAGGAGCCGGCGACGGGCACGGTTGAGTCGGGCCCAGCGGGGGGGCCGACGCTGTCACATCCAGGTCATCCGTGCGCCAAAGAATGGATCTGTCCAGCAGATCGGATGGCGCCAGACATGGCAAGCGCCGACCCGGCCACCGACAGGTACCATGAGCAATATTGCAAATAACAGCCATCTCGGCAGCCGCTTGATCTTCCTCGACCGCGACCGCAGCATCCTCGCCTTCAATGCGCGGGTGATGGACTGGGCGTGTCGCCCCGATGTGCCTCTGCTGGAGCGCCTGCGCTACCTGGGCATCGTCTCGAGCAACCTCGACGAATTTTTCGAAGTCCGCATGGCGCCGCAGCTCAGCGCCCACAAGACCAACGAGCAGCGTGGCCTCTACACCGCGCCGGGTTACGTGGCCATTTCAGCCGAAGTGCATGCCCTGGTGGCGCAGCAGTACGCGATCTACAACGACGAACTGCTGCCGCTGCTGGAGAAAAAGGGCATCAAGATCGTGGCGCACGGCGAGCGCAACCCGCGCCAGCGCCGCTGGGTGAAGGAGTTCTTTCACCGCGAGGTGCAGCCGCTGCTGATGCCGGTGGGACTGGACCCGTCGCATCCGTTTCCGCAGGTGGCCAACAAGTCGCTGAACTTCATCGTCCGGCTCACCGGCAAGGATGCGTTTGGCCGCGAAAACGAGATCGCCATCGTCAAGGTGCCGCGCATCTTGCCGCGCTTCTTGCGCATGCCGCCCAGCAAGGGCTCCAAGCAGACCCATTTCGTCTCGATATCCAGCGTGATCCGCTCGCACCTGGCCGACCTGTTCCCCGGCCGCCAGGTCACCGAGTTCTCGCAGTTCCGCGTCACGCGCCATTCCGATCTGGCGCTGGACGAGGAAGACGTGAAGAACCTGCGCACGGCATTGCGCAAAGGTCTGCAGCAGCGCCATTTCGGCGAGGCGCTGCGCCTGGAAGTCTCGGCCGGCTGCTCGGAATACCTGTCCAGCTTCCTGCAGGCCCAGTTCGATCTGCCCGAGGAGGCGCTGTACCGGGTGCGCGGGCCGGTCAACCTGGGGCGGCTCAACCAGCTGATTGACCAGGTCGATGCGCCGGCGCTGCACTTCGAGCGTTACCACGCCGGCTGGCCGGTTCAGCTCACACCCGGGCAGTCGTTCTTCGACCGCTTGCAGCGGGGCGATGTGCTCATTCACCAGCCCTTTGAGAGCTTCGACGCGGTGCTGGCGTTTTTGCGCGAGGCGGTGGCCGATCCCGATGTGCTCGCCATCAAGCAGACCATCTACCGTGCCGGCGCCAAGTCCGAGCTGATGGAGCTGCTGCGCGAGGCGGTGCGCCGTGGCAAGGAAGTGACCGCGGTGGTGGAGCTCAAGGCCCGCTTCGACGAAGAGGCCAACATCAGCTACGCCGAGCGTCTGGAGTCGGTGGGCGCGCAGGTGGTTTACGGTGTGGTGGGGCTCAAGACCCACGCCAAGATGCTGCTGATCACCCGGCGCGAAGGCGGCCAGCTGCGGCGCTACGCCCACCTCTCCACCGGCAACTACAACGCCAACACCGCCCGGCTCTACACCGATCTGAGCTACCTCACCGCCGACGAGGCGCTCACCGCCGATCTGGACCAGGTGTTCCTGCACCTGGCCAGCCAGAACCGCCTGCCCAAGCTCAACAAGGTGCTGCTCGCGCCGTTTCAGCTGCACAAGGCCATGCTGGAGAAGGTGGAGGCTGCGGCGGCGGCCGCCAAAGCCGGGCAGGAGGCCCGCATCGTTCTCAAGATGAACGCGCTGACCGACGAGCTTTTGGCGCGCGCGCTGGCCCACGCGTCGCAACAGGGCGTCAAGATCGATCTGATCGTGCGCGGTGCCTGCATCCTGCCGGCCCAGGTGCCCGGCGTCACCGACAACGTTCGAGTGCGTTCGGTGATCGGACGCCTGCTCGAACACTCGAGGGTGTTCTGTTTCCAGGTCAACGGCGCGCAGGAGGTCTGGCTCTCCAGCGCCGACTGGATGAACCGCAACATGCTGCGCCGGGTCGAGCTGGCCTGGCCAGTGACCGACCCGGCCCTGTGTGCCCGCGTGGTGGACGAATGCCTGTCGGCCTATCTGCAGGACACGCGCGACGCCTGGCTGCTGCAGCCCGATGGAAGCTATGTGCGCGCCGTCGATGTCGCGGGCCGCAAGGGGCGTCGGGGCGAAGCGCTGTCGGCACAGGCCAGTCTCATGGCCCGCTACGGCAGCAAGCGCTGAAGCACGCCTCGGATCTGATCGTCTGGTGCCCGTCGAAGCCAGGGTCCATCTCGATTCTTGCCACGGACATCCAGGCGATTCCCAGGTCCTGATCCGGCGCGCAGCGGACGCTGTAGCCAGTCGGCAAAAGTTCGTTCTATTTCTCCACCACCATCTTCAGGACCGAGCCCTTGTGTGCGGCGATGTGGTCGGTCTTGTCGCTTTTGATTTCGTACTGCGGATCCTCGGCACTGGCGCGGTGCGTGTGGCCTTTGTAATCAAAGTCCTGGTTGTGCACTTTGGTGATGTGGCCGCTGACGTGGCCGGCTTCGGAGTTCCAGGTGACGTGGTCTCCAACTTTGAAAGGGGAGGGCATGGTGCTGCGCCTGAAAAGGTGTTGGGCTGGCCATCGTAGGCAGCGTTGTGGACCGGTGCAATCCGGCCCGCCGGTATCAGGCCTGTGCCGGCGTGCGCATCACGTCCGCATACCGCCGTGGCGCAAAGCGCACGGTCAGCACGGCGACCAGCGCCACACAGGCCAGGTGCATCAGCCAGCCGGAGCCAAAGCTGCCGCTGGCGCCGTGCAGCGTGGCCATCACCCAGGGTGCCAGGGCGGCCAGCAAAAAACCGCCGCCCTGCATCAGCGCACTCAGCGCGCCAGCCTGTGCCGGGTCGGGCAGGTGGTCCAGCACCACCACCATGGTGAGCGCAAACGAGCCGCCCAGGCCGGCGCCCAGCAGCACGGCCCAGGTGCGCGGCGCAGCGTCTGGCCACAGCACCAGCGCGACAAAACCAGCGGCCTGCAGCGCGAGCGTGAGCCACAGCCAGGGCCGGCGGTCGCGCTGGCGCGCGGCCAGCAGCGGCAGCAGCAGGGCCATGGCGGCTTGTGCCAGCGACAACAGCGCCACCAGCGAGCCGCTGGCCGCCGCACTCCAGCCGTGCGACTGGTAGAACGGCGCCAGCCACGCCACCACCGAGGCATAGCCGCCATTGACCAGGCCAAAGCAGGCCATCAGCAGCCAGGTGCGCGGGCGGCGCAGCATCCAGCGCGTGGCGCCGGGGCCATTTTTTTGGGTATTTGTCTGTGGGGTGCGTGGCAGTGCGCGCCATGCCAGCATCAATGCCAGCAGCACCGGCAGCGCCCACCAGGCCAGCGCGCCGCGCCAGGCGCCGCCCTGTGCCGCCAGCGGCGTGAGCTGGGCGCCCAGCGCACCGCCGCCCATCAGTGCGGCCGAATACAGTCCCATGACCGGCGCCACATGGCCCGGAAACTGGCGCTTGATGACGCCCGGAAACACCGCCTGCACAAAGGCCACGCCGAGACCGCACAGGGCGGCGGTGGCAATCAACGTACTGCCGCCGGGTGCCCAGGCGCGCAGCGCCGAGCCCAGGGCCAGCAGAGCGAGGGCGCCCAGCAGCACGCGGCGCGCGCCCAGGCGCTGCTGCAGTGCGGGGCCGCACCAGGCACCCAGGCCCATCAGCAGCATGGGCAGCAGCGTGAGCCAGGCCATGCCGCGCAAGTCCAGCCCCGTGGCCGCGCTGATGTCGTTCGTCAGCGGGCCAATGGCCGTCAGAAACGGGCGCAGGTTCAGCGCCGTGAGGACAACCACCGCGAGCCACAGGCCCTGGCGCGCGGGCGCCAGCGCGGCAATGGACGCGGGCGCGACGGTATCAACCGGGGTGGCGCTGCCCACAGAGGGGGCCTGGTTGGCAGCGTTGGCAGAGCCCATGCAATCAGCCGGCAGAAATAGGGCTGGCAGGCGCGTCGCCATACATCTGCGCTGCCGTCACGCCGGTGTCGACGCGGATCATTGGCAGTGGTGTGGACTTCAGCGCCAGGCCCAGGGCGGCGTAGGCGGCATCGCTGGACATCCCGTAGGGCGCAGCATCTGCGTTGTCAAAAGCGTAATACACCGTCTCGATGCCGCTGCCGACCATGGCGGCCAGACACATCGGGCAGGGGTAGCCGCTGGCATACACCACGCAGCCGTCCAGGCGCGGCCTGCCCAGGGCGGCGCTGGCGGCGCGCACCGCCTGCATTTCGGCGTGGCTGGTGGGGTCACAGGTTTGCACGATTTCGTTCACGCCAGTGGCAATGCGCTGACCGTCCTTGACCAGCACGGCGCCAAAGGGCTGTGCACCCTGGGCGCGATTTTGTTGCGCCAGCTGAACCGCCTCACGCATGAAGAAAACGTGGTCAGTCATGGCCAATCACTCCTTGAAAAGAACAACAAAAATACCACCTAAAGAGCGTTTCAGCGCCCGCCTGCCGCGGGCCAGCGGCGTCACGCCACCGGCCGCCATCAGCTGGTGCGCCGGGCCACCGTCAGACAGGATGATGGCCTTCAAACGCTGGAATGAGTGTCCAGGTTCAATCATCATCGGCTGCTCGGACCCATCGGGTACATCACGCCAGAAGCCGAGGCAACTACCGGCACCTCGCCAGCCAGAACTCCACGGTGGAGGCCTTACCTAATCCAACCGGTCGCCACGAAAGCCGGGGCAGTTCAGTCAGTGTGCTTCGATGCCACCTGCTGGAGCCTGCGTCTGACTATCCGTGGCACCATGGCCTCTTCCGTGTTGCTTGAAGCCAGCATTCGTGGGCTCGTTGATTGCTCGTCTATGACATCACCTTTGATTTTGGCGGCGTGGTCGCAGCACGAAACCGAGTTGCGGCGTTGGCTCTTCTCGCGAGCCCCCGTCAAGGCCGATGTGGACGACCTGTTGCAAGAGGTGTTCATCAAGACGCTGCGTCAGGGCGAACGCTGGCCAACGGTGACCCAGCCGCGCGCCTGGTTGTTTGAGGTGACGCGCAATACGCTCATCGATCATTTGCGCAGCACCCATGAGCATCTGCCGTTGCCCGACGATCTGGACAGCTTGTCCGACAGTGACGGGGTGGTTGTGGCTGTCGATTCGCTGGCTCAGGCCTGTCTGCCACGTGTGCTCTCCGAACTGGATCCACAGGATCGCGAGGCCATTGAACTGTGTGACCTGCAGGGCATGGCGCAGGCGGATTTCGCGCGTTTGAAGAAGCTGAGCTTGCCGGCCGCCAAGTCGCGGGTTCAACGGGCTCGAAAACGCATGCGCGAACGCATGACCATCGCCTGCCAGGTCCGTTTCGACGAGGCCGGTCGGGTGGATGACTACGTGCCCAGGGAGCCGCTGGTGAGCGATTGCTGCATCGGATCGAAGGAGCCGCAGTCGAAGGATCAACCGCGATAGTGCCCATTTCTGGCAGGGTGAAAGCATCCAGAAAACCTTTTTTTCGAGAACCTGCATCTTTTGGAAACCTGTACCGTCTTCTGATGCATGAGCACCCTCACATCGAACCTTTTTCGCTGGCCGCAGAAGCAGCCGGTGGTTTTTCTGCTGCTCGCTGCCGCTGTCTGGTGGGCTCTGTACCAGTCGCTGGTACCCGTCTCTGAAGTGCTGGTGGCCGCGCTGCCGGTCGAGCGCCAGAGCCACCTGGGCAGTGCCCTGCAGTTTTTTTTCTACGACACACCCAAGGTGCTGCTGCTGCTCACCGGCGTGGTGTTCGTCATGGGCATGGTGAACACCTTTTTCACCCCTGAGCGCACCCGCGCGTTGCTGGCAGGGCGAACGCACGGCGTGGCCAACGCCATGGCCTCGGCGTTGGGGGTGGTCACGCCGTTTTGCTCGTGTTCGTCGGTCCCGCTGTTCATCGGTTTCGTGCAGGCCCGCGTGCCGCTGGGCGTGACCTTCTCTTTTCTCGTCACAGCGCCGATGGTGGACACGGTGGCCCTGACTATCTTGTTTTCGCTCTTTGGCTGGAAAATTGCCGCGCTGTATCTGGGCTTTGGCATGGCGCTGGGCGTTGTCGCTGGCCTGGTCATCGGCGCGCTCAAGCAGGAGCGGTACCTGGAAGACTGGGTGCGTGACATGCCCGAGGTATCGGCCGATGTGGATCAGCAGCAACTGACGCTGGCCGACCGCATCGCCGCTGGCATGGCCTCGGTGCGCACGATTGTGGGCAAGGTCTGGCCTTATGTGCTGGGGGGCATCGCGGTGGGCGCGGGTATCCATGGATTTGTGCCACAAGAGTTCCTCGCCTCTTTCATGGGCAAGGACGCGGCCTGGTGGTCGCTGCCGATGGCGGTGCTGATGGGGGTGCCGATGTACGCCAACACCGCAGGCATCCTGCCGGTGATCGAGGCGTTGACCGCCAAAGGCGCGGCCATGGGCACGGCGCTGGCTTTCATGATGAGCGTGGTGGCGCTGTCGCTGCCTGAAATGATCATCTTGCGCAAGGTGCTCAAGCTGCGCCTGATCGCCACCTTCGTTGGCATCGTCGCCACCGGCATCCTGGCGGTGGGCTTCATTTTCAACGCCATTCTTTGAACCTTTCTTTCACAAAACCACGGAGACAAACCGGCATGCGCATCCCGTTGACCCGACTCAAACCCGTCCTGACGGCCAGCCTGGCGGCCGCCTTGGCCTGGTCCGCCCAGGCGGTAGAAATCGTGTTCAAGCCTGTGGCACCCAACGTCTACGCCTATGTGGGCGACACCGAGGGTCGGACCTACGAGAACGAAGCCCTCAACGCCAACCTGGGCCTGGTGGTCACGCCAGCCGGGGCGCTGCTGATCGACAGCGGTGCCAGCTTCCAGGGCGCCCGGCAGATCGCCGACGCCGCGAAGCAGGTGACGCAACAGCCGATCAAATGGGTCATCAACACCGGCGGCCAGGACCACCGCTGGCTGGGCAACGGCTACTTCAAGGCGCAGGGTGCACAGATCATGGCGCACGCCGCTGCCGAGGCCGACATGAAAGCGCGCGGCCCCGAGCACCTCAAGACCAACGCCCCGGTGCTCAAGGAAAAGATGGATGGCACACAGATCGTGTTGCCCACCCGCTGGCTGAAAGACCCAGATACGAAGCTCGATCTGGGCGGCGTGGCCGTGCAGGTGGTGCACCGCAACGGCGGTCACACCCCGGGCGACAGTCTGGTCTGGTTGCCGCAAATGGGTGTGGTTTTCACCGGTGACGTGGTCTACGTGGACCGCATCCTCGGGCTGCACCCGGTGAGCAAAACCAGGACCTGGGTGCAGTCCTTTGAAGCAATGGAATCCCTGAAGCCCCAGGTGGTGGTGCCGGGCCATGGCCGCGTGACCACGCTGGCCCAGGCTCAGCAGGACACCGGCAACCTGCTCAGTGCCCTGCGCGCCCACATGGGCAGGGCCGTGGAAGAGGGCACGGACCTGGCAACGGCGGTCAAGTCCTTCGACGCAACCCCTTACAAGCACCTCAAACACGTCGACGTTTGGCTGCCACAAATCGCCAATCTCACCTACCTCGAAATGGAACAGGAGTAAGTCATGGACATCAAGGTACTCGGAACAGGTTGCACGAACTGCAAGAACACCATCGCGCTGATCGACCAGGTGGCGAAAGCCAAAGGCGTCACGGTCAAGCTGGAAAAAGTCGAAGAACTGCGCGACATCATGGGTTACGGCGTCATGAGCACACCCGGTGTGGTGATCAATGGCAAGGTGGTGCACGCCGGTGGCGTGCCCAGCCGTGACAAGGTTGAACAGTGGCTGGCCGCCTGAACGGAGAACACGCCATGCTGGAAGAAAAGTGAAACCCTGAGCGGACTGGAAGCCCACCCTGAATGGGTGCCGCACCCAATCACAGCCACGCCTCCGGCAACGTCAACAAGACCTCTGCCATCGTGCCCTGGCTGGCAAGAACCGCTACAGGAGAATCAGAAACATTAAAGCCCCGGGACACTCGGGCAACCGGGGCTTTCAGGGTGTCTTGCGAGACGTTGTGAAACGCTACGTCATCACGCAGGGGTCGCGCCCCTCGGCTTGACCGTGGCCGAACGGGATCACCAAGCCATTGCGTTGCTGAGTCTTGCGCAGGCTCGACGTTGTCCATTTCGACACACTCGAAGGCCGTCTGGATGGTGGCAGAGTTGACGCCCTTGCCCTCCAGCGCGCTCATCAGCGTCTGACGCCTATCAAATGCGTGGCTGTGGCTTGTGTTGTGAGCATGCAGCAGACACGCGCTTTTCGAACTGACATAACCCCATACTCAGCGTAGATTCCAGAGCACTGCATTTTTCGCAGGCAACCGTTCACATGCAAAGGAAAAACATGGCAACCCGCAAGACCACCAAAAAGTCAGAACTCGCAACCGCCGGCGCACACCTGAGAACCGCTGTCAAGGAAGTGGGCACCGCCGTGTCGCACAAGATCAGCGGCCTTGTGAAGTCCGCCGAGAAGCAGCTCGCGAAGGCCCAAGCAGAGCTGTCCAAGGCGGGCGCGTCCGCCGAGAAGTCGGTCAAGGCCGCCGAGAAGAAGCTCGAAGCGACCAAGCGCAGCACCAGCAAGCGACTGGCTGCTCTGCAAGCTGGCGCCGAGCGCAAAGCCAAGGCTCTGCAGAAGGCTATCGAGAAGGAGGCCGCTGCGCTGAAGAAGTCCGTCACCGCGAAAACCAAGACTGCTGCGCCGAAGAAGGCAGCCGTGAAGGCGCCGGTCGCCAAGAAGGCGGCTGTGAAACCTGCGGCCAAGAAACCTGCAGCCAAAAAGGCCACTGCCAAGAAGGCCGGCAGGTAAGGCGTACTGTCGGGCGGCGGACCTATTGATGGTCTGCCGACCGGCCGATGCCTGGGCATCGGCCTGAAGCCTGCCAATCCTCATTCTGCCCAAGCTCATCGGGCGTGCCTTTGAGCGGCACCCGGTGCACCGTGCTGCCCATGTTGCTGACCGCCGCGCGCCGACCGAAGCGCATCGGGACTCCGCCACGGCAACGCTGGTGGTGCCGGTTCGCACGGCGGGAGTCTTGGTACGCAGCTAGAGCTCGAGCCGATAACGCCAGAACCCACCACCCTGACGCTCACTGTGGATGGGTTTCAGCGCCGGCAACCGCTGGTCTGGGGGCACCTCGCTGCCGTGCAGCAGCAGCAGGCGCAGGTCCTCGTTCATGACCGGATTGGCGGTGAAGACATCGTGGTTCATGGCTCCGAAAGCCGGTGAACCGGCAGCCGTGATGTCTATGCTGAACAAACCCGGATGGACCAGCGGCTCGCCACCCGTGGTGTGACCGGCGAGCACGGCGCGTTCGGCCAGCAAGCCGATCTTCATCGCCAAGTCACCGTGCGAAGCGTACAACGTCAGCCGTTTCAGGTTCAGCGCCAACAGCCGGTCCAGCGCCGGAGCGAACTCTGCCATGGGTACCGCCGGTGCGGCCATCACGATCTCGCCCAGCCGCTGCGACAGCGCCGACGTTGGCCTGGTCACGACGCGCAGCAACGCCGGCAGCAGCACGCGATTCCCCATGCTGTGCGCGAGTACATGGATGCGGCGCGCCGTGCAGGACTGCTCGACGGCGATCAGAAACTCGGCCAACGAATCGACAGAGGCCAAGGCCGTCTTGCGGTCGGCAAAGTAGCTCAGTGCCTGGCCGCGGCTCGGCCAAGAAAACACGAACAGAGGGCCGTCGAAGTTGAGGTCGCGGCGCAGCTGCGCCGCGCGCTGCAGCGCTGCTTCGAAGCTGACATTGAAACCATGTACGAACACCAGAGCGGCGTCAGGCTGGGTCTGCGCAGAACGCTGCTGCCGCGCTGCCAGTGCGTTAAAACCTAACGGGGACAGGACGCGCAAGCTGCGCAGGTGCAGCGCTTCGGCCCGCGTTGCGCGGCCCAGCGTGGGCAGCGAGCGGTCCCACAGCGGCAGACTTGCGGCATCGGACAACACACCGCCTGGCACCAACACATTGGCTCGCCCCAGGCGCAGGCGGCTGTCCGTTCCATGGCTGAATGACGCCGCCGTCAACACCAATGCCGGGTCATCCAGCACCCGCGGCGTGCCCCACTGGACCAGTACTTCGGCCGCGTTTTCCTTGCGCAGGCGCAGCGCGCGGCGATAGCAGCGCAGCGCGGCTGTGGCATCGCCCTCAGCCCTGCGCAGGCGCGCACGCATCAGCAGCACATCGGCATTGTGTTCTTCGCCCAGCACCTGTGCTGCCAGATCGAGAGCGTAGCCACAGGTGCTCAGATCACCCTTTTTCAGATACAGATCGGCCAGTGCCAGTGCGATGTCGCCTGTTGTCAGCGGGTCCCAGCGGCGCGCTGATGGCGGTAGCGACTCGGGTGCCAAGGCTATCTGCTGCGTACCGACGTCCAGTGCGTGCTGCCAGGTTTCAACCGCGCCATCAAGATCGTCGTGACGCTCGCAGAACCAGGCCGTGATCTGCGCTGCGATGAGCGCATATTCTGCGCGCACCACGGGGTCCAGCACTGGCGTGTCGGCAGCTGATTGAAGATGCCGCTGCATGCAGTCGTAGTCACCAAGAGCCAGCGCCAGGGCAGCAAGTATCAGCTCGGACTGCACGCAGCCGGCCAGCATATCGTCGTGCTGCGCGCCAGGCGGCTCGGTCGCAAGTGCCTGCTTGAGGCACACCAGTGCTTGCTCCTGGTGCTTACGCGCCAGGTCTTCCTGCAGCGAAGCGGCCTCAAGGAGGGCCAGTTTTTGCAGTGCGTGGGCCAGCGGCCCGGGAGGTGTGGCGTCATGGTGCTGACGTATCGCGACGGCTTCGCGCAGCAGGTCGATGACGAAATCGCGACGCTGAAAGCCCTGCTGCACCAGCAGCGCAAAATTTTCCAGCTTGGCGGCCAGCATGAACGAATCTGCCGGCAGCACCTGCCGCCAGAGCGCCAGTTGCTCCAGCAGCGCAACGTCGGCCTCATCGGCACGGTCGGTACCGACGAGCGCGATGGACAACCCGCCGAGCGCTATCGCGAGCAACCCGGCCTCGCCTTGTCCGCGCCGCACCTCGACCAAGTCCCGCGCAGTGTTCAGCAGCGCTGGCCAGTCTTCATCGATGCGCTGGACGTACGCCAGCTGCTCCAGCGCGTCGCCGCGCCGACTGTCGGCCGGTGCAAGGTAGCGCGTGTGCCGCACACCCAGACGAGCCAGGCGGCGCGCGGCGATTGGATCGGTTTCAAACAGCGCGATGAATTCGCACATGCTGGCCATTTGGCGCTCGAATTCGGGGCTGATGACGGGTTGTCGATGAGTATCGGATTGCATGCACTATGCCTGTCGGCTGCGAGCCACTGCCACGCAGCATGCAACAAGATGCCGCTTCAACTCAAGGGGGCCCTCCAGGAGCCCCGGCACAGAGACCACCGGCTGCTTCGGGCAACGAGTTCAGGACAGCGCATGTCGCAAAAGGGGCGGCAGCGGACCATCGCTGGGGATCTTGCCGTGGCCGTGAACACCTGTCAGTCCCTGGTGGGCCGCGACAGCTTGCTGCGTAGGGTGTGCCCGTTCAGTGCGACTTGATAGCGAGGTCGGTCAAGGCCATGTTCATCCCCGTTGGTAGAGGAAATATCAGCACGGCACCTCCTGCGTACCGTCACCGTTCCCAACCGAAGACCTTGGGTGGCAAGAGCCGTCACAGGACATCCGGAAACAAAAAAGCCCCGGGATACCAGATAAACCGGGGCTTTCAGGGTGTCTTGCGAGACGTTGTGGAACGCTCTGGAGCTCAATTTTGGCGGGAGGGCGTCGTTCACATCTTGGGCTGGACGGCGCATGAACCCTCGGTTTTTCTTGATCCGAAGTTTCGGGTACCACCAGAAATACCACCAGGCCTTTCAGCCTTGCTCTTGCAGCTTCTGAAACTCGTCGCGCAGCAGGTTGACCACCTCAACCAAGTCCAGGGCGTCAAGCCGGTTCTTTTTCAGGAATGCTGCCCACTGAGCCCGTTTCACGGCATCCTGTGCAAAGTTGTCGCTCAAGCCAGAGGGGACCGCGCCTGGCACGGGCAGTTGCCTGCGCGCGAACGTCGCTTGTACTGCGCGGTGCAGTTCTGATGAATCCAAAGCCCCTTCGGTGAGCAGCACCCAGAGATCGAAATAGTCTTTCATTCGGGTATTGGCCATGCCGAGCAGGCACACTGCATGGAACTTTTCGGCCACCACGGTGTATTTCGGGTACGAGCGCAGTTGAGGTGCGGGCAGATCATCAAGCAGCACTGGGTAACTCACCGATTCCGGCGCGGGTGTGACTGCATCGCCAAAACCGATGTCCACCTGCAGCGTGATGCGCGCTCCGTCCAGCTGTGCTTGCAGGTCGATCCGCACACCGCCATAGCCCGCATCTTTGCGGATCACCGAGCCCTTGACCGTTTCAGGGGCGAACGCGATGCCGTCGTCCACCTCCATCTCACAGATTTCACTGAAGGCCGCAACGGCCGTGTCGATGTCGTCCGGTCCAAAGCCCAGCAGGTCCGCGTCGCGCGTTGGTCGATGTGGCTGGTCGTACCACAGCGAAAACAGCAGGGCACCCTTGAGCAGGTAGTTGCCGGCATGGGGAGAAATCGACAGCCGATACAGCAACCGCTCCAGCCCGTAGTGGGTGAGCGTCAGGTTGAAGTCCTGCTTCGCGACATCTGCGCGTTGCTTCAAGCGAGCGCGGATGGACGCGGCCAGGTTGCGGCTCATGCCGTGACGCTTTCCAGATAGGGCCGCATCACATTGGCCACACGATTGACGGCGGCATAGTGCCAGAGCGCATCCATGGTCAGCTTGCGCTGCACCCAGCCGTCGCGCAGCGCCTCCAGCGCCACGTCCAGACCGATCTTGTTGCGGTACTTGAAGCAGTCGGCCACTGTCTTGGCTGCGTTGAATACCGGAACCTGCACGCCGTCGATCTCGATCGGTTCAATGCCTTCGGTCAGGGCCGGACCTGACATGCGCACTATGCGCAACGTTGGCTGATCCAGTCTGGGTGTTGGCGTGTGCGGAGGGATTGCCAGCCAGACCTCAAAGGGTGCCTGGGTGCCGATGCCATGGACGCGCAGCGCCGACAGCAGGCACACGACGCCACGCGGGATTCTCAGCGCGACTTCAGCGAGGGACCGGTGTTCACTGAGCGCACGACCCGGCAGGCTGTAGACGCCGCGGGTCAGCCGTTCGAGCTTGCCCGCCGCGACCAGCCGGCTGAGCAGAACAGTCGGCAGTGCCCGCGCTGTCAGATCGCGTGCGCGCAGCAATGGCTGGTGCTCTGCGAGAGCTAGCACGGCTTGTTCCAGCGTTGAGTCTTGGTCATGGAGCATCCATGCAGTTTGTTGCTAAATCTAGTCATTTGTCAACAATCAACTAAATAAAGAAACCCTCATTGCCACATTCAAGGCTTGAAAGTTACCGCCCAATGAACCACTTCCAGAAGACAGCGATCGCCCAGCTCAGAAAAAGCAGTAGCCAGCCAGACGTGTGGTAACTGCGTGTGGTGAAGACTCGGATCGAGAAACGAAAAAACCCTTGTAAATCAATGACTTACAAGGGTTTATCTTTAGTGGCGGAGAGGGCGGGATTCGAACCCGCGGTGGGGATAAACCCACACACGCTTTCCAGGCGTGCGACTTAAACCACTCATCCACCTCTCCGCGAAGCCACGCATTCTAGCAGGAGCTTGCGAACACCCGGCCTTTGCGTTCAGCTGCCTGCGGGCGCGCTGTCGTCGCGGGTGGGGCGCCAGGCGTTTTGCTGGAGCTCGGCCAGTGTGACGTGTTGCAGGGCAACTTCGTGGGTGGCGGCCAGTACCACGGGTGGTGCTGCGCCTGCGCGCAAAGCCTCTGCCCAGCGCCGGACACACAGGCACCAGCGGTCGCCAGGGCGCAGGCCGGCGAACCGCCATTCGGGGCGCGGGGTGACGAGGTCGTTGCCGCGGCTGGAGGAGTAGGCGAGGAAGGCCTCGGTGACGCGCGCACAGACCACATGGGTGCCCTGATCGCTCTCTTCGGTACGGCAGCAGCCGTCGCGGAAGAAACCGGTCAGGGGATCGTAAGAGCAGGGCTGCAGCGGTCCGCCCAGCACGTTGCGCGGTTCGGTGGACATGTTGGCGGGCTCAGGCCTTGGTCTGGGTTTTGCCGATCAGCGTCATGGCGCTGCCGATCAGCGCCGACACCTCGCTCATGTTGCCCGGCACGATGAGCGTGGTGGTCGCATCGGCGGCCACCTTGCCGTAGGCGTCCACAGCGCGCTCGGCCACCTTGAGCTGCACCGCCTGTTCGCCGCCGGGCTGCTGGATGGCGGCAGCGACCTTGCGGATGGCTTCGGCGGTGGCGTCGGCCACCGAGATGATGGCGGCCGCCTGGCCTTGCGCCATGTTGATCTGCGACTGCTTTTCGCCTTCGGAACGCGCAATGAAGGCCTCGCGCTCGCCGGTGGCGATGTTGATCTGCTCCTGACGACGGCCTTCGGAGGCCGCAATCAGCGCACGTTTTTCACGTTCGGCGGTGATCTGGGCCTGCATGGCGCGCAGGATTTCGGCGGGCGGCGTGAGATCCTTGATTTCGTAACGCAGCACCTTCACACCCCAGTTCAGCGCCGCTTCGTCGATGGCCGAGACCACCTGCGCGTTGATCATGTCGCGCTCCTCGAAGGTCTTGTCCAGTTCCAGTTTGCCGATGACCGAGCGCAGCGAGGTCTGGGCAAGCTGGGTCACGGCCATGATGTAGTTGGACGACCCGTAGCTGGCGCGCATGGGGTCGGTGACCTGGAAATACAGGATGCCGTCGACCTGCAGCTGCGTGTTGTCGCGCGTGATGCACACCTGGCTGGGCACGTCCAGCGGGATTTCTTTCAGACTGTGTTTGTAAGCCACCTTGTCGATGAAGGGCACAAGGAAGTTCAGACCAGGCGCCAGCGACGACTGGTATTTGCCCAGGCGCTCGACCACCCAGGCGTTCTGCTGCGGGACGACCTTGACGGAGCGGGTGACGAAGATGGCCGCAATGACCAGTAGCAAGACTGCAATTTCCATGGGGAGGTTCTCGGGAGGTAAAAAGGGGGACGGTCAGACTTTCTCGACCAGCAGACTGCTGCCGACCAGCTCGGCCACGCGGTAGGCGCCGGGCACCGGCGCGTTGCCGGGGCGCTGGATGACGCGCCATTGCGCGCCGCGGTACTTCACCTGGGCCGAGCCATCGGCCAGCCAGCTGTCGACCTGGATGATTTCGCCCACGTCGAGGTTCACGCTGCGCTGCGCACGCACCGACGGATCACCGGGCTGGCGCTTCTTGAGCTGGTACCACAGTGCAACCGAAGCCAGCCCGGTCACCGACGCGACGATGATTTGTGTCACCAGTGACACACCCAGGTGCGCCGCGATCGCCGCCGCCGCCGCGCCCAGCGCGAGCATCAGAAGATAAAAGGTGCCGCTGAGCAACTCCAGCGCCACCAGGGCGCCCGTCAGCAACCACCACCATGTCGAATCGGCCATCTCTGCTCCACAAACGGATTGGTCCGATTGACCAACCCGCAAGCATTCTGCGACAAACGGGCAGCAGAACCGGGGGAGGCCGGGGCTTTTCCGTACACTTCCCCGCTCATTCGTTTGCTTAACGCCGATTTGTACCGCCTGCTGCTTGCGCCGGGCCGAGGACCGCCATGAAATTCCGCTTTCCCATTGTCATCATCGACGAGGACTTTCGCTCTGAAAACTCCTCCGGTCTGGGCATTCGCGCGCTGGCGCAGGCGATCGAGACCGAAGGTTTCGAAGTGGTGGGCGTGACCAGCTACGGCGATCTTTCCCAGTTTGCGCAGCAGCAGTCGCGCGCCAGCGCCTTCATTCTGTCGATCGACGACGAAGAATTCAGCCAGGGGCCCGATCTGGATCCGGTGGTGCTCAACCTGCGCAACTTCATCGAAGAGGTGCGGCGCAAAAATGCCGACGTTCCCATTTACGTCTACGGCGAGACCAAGACCAGCCGCCACCTGCCCAACGACATCCTGCGCGAGCTGCACGGCTTCATCCACATGTTCGAGGACACGCCGGAGTTCATCGCCCGCTATGTCGTGCGCGAGTCCAAGGCCTACCTGGACTCCCTGCCGCCGCCCTTCTTCCGCGCCCTGACGCACTACGCCGCCGACGGCTCCTATTCCTGGCACTGCCCGGGGCACTCCGGCGGCGTGGCCTTCCTGAAGAGCCCGGTGGGCCAGATGTTCCACCAGTTCTTCGGCGAGAACATGCTGCGCGCCGACGTGTGCAACGCGGTCGAGGAGCTCGGCCAGCTGCTCGACCACACCGGCCCCGTGCTGCAAAGCGAGCGCAACGCCGCGCGCATCTTCAACGCCGACCACTGCTTCTTCGTCACCAACGGCACCAGCACCAGCAACAAGATGGTCTGGCACCACACGGTGGCGCCGGGCGATGTGGTGGTGGTGGACCGCAACTGCCACAAGAGCATCCTGCACAGCATCATCATGACGGGTGCCATCCCCGTCTTTCTCAAGCCCACGCGCAACCACTACGGCATCATCGGCCCGATCCCGCAGGCCGAGTTCGAGATCGATTCGATCAAGGCCAAGATCCGCGCCAACCCGCTGCTGGCCGGCGTGGACGCCGACACGGTGAAGCCACGCATCCTCACGCTCACCCAGTCCACCTACGACGGTGTGCTCTACAACACCGAAACCATCAAAGGCTTGCTCGACGGCTATGTGGCCAACCTGCATTTCGACGAGGCCTGGCTGCCACACGCGGCCTTCCATTCGTTCTACGGCAGCTTCCACTCCATGGGCAAGAAGCGGGCGCGGCCCCAGCATTCGGTGGTGTACGCCACGCAATCCATCCACAAGTTGCTGGCGGGCATCAGCCAGGCCAGCCACGTGCTGGTGCAGGACTCGCAGGACACCAAGCTGGACCGCCACCTCTTCAACGAGGCGTACCTGATGCACACCAGCACCAGCCCGCAGTACAGCATCATCGCCAGCTGCGACGTGGCCGCGGCCATGATGGAGCCGCCCGGCGGCACCGCGCTGGTGGAAGAGAGCATCGCCGAGGCGCTCGATTTCCGCCGCGCGATGCGCAAGGTGGAGGCGGAATTCGGCGCCGACGACTGGTGGTTCCAGGTCTGGGGACCGGAGCAGCTGGTGGACGAAGGCATCGGCCGCGCCAACGACTGGGTGCTCAAGCGCACCGACGCCGATGGCATGCATCCTTCCGACGGTGAAGAGGCCTGGCACGGCTTTGGCGACATGGCACCCGGCTTCAACATGCTTGACCCGATCAAGGCCACCATCGTCACGCCCGGCCTCAACCTGGACGGCCGCTTCGAGGCCACCGGCATTCCCGCGTCCATTGTCACCAAGTACCTCGCCGAACACGGTGTGGTGGTGGAAAAAACCGGGCTCTACAGTTTTTTCATCATGTTCACCATCGGCATCACCAAAGGCCGCTGGAACACGCTGCTGACCGCGCTGCAGCAGTTCAAGGACGACTACGCCAAGAACCAGCCGATGTGGCGGACCATGCCGGAGTTTTGCGTCAAACAGCCGCGCTACGAACAGCTGGGTCTGCGCGATCTCTGCCAGCATGTGCACGCAATGTACGCGCGCTACGATGTGGCCCGCCTGTCCACCGACATGTACCTGAGCGACCACACGCCGGCCATGAAACCCAGCGACGCCTTTGCCCACATCGCCCACCGCACGACGCAGCGGGTGCCGATCGACGAGCTGGAGGGCCGCATCACCACCAGCCTGGTCACCCCGTACCCGCCGGGAATCCCGCTGCTCATTCCGGGTGAGGTGTTCAACAAGAAGATCGTGGACTACCTGAAGTTCAACCGAGAGTTCGCGCGCGAGTGCCCGGGGTTCGAGACCGACATTCACGGCCTGGTGCAGGAGATTGGTGCGGATGGCGTGGTGCGCCATTTCGCCGATTGTGTGGGCGCGTGACATGCCTCAAGAAAGCCTGTGCCGCGCAGCGTTAAAATATTTTCGAGGGTCTTGCCGCAGGCGGATTTCCAATCCCATCCCCAAAGGATGTGACCCTCGTCAGCATCCCCAACACACCGGAAGTTCCCACCCATGTTTCCTGAATACCGCGATCTCATCACCAAGCTCAAAGGCCACGACGTCCACTTCACCCGCTTGTTCGACAAGCACAACAGCCTGGATCAGGTGATCAAGAACAAGGAAGCTGGCATCGAGCCAGGGTCACAGATCGAGATCGAGCAACTGAAGAAAGAAAAACTCGCACTCAAGGATGAGCTTTACGCGATTCTGAGGCAGGCCGGCGCGGCCGCCTGATTGCCGCCGCCGACTCCGCGGCTTGCCTCAGCGCGGGGCGGCCATCGGCGGTGAACGGGGCGGTGGCTCGGTCGGACCGGCAGGCAACTGCAGATCCTGGTCGGTTCGCACGCGCAGCCAGGTCGCGAACCGGGGCAGGCCGCTGTCGTTCAGGCCCCGGTGCCGGTAGGTGATCCAGCTGCCCACGGCGGGGGGATTGCGGCGCAAAGCATCGCTCAAACCACTGCCGATCCGGAACACACGCCCGTCGGCGCTGCGCACCCGCAGCGCGCCCGCCATGCCAGCGTATTTGCCCCGGCCCGCCACGTAACCGATCACCTCGGCCTCGGCGTCGTCGTGCAGCTTGAGCTTGAGCAGATCGTCGCTGCGCTGGGCGCGGTACCCGGCATTACCCCGGTGCAGCATCAGTCCTTCACCACCCGCGCGTTCGGTTTCTCTCAGGCGACGCATCAGGGCTTCGTGTCCCCGCTCGCGGGACTGCTGCACCGCCTGCACCCAGGGCTGCTGCCGCCGGGCCACCCAGACGCGGTAGGCGGCGATGCGCTGCGTGAAGTCACCCGGGTGGGCGGGCAGGTCGAACACCATGAAACGGATGTGTCGCCAGGCGCTGTCGTCCGGTGTCTGCTGGCGCACCGTCGAGACCGCCTGCTGGAAGGCGCCTCGACCTGCCCACAGCTCCCCATCGGCAGGCTCGGTGGGCCAGCCCTTCGTGAACCAGGCCGGCGCGTGAATCGGATGGCCACCGCGGCTGAGCAGTTGCCGTCCGTCCCAGTAGGCCCGGACCCCGTCGAGTTTTTCACTGACCCAGTAAGCGCCAAGATCGATGCCCGGGTGGTAGCGATTCGCCAGCATCAGTGCCGGCGCCTGGGCCCAGGCCGGGGCCAGCATCACCCAGCTCAGGGCCGTGCTCAGCACAAGACCCGCGAGGCGCCAGCGCATAAGCCGCGAAGGTGTTGCGGAGGGGTTGCAGTGGCCGGTAGCCGGTCAGGTCACCGCGTCGCTGTCTTTGCTGATGCCACCGGTCTGGCTGAAGCCACCGTCGACATAGGTGATTTCCGCGGTCACGCCCGAGGCCAGATCGGACAGCAAAAAAGCCGCCACGTTGCCGACTTCGTCGATGGTCACGTTGCGCCGGATCGGCGAGGCACTGGCGACGTAACCGAGCAGCTTGCCGAAGTCCTTGATGCCGCTGGCGGCCAGGGTCTTGATCGGGCCGGCACTGATGCCGTTGACGCGCATGCCACGCGGACCCAGCGCCTCCGCCAGGTAGCGCACCGACGCCTCCAGGCTGGCCTTGGCCAGCCCCATGGTGTTGTAGTGCGGGATGATGCGCATGGCCCCGAGGTAGCTCATGGTCAGCATCGACGCGCGATCGTTGAGATAGGGCAGGGCCGCCTTGGCCATCGCGGGAAAGCTGTAGGCGCTGATGTCCTGGGCAATGCGGAAATTTTCGCGCGTCAAGCCATCGAGAAAATTGCCTGCGATCGCCTCGCGCGGCGCAAAACCGATGCTGTGCACAAAACCATCGAACCTGGGCCAGGTCTGGGCCAGGTCGCGGAACATGCGCTCGATCTGGGCGTCATCACCCACGTCGCAATCGAAGATCAGCTGGGAGTCGAACTCGGCGGCGAAATCGGTGATGCGTTCCTTGAAACGCTCACCCACGTAGCTGAACGCGAGCTCGGCGCCTTGCTGGTGGCAGGCCTTGGCGATGCCGTAGGCGATCGAGCGGTTGGACAGCACCCCCGTGATCAGCAACTTCTTGCCGGTGAGAAAACCCATTGTTCAATCTCCAAAGAAAATTCCAGCAGAATTGTCGCATGTGCCTCACCCCCCGCCTGCGCCTGCGCTGGGTCCGTTTATTTGCCGCGTTGGTTCTGGTGGTGCTCACCGCCCCAGCCCCATCCTGGGCCGCCCACGGCTATGCGCTGTGGGGTGACCTCAAGTACCCGCCGGGGTTCTCGCATTTCGGCTACGTGAACCCCGAGGCGCCCAAGGGTGGCGAGATACGGCTGGTGAGCAATCTGCGGGTCTCCACCTTCGACAAATACAACCCGTTCACCTTGCGCGGCAGTGCGCCGGCCTATCTGTCGGACCTCATGTTCGACAGCCTGCTGAGCGGCCCGCTGGACGAAACCGGCGCGGGCTACGGCCTGCTGGCCGACGATGTGGTGGCCGCTTCTGATGGCCTCTCGGCCACCTTCCGGCTGCGCCCCGAGGCCCGTTTTCACAATGGCGATCCGGTGCTCGCGGTCGACGTGAAACACAGCTTCGACACGCTGATGGGGCCTTACACCTCACCTGCCTACAAGACCATCCTGCAGGACGTGGCCGGGCTGGACGTGATCAACGAGCGCACCGTGCGCTACCGGTTCAAGAAGCCCAACCGCGAGCTGCCGCTGACCGTCGGCGGGCTGCCGGTGTTCAGCCGCGCCTGGGGCAACGAAATCGATCCCAAGACCGGCCAGCGCAAGACCTTCGACCAGGTGGTGATGGATCTTCCGATCGGCAGCGGTCCCTACAAGATAGGCCCGGTGAGCTTTGGCAAGGACATCACCTACGTGCGCGACCCGGCCTACTGGGCACGCGACCTGCCGGTGAAGCGAGGTACTGCCAATTTCGACCGCGTGCTGGTCAAGATCTACCGCGACAGCACCGCGCGGCTGGAGGCGCTCAAGGCAGGCGAGTTCGATCTGATGCGGTTTTTTTCCGCCGGCGACTGGGCTCGCCGCGTCAACGGCAAGCGGTTCGACTCGGGGGAGCTGGTCAAGATCGAGTTTGTGCACCGGCTGCCGACCGGCTTTCAAAGTTATGTGCTCAACACCCGCCGCGCGCCGCTGGACGACATCCGGGTGCGCGAGGCGCTGGGTCTGGCGCTGGATTACGAGTGGATGAACCGCCAGATGTTCTATGGCGCTTACCAGCGGGTGCGGGGCCTGTTTGGCAACACCGACTGCGCGGCGCAGGGGCTGCCGTCGCCCGACGAGCTGGCCCTGCTCGAACCGTGGCGGGCGGTGTTGCCGCCGGCGGTCTTCGGCCCCATGGTCCAGCCGCCGCGCACCGACGGCGGAAGTTCGCTGCGCGCCAACCTGCGCCGTGGCCAGGCGCTGTTGCGCGAGGCGGGCTGGTCGGTGCAGGGTGGCCAGCTGCGCAACGCCAGCGGCCAGCCCATGGTGCTGGAGTACCTCGACAGCAACGAGGCCGGGGCGCGGGTGGTCACGCCCTGGGCGCGCAATCTGGAGAAACTGGGCATCGAGATCAAGTTCCGGCCGGTCGATTTCGCGCTGTACCAGCAGCGGCTGCGCAGCTTCGATTACGACATCATCTCGATCGCTTTTGGCGGCACGAACAACCCCGGGTCGGAGTACGCCGATCTGTTTGGCAGCCTTGCGGCCAAGACCGAAGACTCGGGCAACCTCGCCGGCGTGAGCAGCCCGGCGGTGGACGCGGTGCTCACCCAGATGACCGCCGCCAAGACCCGGCCCGCGTTTCTGGCAGCATGCCACGCCCTGGACCGCGTAATCACCAGCGGCCACTACCTGGTGCCGCAGTGGTCGGCCACCACCCACCGCATGGTCTACAACGCCTGGCGGCTGGCGCGGCCCGCCACCATGCCG
>CAYRIT010000024.1:0-10164 GCA_964424415.1 uncultured Hydrogenophaga sp.
CCCTAGCGCTGGGGCAGCATGTGCATGGGGGCGTGCGATAGTCGCTGCATGGAACGCAGCACAGGCAACACGAACCCACAGCCGCCCGCCACACCCCACCGAGGTTCTGCGCTGGCCCGCATGCAGCAAGCACTCGTGGGTGCGGCGCTGGCGGGCTCGCTGATCTGGTTGTGGTGGTTCTGGGAGCGATCGCGCTGGCTGGGGATTGTTGGTGCTCTGGTGATCGTGTTGGGATACGCGCTGGTGCTGGCGGCCGAGTTTGTGGCGGTGGCGTGGGTCAACCGCGGCGACGGTGTGCCACCTGCTGGCGCTGGCGCATTGCTCGGCGCCTGGTGGCTGGAGGTGCGGGTGGCCCCCCTGGTGTTTTGCTGGCGCCAGCCCTTTCGCTGGCGAGCGCTGCCCGACACCGAGCAATTGGAGAAAGGTGATCGGGCGGCACCGGCGGCCGTTTTTGTGCACGGTTTTGTGTGCAACCGTGGTTTGTGGCTGCCCTGGATGCGCCAGCTCAGGGCGCTGGGCATCCCCTACACCTCGGTGAATCTCGAGCCTGTCTTTGGCTCGATTGCCGACTACATTCCGGTGATTGAAGAAGCGGTGCAGCGCGCGCAGCGGCTGACAGGGCGGGCGCCGGTGCTGGTCTGTCACAGCATGGGCGGTCTGGCCGCGCGGGCCTGGCTGGCCCACGCACCCGACGCCGCGCAGCGGGTGCGCCAGGTGATCACCATCGGGACGCCCCACCGTGGCACCTGGATCAGCCGTTTCAGCCGCGTGGCCAACGGAAAGCAAATGCGCCAGAACCACGAGTGGCTGACCACCTTGTCGGCCGGCGAGACCGCCCGCATGGCCACGCCTTACCGGGGATTTGTCTGCTGGTATTCGAATGCGGACAACATCGTGTTCCCCGCATCGACCGCCATGCTCCCGGGCGCAGACAACCGCCATGTGCCGGGCGTGGCCCATGTGGCTTTGGCGTTTCACCCCAGGGTGATGCGGGAGTCGCTGGCGATACTGGCGTCGGCGGCCAGCTCGTCCGATGCACGCACCGCCGCGTAAAACGGGGTGAAATCGGGCTCGGTGAGGTCAAACAGCTGCTGGAAGGTGTTGATGACGAAGTAGGTGGCCTGGTAGTCGTCGATCTTGTAGCGTGTGCGCATGCAGCGCAGCAGGTCCAAAGCCACCCGCTTCGGCGCGGCGCTGGTCACACTGTGGCGCAGCTCGCCAGCCGAGCTGATGATGCCGGCGCCGTAGGCGCGCAAGCCATCGGCTTGCTGGATCAGGCCAAACTCGATCGTGTACCAATAGAGCCGGGACAGCAGCTCGCCCGCACCGAGCTTGTGCGCCTTCAGACCGCCCGCGCCATAGCGCTGCACGTAGTCGGCAAACACCGGGTTGAACAACAGGGGCACATGGCCAAACAGGTCGTGAAACACATCGGGTTCGACGATGTAGTCGAACTCCTCGGGCTGGCGGATCCAGTCGGTGACCGGAAAGCGCCGGTTCGCCAGCAGCTCAAAAAACGGCCGCTCGGGGATCAGGCCGGGCACCGCCACGAGCTCCCAGCCGGTGGCCGGCCGCAGACGCTCGTTGATCTCTTCGAAGCGGGGAATGTGGTCTTTCACCCCCAGCGACGGCAGGGCGTCGATGAAGACATCACAGGCCAGGCCGGGCAGCAAAGCGGACTGCCGCTCATAAAGGCGGCGGTAGGTGTCGTGGTCGGCCTCGTTGTAGGCGGACCAGTTCTGGGCGCAGGTGTAGTCGTCACGCGCCCGGCTGTAGTCGCCGCGGGGCGGACGGTCGCTGGCGCCATAGACAACAGGTTCAACGGCCATGGTGACTCCCTTCAAAACCGGTCCTGGTGTTGCATCGAACTCTCGAAAAAGGTGCGGAACGAGGCGCGCGGGTGCAGACAGTGGCAGCGCCACTGCAAGCCGGCGCAACGACGCTATGCGCCTTTGGTCGAGGACTCCAGAACGCCGCGGCGGATCTGGTCAAGCTCCATGGTCTCAAACAGCGCCTTGAAGTTGCCCTCGCCGAACCCATCGTTCCCCTTGCGCTGGATGAACTCGAAAAAAATCGGCCCGAGCTGGTTTTCACTGAATATCTGCAGCAGCAACTCGCCCGGTTTGCCGTCGACCAGAATGTTGCGGGCCTTGAGCGCCGCCAGGTCCTCGCCGTGGCCCGGGATACGCGACGCCAGCAGCTCGTAATAGGTGTCGCTGGTGTTCAGCAGCTTCACGCCGCTCATCTGCAGCGCGTCCACCGTGTCGTAGAGGTTGGTTGAACCCATCGCAATGTGTTGAATGCCTTCACCCTGGTAGCGGTCGAGGTATTCCTGGATCTGGCCGGCCTTGTCGTTGCCTTCCTCGTTGATCGGAATGCGGATCTTGCCGCAGGGGCTGGTCATGGCTTTGCTCTTGATGCCGGTCTGCTGGCCTTCCAGATCGAAATAGCGGATCTCACGGAAATTGAACAGGCGTTCGTAGAAGCCGGCCCATTCGTCCATGCGACCGCGGTGCACGTTGTGTGTGAGGTGGTCGATGTAGGTCAAGCCGTGGCCGGCCGGGTTGAGCGAGGCGCCGGGCAGCGGCTCGAAATCGACGTCAAAAAACCCGATGTTGCCGATGTCGCCGGCCTGCGCACCGTTCTTGCCGCGCCAGCGGTCGATGAAATATATGATGGAGTCACCGATGCCCTTGATGGCCGGGATGTTGAGCTCGCCCGGCCCCGCGGACTGCGCGTAACCCCAGGCGCCCAGCGACAGGGCGCGCTCGTAGGCCGCTTTGGCGTCGGTCACCCGGAAGGCAATCGCGCACACGCTGGGACCGTGCAGCCGCGCGAACCGCTGCGCAAAACTGTCCGGCTCGGCGTTGATGATGAAGTTGATCTCACCCTGGCGGTACAGCGTCACGTTTTTGTGGCGGTGCTTGGCAATGGCCAAAAAGCCCATGCGCTCGAACAGCGCACCCATCGCCGCGGGATCGGGCGCCGCGTATTCGATGAACTCGAAACCATCGGTGCCCATGGGGTTGGGCCAGACCGTGGCGGACGTGTTGGCGCCTGCGGCGGGTGGTGTGTGCATGCCTGTCTCCTTCGGTTGTGGTCGCCCATCGGCGCCAAACCCACAACTGTAGGGTCGCAGCATGTCACGATTGCAGCGTTTGCGAGCCCCGGATCGGCCGTTTTCGCAGCAATCCTGCAAAAATAATGACATGACAACACTCGACAAGCTCGATCGCCAGATTTTGCGCAGCCTGCAAGCCGACGGGCGCGCCACCTACGACCAGATCGCCGAAACCGTCGCGCTCTCGCCCAGCGCCGTGTTGCGCCGTGTGCGGCGGCTGGAAGAGACCGGAGTGATCGACCGCTACGTGGCGCTGGTCCGGCCCGAGGCGGTGGGCCTGGGTCTGACCGCGTATGTGAACGTGCGACTGGAGAAGCACAGCGACCACGGCAAGCGCCATCCGATGGACGCGTTCCGGGCCAGCGTGCAGGGCTGGGGCGAGGTGGTGGAGTGCGCCGCGCTCACCGGCGAGATGGACTTTCAGCTGCGCCTGGTGGTGGGCGACATGGCGGCCTACGCGCGTTTCATGATGGACACGCTGCTCAAACATCCCAGCGTTCAGGACTGTCGAACCAGCTTTGTGATGGAGCGGGTGAAAAGCACAACGGTGCTTCCGGTATAAGTGTATGCACACTTCAGACAAAAAGAAGGGCATTTGTGGCTTGTCCGCCGGTCGGACCACGGGACGATTTAGGCACCAAAGTCCTTGTTGAATCAGGGAAAACCCGTATATTTTCCCGCATGCCCCATCCTTTCTCCTGGTTCCGCCCTTCGCCTGACAACGGCGACGCCGCCCTTCTGGCGCCGGCCGCTGCGCCGGCCAACGAGGAGCCGAGCGGATCGGCGTCAACGGTGGTGCCGATCCGTTCCATCGGGCCCGCGCACCGCGGGCACATCGCCGACCACCTGCTTGCGCTCAGCCCGCACGACCGCTACCTGCGATTTGGCTACGCGGCCAACGACGAGCAGATCCGGCGTTACGTCGCCCAGCTCAATTTCGAACGCGACGAGCTTTTTGGCATCTTCAACCGCAAGCTCGAGCTGATCGCGATGGCCCACCTGGCGTTCTCGGTCGATCCGCAGTGCCTGAGCTGTGCCGAGTTTGGCGTGTCGGTCGCCGAGGCGGCGCGCGGCCGGCGCTACGGCAGCCTGCTGTTTGAGCGCGCGGTGATGAACGCGCGCAACGAGGGCGTCAGCATGCTGTTCATCCACGCCCTGTCGGAGAACACCGCCATGCTCAGGATCGCACGCGGCGCGGGCGCGATCATCGAACGCGACGGCTCGGAGAGCGAGGCGCACCTGCGGTTGCCGCCGGCCGATTTCGACTCGCGCGTGACCGAGCTGCTGAACGAGCAGGTGGCGATCACCGACTACCACCTCAAGGCCCAGGCCAAACAGTTCTGGACCGTGCTGCGCCGCCTGCAGGGCATTCGCCAGGACGTGCAGCAACGCCTGCTCGGCTGACGCGCGACGCTGCCGCGTCGCGGCTGGACCGGCGTGCCGAGGCGGTCGTCGTGCCCCGCCGGGATCCAAAACCACCCCTCGTGGCGATCGGACCGCGGGGCGCGGTGTGCTTTGCAGGCACCGTGCCCCATGCGTTATCCTTCGGCCCTGTTGTAACCATCGCATTCCCCCAGTGGCCGACTCCCCCCCCAGTCACGGGCCGCAGCGCAGCCTGCGGCAAGAAGACAAACGTGGTTTTCTGCAGAAAATCGCAGAGTTCATCCACCCCGGACCCGACTCCAAAGACGAGCTGATCGAGACCCTCGCGGACGCCGAGGACAACGACATCATCAACGCCGAGTCGCGCATCATGCTCGAAGGGGTGATCCGCATCGCCGACATGACAGCCGGCGACGTGATGGTGGCCGCACCGCGCGTGGATTCGCTCAACATCGAGTCCCCGTACGAGGAGTTGCTGCACATCGTCATCAACACCGCGCACTCGCGTTTCCCGGTCTACGAAGGCGAGGTCGAAAACATCATCGGCATCCTGCTTGCCAAAGACCTGCTCAAGCTGCAGCGTGCGCCCGAGCTGAACCTCCGTGCCCTGCTGCGACCGGCCACCTTTGTGCCCGAGAGCAAGGGGCTGAACGACCTGCTGCGCGAATTCCGTGGCAACCGCAACCACCTGGCGATCGTGATCGACGAGTTCGGCCGGGTCGCCGGCCTGATCACCATTGAGGATGTGCTGGAAGAAATTGTCGGCGAGATCGAAGACGAGTTCGATGTGGCCTCGGACGACGGCGACATCTTTGCCCTGGCCGACAGCACCTGGCGCGTCAGCGGTGACACGCCGATCGAACGCATCAACGAGTCGTTTGGCCTGCATCTCGATGTGGACAACTTCGACACCATCGGCGGCCTGATTTCACACGCCATGGGCCACGTGCCCAAGCGTGGCGAAACCCACGAACTCGAAGGCTTGCGCTTCGTCGTGCTGCACAGCAAGGGCGGTGCGGTCACCTGGTTCAAGGTCATGCCCACACCGTCGGGCGCCTGATCGGCCCACTGCGCACACACGCCTACCCAGCCTTTCAGCCATGCGCAGCCTGTTCGGCAACCTCCACACCCCGTCCACCTTCTCCCCGATGAGCCGCCAGCCGCCGCGGCGTGGCAGCGCCTGGGCCCGGTTGCTCTGGGCGGTGGTGTGTGTGCTGGGCGGGTTGCTGCAGGCGGCGTCACTGGCCTGGCCGATGGCCGGCTGGAGGCCGCCGGGCCTGGCGCCGGGCGAGCCCAGCGGCGTGTTGCAGATCGCTTCACTGGTGCTGCTGGTGCTGGCGCTGCAGCAGTCCTCGCGCCTGAGCATGGCGGTCTGGCGTGGCTGGGTGTTTGCCACCGCTTGGCTGGCCGGCACTTTCTGGTGGCTGTTCATTTCGCTGCACACCTACGGCGGTCTGGCGGCTTGGCTGGCGGTGGCCGCGGTGCTCGCGCTCGCGGGGGCGTTGGCGCTGTACTACGCCACGGCCACCGGTGTGCTGGCGCTGCTGGCACCGCGCTCGCGCGTGGGGCAGGCGCTGCTGTTTGCCGCACTCTGGACCTTGGCCGAGCTCATGCGTGGGCAGTGGTTCACCGGCTTCCCCTGGGGCGCGGGCGGTTACGCGCAGGTGGACACGCTCGCACCCTGGGCGCCCTGGGTGGGCGTGTATGGCATGGGCGCGATCGCGGCACTGCTGGCCTATGCGATCGCCTCGCTCATCACCGCGGCGGTGCGCGGCCTCCACGAGTGGTTGACACGGCCGGTGCGCCTGCACAGGGCGCCGCCCAGCCCCTATGGCGCAGCGGCTCGCGCGCGGGGCGCCTGGGGGGCGCCCTGGCTTCAGCCGCTGGTGGCCCTGTCCTCGGGGCTGGCGCTGGTGGCCCTGTCCTGGCCCGGACACTGGCTGCCCGACGGCCAGCGCGACACGCAGGCCGCGGGGACGCTGCGGGTCTGGCTGCTGCAGGGCAACATCGCACAGAACGAAAAGTTTGTGGAGGGCACCGGTCTGGCACAGGCCCTGGCCTGGTACCCGGCACAAATCGCAGCGGCGGTGCGCGCCGCCGCCGACGGATCGGCGTCGGCACCGCAACTGGTGGTCGCGCCCGAAACGGCGCTGCCACTGCTGCCCGCGCAGCTGGCTCCGGACTTCTGGCCGCCCTTGCTCAGCGGTCTGGCCCAGCCAGGCACGCGCGAGCCGGTGGCCGTCTTGCTGGGGCTTCCGCTGGGCAGCTACACCGAGGGCTACACCAACTCGGCCTGGGGGCTGGACGCGACCGCAGCCGCGCGTGCGCGCACTCAGGGCAAGGCTGGTGAACCGGCGGGCCACACCTTTTACCGCTACGACAAACACCACCTGGTGCCGTTCGGGGAGTTCGTCCCGCCGCTGTTTCGCTGGTTCATCGACCTGATGAACATTCCGCTGGGTGACTTCAACCGCGGCGCCTTGCCCCAGCCGACCTGGGCGGTTGCCGGGCAGCGGGTGGCGCCCAACATCTGCTACGAAGACCTGTTCGGTGAAGAGCTGGCGGCCTCGTTCCGTACACCCGATGTGGCGCCAACCGTGCTGGCGAACCTGAGCAACATCGCCTGGTTCGGCAACAGCGTCGCCATTGACCAGCACCTGCAGATCTCGCGCCTGCGCACGCTCGAACTCGGTCGGCCGATGCTGCGCGCCACCAACACCGGCGCCACCGCGGTGATCGACCACCGGGGTGTGGTCACACACGCACTGCCCCGCCTCACCCGTGACCGGCTGGAAGCCAGCGTGGAAGGCCGCCGCGGCACCACGCCCTATGCCCGCTGGGCAGGCCGCTGGGGGCTGGCGCCGCTGTGGGTGGGCGGCCTAGCGCTGGTGCTGGCGATCGGCTCCGCGCGCCGCCGCGGCGGGCGCCGTCGCTAGCGGCGTGCGGTGCGACCCGGGCCCGTAAAATCGGGTTTTGCGCAGCGCGCCACATCACGGTGTCCATGCTGCCCCTCAGACCTTTCCTTTCGGTTCGGGCCACGCCCGATCCCCCCGCGCATGTTGACTTTCCAGCACATCATTCTGAAACTGCAGTCCTACTGGGATGCGCAGGGCTGCGCCCTGCTGCAGCCTTACGACATGGAGGTGGGTGCTGGCACCAGCCACACCGCCACCTTTTTGCGCGCCATCGGCCCCGAGCCCTGGAAGGCCGCCTACGTGCAGCCCAGCCGCCGCCCCAAAGACGGCCGTTACGGTGAGAACCCCAACCGCCTGCAGCACTACTACCAGTACCAGGTGGTGCTCAAACCCGCGCCGGCCAACATCCTGGCGCTGTATCTCGGCTCGCTCGAGGCGCTGGGTTTTGATCTGAAGAAGAACGACATACGCTTTGTCGAGGACGACTGGGAAAACCCGACGCTTGGTGCCTGGGGTCTGGGCTGGGAGGTCTGGTTGAACGGCATGGAGGTGACGCAGTTCACCTACTTCCAGCAGGTAGGTGGCATCGACTGCAAGCCCGCCACCGGCGAGATCACCTACGGCTTGGAGCGCCTCGCGATGTACCTGCAGGGGGTGGACAACGTCTACGACCTGAAATGGACCGACACGCTCAGCTATGGCGATGTGTATCTGCAAAACGAAGTCGAGCAGTCCACCTACAACTTCGAACACAGCGACGCCGACTTCCTGTTCATCGCGTTTGCCGCACACGAAAAGCAGGCCAAACACCTGATCGAGCAGCAGCTCGCGCTGCCGGCCTACGAACAGGTGCTGAAATGTGCACACAGCTTCAACCTGCTGGACGCGCGCGGCGCGATCAGCGTGACCGAGCGCGCCGCCTACATCGGCCGCATCCGCAACCTCGCGCGCAGCGTGGCCCAGAGCTACTACGAGAGCCGCGAACGCCTGGGTTTCCCGATGGCGCCGCGTGAGTGGGTGGCGCAGATGACGAAGAAGGCCGCATGAGCCCCGCCATGACAACCACCACCAAGAACCTGCTCGTCGAACTGTTTGTTGAAGAGCTGCCGCCCAAGGCGCTGAAAAAGCTGGGCGATGCGTTCGCCAGCGTGCTGGCAGATCAACTCAAGGCACAGGGGTTGGCCACGACCGATGCGGTGGTAACGGCCTTTGCCTCACCGCGCCGGCTGGCCGCGCACGTGACGTCGGTGGCCGCGCGCGCGGCCGACAAGGCCGTGTCGCAAAAACTGATGCCAGTCGCGGTGGGCCTGGACGCCAGCGGCCAGCCCACGCCGGCATTGCTCAAGCGCCTGGGTGCGCTGGGTGCCGACGCGTCGGCCGTGGCGGGCCTCAAGCGGGCCATGGACGGCAAGGCCGAAGCGCTGTTTTTCGACAGCGTTCAAGCCGGCGCGGACCTGGCCACCGGTCTACAGAAAGCGCTGGACGAAGCCATAACCAAGCTGCCCATCCCCAAAGTCATGACCTACCAGCTGGAGAGCGACTGCGAACTGCCCGGCTGGAGCAGCGTGCAGTTTGTGCGCCCGGCGCATGGGCTGGTGGCGCTGCACGGCAGCACCGTGGTGCCCGTCAAGGCGCTGGGCCTGACGGCGGGCAACACCACCCACGGCCACCGTTTCGAAGCGGCGGTGGACCCGCTGGTGCTGCCCGAGGCCGACAGCTACGCCGCCACGCTCTCGAAGGACGGCGCCGTGATCGCCTCGTTTGAGGATCGCAAAGCGGAGATCGCGCGCCAGCTGACCGCTGCAGCGGCCCGGGTGGGCGGCGGTTATCGACCGATCGAAGACGACGCGCTGCTTGACGAAGTGACCGCGCTGGTGGAGCGGCCCAACGTGTTGACCTGCCAGTTCGAGAAGGCATTCCTTGACGTGCCCCCCGAGTGCCTGATCCTCACGATGAAGGCCAACCAGAAATACTTCCCGCTGCTCGATGTGCAGGGCCTGCTGACGAACAAGTTTCTTGTGGTGAGCAACATCACCCCCGACGACCCGAGCGCGGTGATCGGTGGCAACGAGCGGGTGGTGCGCCCGCGACTGGCCGATGCCAAATTCTTCTTCGACCAGGACCGCAAGAAGACACTGGCCTCGCGCGTCGAGGGCCTGTCCAAGGTGATTTACCACAACAAGCTGGGTACCCAGGGCGAGCGGGTGGAGCGGGTGCGAGCGATTGCCCGGGCCATCGGCCAGCAACTGGGTGGCGATGTGCTGGCCCAAAGCGCCGACACCGCGGCCCAGCTGGCCAAGACCGATCTGCTGACCGACATGGTGGGGGAGTTCCCCGAGCTGCAGGGCATCATGGGCGGCTATTACGCGCGCCACGATGGCCTGTCCGAAGACATTGCCTTCGCGATCGAAGACCACTACAAGCCGCGCTTTGCCGGCGACGAGCTGCCCCGCAACATGACCGGTGTGGTGGTGGCGCTGGCAGACAAGCTGGAAACCCTGGTCGGCATGTTCGGTATCGGCAACTTGCCCACCGGCGACAAAGACCCGTTTGCGCTGCGCCGGCATGCGCTGGGTGTGATCCGCATGCTGGTTGAAAAGGACCTGCCGTTGGATTTGTCGGCGGTGCTGGCCAGCGCCGTGCCTGCCTTTGGCGACAAGGTCCCCGATGCCACAGACTTGCTCACCGACTTCATCTACGACCGCCTCGCTGGTGGCCTGCGCGAGCAGGGTTTCAGCGCACAGG
>CAYRIT010000024.1:10264-24000 GCA_964424415.1 uncultured Hydrogenophaga sp.
TTCATCTACGACCGCCTCGCTGGTGGCCTGCGCGAGCAGGGTTTCAGCGCACAGGAAGTCGACGCCGTGCTGGCCCTTCGCCCACAACGTCTGAGCGACGTGTCGCCACGCCTCCAGGCTGTGCGCGCCTTTGCCGAGCTGCCCGAGGCGCCCGCACTCGCGGCCGCCAACAAGCGCATCGCCAACATCCTCAAAAAATCCGAAGGTGAGGGTGCTGTGGTGAACCCGGCGCTGTTCCAGGAACCCGCCGAACAGGCCTTGTTCGATGCGATGCGGGCCACCGTGCCGGCGGCCAACGCGAAGTTCGAAACCGGCGACCACACCGCCAGCCTGCAGGCCCTGGCCGCGTTGCGCGGTCCGGTTGATGCCTTCTTTGATGGTGTGATGGTCAACGCCGACGACCCCGCGCTCAAGGCCAACCGCCTGGGGCTGCTGAAATCGCTGCACGAAGCCATGAACCGCGTGGCCGACCTCTCCCGTCTCGCCGCTTGACGCGATGGGGCGCGTGCCACACGATGGTTGCTGAACGCAGCCCACAGAGCCGACCATGAAACTGCTCATCCTTGACCGCGACGGCACGCTCAACCGCAGCCGCGACGACTACGTCGCCTCGCCCGAGGAATGGGAGGCGCTGCCCGGCGCGCTGGAAGCGGTGGCGCGGCTCAACCAGGGCGGCTGGCGGGTGGTGCTGGCCACCAACCAGAGCGGTATCGGCCGCAGCCTGTTCGACATGGCCGCGCTCAACGCCATTCACGCCAAGATGCACCGCCAGCTCGCGGCGGTCGGTGCGCGGGTGGATGCGGTCTTTTTCTGCCCGCACGCCGAGGAAGATGCCTGCGACTGCCGAAAGCCCGCGCCCGGCCTGTTTCACCAGATCGCGGCGCGTTTTGGCATGGCGGTGGCCAACCTGCCCGCCGCGGGCAATGCATTGCGCCATGTGCAGGCGGCCACCGCCGCCGGGTGCCCGGCGCACCTGTTGCTCACCGGCAAGTCCGAGCATCTGCGCGAGTGCGTGGGCCAGGGGCCCGAGGCAGACTATTCGGTGCTCGCAGCCGAGCTGCCGCCTGGCACCCGGGTGCACCACGATCTCATTGCCTTTGCCGACTGGCTGCTGGCGCAGGACGCGGCCGATGCGCCCGCGCCAGCCGCCGCCCCCACCGAAACACCATGAACCTGATCCGCTCCCTGCTCCATCTGCTTTTTATGGCGATCACCGTGGTGCCCTGGGCGCTGGCGGTGGTGATTGCCGCGCCTTTCATGAACAGCACACGCATCTACTGGATGTGTGCCGGCTGGCTCAAGCTGTCGGTGCGCAGCGGTGAAATCCTGCTCGGCATCCGCAACCACGTGATCGGTTTCGAGAACCTGCCGGTGGGCGAGACCGCGCCGGCGGTGTTGCTGGTGAAACACCAGTCGACCTGGGAAACCTTTTGTATGCCCGCACTGATGCCGCACCCGTTGGCCTATGTGTTCAAGAAGGAGCTGCTTTACGTGCCCTTCTTCGGCTGGGCGATGGGCCGCATGGACATGATCCACATCGACCGCAGCAAGCGCGCGCAGGCGTTCAACAAGGTGGTCGAGCAAGGCCAGCGGCTGGTCGATCAGGGCACCTGGGTCATCATGTTTCCCGAAGGCACGCGCATCCCGCGTGGCCAGAAGGGCGTGTACAAAAGTGGTGGCACCCGCCTGGCGATCGCCACCGGCGCGCCGGTGATTCCGATCGCGGTGACCTCGGCCAAGTGCTGGCCGCGCAAGGCGCTGATCAAGCGGCCAGGCACGGTGGAGTTCTCGATCGGCAAGCCCATCTCCAGCGTGGGGCGCGAGCCCGACGAGTTGATGCGCGAGGTCGAGGCCTGGATCGAAGGCGAGATGCGGCGGCTCGATCCAACCGCCTACTCGGCCGCCAAGGCCTGAGGCCTGACATGCAGCGCCTGTTGCAGATGGCGTTCGATTTCTGGGGCGGTCCAGAGAGCGCGACACCGCCTGCGCAGCCCGAGCCCTTGGCCCTGCCTGCCTCGATGTCCCATGCGTCCCCTGCCGAGGCTGCCCCGGCGCTGCCGATGTCGGTGGTGTTCGAGCCCGGCACCTGGCACCACCCGCGCGCCAACCGCCTGCTCAGGCTGAGCGACTGCGAGGTCGCCTACGAGTTCAGCCGCGGCAAGCGGCGCACCATCGGCCTGTCGGTGGGGCCCGACGGCCTGAGCGTGCGTGCGCCGCGCTGGACGCCGGTGGCCGAGGTCGAGGCGCTGCTGCACGACAAGGCCGCCTGGGTGCTGGACAAGCTGCAGCGTGCGCGCGAACGCGCGGGCGAACTGGACCAGGCCAGAACCACCTGGGCCGACGGTGCCGAGCTGGATTTTCTGGGGCAGCGTGTGCGCCTGCTGCTCGACCCGACACACGGGTTTGCGCAGGTCGGCGCGGTGCTGGAGCCGGCGGTGGGCGACGCACCCGAGCGCGTCGGAACGCTGCGCCTGGGGCTGGCGCAGAACGCGACCGAGACCCAGATCCGCGACGCGTCGCTGGCCTGGCTGATGCGACAGGCCAAGCGCGTGTTCACCGAGCGCCTGGACCATTTCGCGCCGCAACTCGGCGTGCGCTACACCCGGCTGCGCCTGTCCAGTGCCGGTACCCGCTGGGGCAGCGCCAGCGCCGACGGCAGCATCCGCCTCAACTGGCGGCTGATCCACCTGAAGATGGAGATGGTCGATTACGTGGTGGTGCACGAGCTCAGCCACCTGCACCACATGGACCACAGCCCGCAGTTCTGGGACGTGGTGGCCAGCGTCCTGCCCGATCACCTGGAGCGGCGGCGCCAGCTCAAACGCGCTGCGGTACCGCTGGGCGGATAAGCGTCTGGCGGGCCGGAGGATCAGCCGGCAGGGCTGAAGCGGTACACGCCGTCGGGCCCGCGCAGGCGCTGCAGTTGACCGCCAAACCAGAGCCGGTGCAGGTGGGCGACCGCCTCGCCCATCGCAAACGTGGTCTGGTGCAGGTCGAGCGCGCGCGTGAACAGCACCGGAAGAATGTCCATCGCGCTGCACGGTGCCTGGGCGCAGGCCTGCATCACCTCGGCCAGACGGTCGCAGTGGTGGTCCTTGAGCTGCTGGACGCGCTCGTGCAGGCCGGTGAACGGTTTGCCATGCGAGGGCAGCACCAGTGTGCCCTCGGGCAGCGGGAGGAATTTGTCCAGCGACTCCAGGAACAGCCGCAGCGAGTCGGCTTCGGGCTCCATGTCGTAGACGCTGACGTTGGTGGAGATGCGCGGCAGCACCATGTCGCCACTGATCAGCATCTGGGTTTCGTCGCAGTACAGGGCGATGTGTTCCGGGGCGTGGCCAAAGCCGCTGATGCAGCGCCAGTCGCGCCCGCCGATCTGCACCGTCTGCCCCTCCATCAGCCGGGCGTAGGCAGGTGGCAGGCTGGGCACCAGGTTGGGGTAGTAGCCGGTGCGCGCGCGGATTTTTTCCAGATCGTCCGGTGCCGACATGCCGTGCGAGGCAAAAAACGCCGCCGCCCGATCGCCACCGAAGCCAGTGGTGCTCTGCGAGGCGATGCGCGCCGCGTGGTAGTCGGTGGCGCTGATCCACAACCTGACCTGCCATTTCTCACACAGCCAGTGCGCCAGACCGATGTGGTCCGGGTGCATATGGGTGACGATCACGCGCAGGATGGGCAGGCCGTCGAGTTCGTTGGCAAACACGTCTTCCCACTGCGCCTTGGCCTCGTCGCGGGCGATGCAGCAGTCCACCACCGTCCAGCCCTCCCGGCCCTCCAGCGTGTCGCGCAGCAGCCAGAGGTTGATGTGGTCGAGTGCAAACGGCAGCCGCATGCGGATCCACTTCACGCCGGGCGCCACCACCAGCGCGCGGCCGGGCTCGGGCAGCGCGTCGCCCTGCGGGTAGTGCAGACGGGCTTCGAGCATGTCTTTGGTGGGGGCGGTCATGCGGCGGGATTCCGTTAAGATGAAAATTATTGACGTTAACGTAAACGTCAAGCGTGGGACATTCTACGGAGGGGCGGCAGTTGCCGATGTCCGCCGGCCGACAGGCCCCGCGCCGCATCTCCTGTGCCATGGCGATCAACACCACCTTCACCATCAGCGACCTCGCGCGCGAGTTCGACCTGACCACGCGCGCCATCCGTTTTTACGAAGACATGGGCCTGCTGCAGCCCTTGCGCGAAGGCCCGGGCGGGCGCAGTCGGGTCTACAGCGCGCGCGATCGCACCCGCCTGAAACTGACCCTGCGCGCCAAGCGGCTGGGGCTGTCCTTGTCCGAGGCCAAGGAAATCATCGACATGTACGACAGCCCGCGCGACACCGGGCCGCAGCTGCGCAAGTTTTTGCTGGTGCTGGCCGATCACCGCCGCCAGCTCGAAGAGCAGCTGGCCGATCTGATGACCAACCTAGACGAGGTGAAGGTGCACGAAAAAGAAGCGCGCGCCATGCTGGCCAGGGCCGACAGGACCCCGGCGAAACCCACTGTGGCCTGATACGGTTTCGCCTTCAAACGCAGAACAAGGCGGGAGCCACAGACAGTGCTGTGGCACGGCAAGGTGGACCAACGAAGTTGCGTTTGAAGGCGAATCCGTTTGAACCAGCGCCGGGCGGGGTGCACGTTTTGCGTGCCATCTCACGGCGTTGGCGGGTCGGGATCGGGAATCGCCTCCAGCCAGCGTGCCCGGCCCTGGCTGGCGTCGTTCAGCGCAGACCGAAACGCCGCCACCTGTGGCTCGGGCAGGCTGAAGGTGGCGATCACCTCGCTGCCGTGGGTCACGTCCAGCAAGGCCCCCGGATCGTGTTCCAGTGCGCGGCGCAACCAGCCTTCGAGCGCGTAAGGCAGCGCGCAGCGCAGCAGGGCGTGGGGTGTGATGGGCGTCTTCTCGGCCTGCAGCAGCGCCTGCGCCACCGCATCGGTGTAGGCGCGCACCAGGCCGCCGGCGCCGAGCTGAATGCCGCCGTAGTAGCGCACCACCGTGGCCAACACACCCTCCAGATCCTGATGCCGCAGCACCTCCAGCATCGGACGGCCCGCGGTGCCGCCGGGCTCGCCGTCGTCGTTGGCGGCCGAGTGACCACCCGCCATCAGCGCCCAGCAGACGTGGGTCGCCGCGGGGTGTTGGGTGCGCAGCTGCGCAACACGCGCCAGCGCGGCCTCGCGCCCGACGCAGGGCTCGACGCAGCCGATGAAGCGGCTTTTCCGGATGGTGAAGTCGCTGTGGACCGGGGAAGCCAGGGCGTGGGGCATGGGCGAAGTATGGTGTCTGGCGCCTGGATTTTCGGCACGCCGATGCGCTTCGGTGATAATTGACGTTTACGTAAACGTCAACCTTGCCGCCCTTCCCCTTGCCCCCACCCAGACCATGACCGATTCGACCGCCGACCACGAAGCCCTGCGCCAGCGGGTGCAGGCCAGCCTGGACCGCCAGGGCATGATGCAGCCGCTCGGCGTGCGCCTGCTGCGGGTGGAACCGGGCAACGTGACGCTTGCCATGCCTTACTCGGACCGCGTGACGCAGCAGCAAGGTGGTTTCCACGGTGGCGCCATGGGCGCGCTGGCCGACATCGCCGGTGGTTACGCCGGGCTCACCGTGACACCCGAGGGCATGGAGGTGACGACGGTGGAATACAAGATCAACTTTCTGGCCGCCTTTCAAGGCGGCGAGCTGCAAGCCACCGGGCGCGTGGTGCGCGGCGGCAAGCGCATCATCGTGACCACCGCCGAGGTGGTCCATGTGGCGGCCGACGGCAAACGCTCGGATTGCGCGGTGATGCAGCAGACCCTGGTGCCCGTCCCCAAAACCTATTGACGCTTCTTTCGCGCAGCCCCCGCCCAGACGCTGTGCTTCAGCGCGATGGTGAGCGTCCCCAACCCTTCAGGAGAATTTGTGATGACCAGCCTGCCCGGCCTCAATTTCCAGCTCGGTGAAGACATCGACGCGCTGCGCGACGCGGTGCGCGACTTCGCTCAGGACCAGATCGCCCCGCGCGCTGCCGAGATCGACCACAGCGACCAGTTCCCGATGGATCTGTGGCGCAAGATGGGCGATCTGGGCGTGCTGGGCATCACCGTGCCCGAGACCGATGGCGGCGCTGGCATGGGTTACCTGGCCCACATGGTCGCCATGGAAGAGATCAGCCGCGCCAGCGCCTCGGTGGGCCTGTCCTACGGCGCACACAGCAACCTGTGTGTGAACCAGATCAACCGCAACGGCAGTACCGCCCAGAAGGCGAAATACCTGCCCAAACTGATCAGCGGCGAACACGTGGGCGCGCTGGCCATGAGCGAGCCAGGTGCGGGCTCGGATGTGATCAGCATGAAGCTCAAGGCCGAGGACAAAGGCGGCTACTACCTGCTCAACGGCAGCAAGATGTGGATCACCAACGGCCCCGATGCCGACACCCTGGTGGTCTACGCCAAGAGCGAACCCGAGATGGGCGCGCGCGGTGTCACCGCCTTCCTGATCGAGAAGGGCATGAAGGGCTTCAGCATCGCGCAGAAGCTCGACAAGCTCGGCATGCGCGGCAGCCACACCGGTGAGCTGGTGTTCCGCGACGTCGAGGTGCCGGCCGAGAACATCCTGGGCGGGCTCAACATGGGCGCCAAGGTGCTGATGAGCGGGCTGGACTACGAACGCGCCGTGCTCACCGGCGGGCCGCTGGGCATCATGCAGTCGGTGATGGACAACGTGATCCCCTACATCCACGACCGCAAGCAGTTCGGCCAGAGCATCGGTGAGTTCCAGCTGATCCAGGGCAAGGTGGCCGACATGTACACCGTGCTGCAGGCGGGGCGCTCGTTTGCCTACACCGTGGCCAAGAACCTCGACCTGCTGGGCACCGAACACGTGCGCCAGGTACGCAAGGACTGCGCCTCGGTCATCCTCTGGACCGCCGAGAAGGCGACCTGGATGGCCGGTGAAGGTGTGCAGATTTTTGGCGGCAACGGCTACATCAACGAGTACCCGCTGGGCCGCCTGTGGCGCGACGCCAAGCTGTACGAGATCGGCGCGGGCACCAGCGAAATCCGCCGCATGCTGATCGGTCGCGAGCTGTTTTCCGAGACCTGCTGACCGCACCTCCGGCGCCCGGACGCCAGCACGGGCCGGGCGTTGAGCACCGGGCTCAACAGCGCCGCGAGCCGAAACCCCTAAGATCTCCGCATGCCGTCCAAACTCCAAGACCTGTTCGACCACAACCGCAGCTGGGCCGAACAGATGGTGCGCGAAAAGCCCACCTTTTTCACCGACCTGCTGGCGCAGCAAAGCCCGCAGTACATGTGGATCGGTTGTTCGGACAGCCGCGTGCCGGCCAACCAGATCACCGGCCTGGCGCCGGGCGAGGTGTTCGTGCACCGCAACGTGGCCAACGTGGTTGTGCCCAGCGACCTCAACTGCCTCTCGACGATCCAGTTCGCGGTCGACCGCATCAAGGTCCAGCACCTGATGGTGGTGGGCCACTACGGCTGCGGCGGTGTGACGGCCGCGCTCACCGACGCACGCATCGGCCTGGCCGACAACTGGCTGCGCCACATCAAGGACGTGCGCGACCGCCACGCGGCGCTGCTGGCAGCGATGCCGGCGCAACACCGGGTCGACGCGCTGTGTGAGCTCAATGCGATCGAACAGGTGGTCAATGTTGCGCAGACCACCGTGGTGCAAGACGCCTGGTCTCGCGAACAGCCGCTCACGCTGCACGCCTGGGTCTATGGCCTGAGCGACGGCCTGCTGCACGACATGCACATGACCGTGTGCGATCCCGATGGCATCGAGGGTGCCTACGGCGCAGCGATCGCGCGGGTCGAATCCAAGTGGCGCGGCGGCGCCACACCGGGCCTCTGAGCGGCCTCGCGCTCCCGCCCTTCGACGGCGTGATCGGCTTCGCATAATGGCGACACAACCGCAGGATCGTCGCCCATGTTCCCCTCGCGCCTGGACTCCACCCTCGCCTACGACATCGCCAAGGCAATGCTCGACGGCTTCAACCGCCACTACCGCCTGTTTCGAACCGAGTCGGCGCGCGCGAAACACCGGTTTGAGACCTGCGACTGGCACGGCCAGCAGCGCGCCCAGCGCGACCGGATCGAGTTTTACGACTTGCGCGTCAAGGAATGTGTCAAGCGGCTGATGAAGGAATTCGGCGCCGATCGGCAGCCGATGGATGTGTGGCAGCAGGTCAAGCTGCACTACATCGGCCTGCTGGTGAACCACCACCAGCCTGAACTGGCCGAGACGTTCTTCAACTCGGTCACCACCAAGATCCTGCGACGCGCCTATTTCCAGAACGATTTCATCTTCGTGCGGCCTGCGGTGTCCACCGAGTACATCGAGATCGAGGAGCCCGAGTCGCATCCGACCTACCGCTGTTACTACCCCACGGCGGAAAACATGCTGGACGAGCTGCTGCGCATGATCCAGGACTTCGGTCTGCGGGTGCCGTTCAACAACCTGGAGCGCGACGCCGCGCTGGTGCTGCGCGCGATGCGCGGTCATTTCGACCATGTGAAACTGCGCGCCAATTTCCAGTTCCAGGTGCTCTCGGGCCTGTTCTTCCGCAACAAGGGTGCCTACATCGTCGGCAAGATCATCAACGGCTTCCAGGAGGTGCCGTTTGCCTTGCCGGTGCTGCACCAACAGGAGCTGGCGGACCGCGCCGAGGCGGCGGCGCGTCCCTCGGGGAACCAGGCCGAAGGCATCATGGGATCGACCGGTTCCGCCCGGCTGGTGATCGATGCCGCGCTGTTCGGGGAAGACGATCTGCTGCTGGTGTTCTCGTTTGCGCGCGCCTATTTCATGGTCGACATGGAGTACCCCAGCGCCTATGTGCAGTTCCTGCGCAGCATGATGCCGAGGAAGCCCAGGGCCGAGTTCTACAACGCACTCGGCCTGGCCAAACAGGGCAAGACGCTGTTCTACCGCGACTTCCTGTTCCACATGCGGCACTCCAGCGACAAGTTCCGCATCGCGCCCGGCATCAAGGGCATGGTGATGCTGGTGTTCGATCTGCCGAGTTTTCCGTTTGTGTTCAAGCTCATCAAGGACTACTACCCGCCGCAGAAAGACACCACGCGCGAGCGCATCCGCGACAAGTACCAGCTCGTCAAGCGCCACGACCGGGTGGGCCGCATGGCCGACACGCTGGAGTTCTCCGAAGTGGGTTTTCCGCGCGACCGCTTCACCGACGAGCTGATCGCCGAGATCGAAAAATTTGCACCCAGCCAGCTCGAGATCAGCGACCGCGATGGCGACGGCACGATCGAGGTGGTGCTCAAACACGTCTACATCGAGCGCCGCATGATCCCGCTCAACATCTACCTTCAGGAAGCCTTCGACGCGCTGCGGGCCAACGCCGAGGACCCGGTGGCCGATGCCCAGCTCACCCGCGCGGTGGTGGAATACGGCAACGCAATCAAGGACCTGGTGGCGGCCAACATCTTCCCCGGTGACATGCTGTGGAAGAACTTCGGCATCACCCGCCACGGCAAGGTGGTTTTCTACGACTACGACGAAATCGAATACATCACCGACTGCCATTTCCGTCAGGTGCCCGCGCCGCGCAACGAGGAAGACGAGATGTCGGGCGAGGTCTGGTACAGCGTGGGCAAGAACGACGTGTTCCCCGAAACCTTCGGCCCGTTTCTGCTCGGCAACCCGCGGGTGCGTGCCGTGTTCATGAAACACCACGCCGACCTGCTCGAACCCGGTTTCTGGCAATCGCACCAGGCGCGCATTGCTGCCGGCCATGTGCACGACGTGTTCCCTTACGAGCGCGAGCGCCGCCTCCACCTGGGCGCGCCCGCGCCCGTCTGACCTACTGTCTTTTTCAACCCTTCAGGAGACTTTGCATGACCCCCTCCCAGACCCCCGATCCCGTCGTCATCGTCGGTGCCGCCCGCACGCCCATGGGCTCGTTCCAGAGCGACTTCGCCTCCCGGTCGGCGCACGACCTGGGTGGCGTGGCGATCCAGGCGGCGGTGGCGCGCGCCGGCGTGAAACCCGAGCTGGTCGATGAATTGCTGTTCGGCAACTGCCTGATGGCCGGCCAGGGTCAGGCGCCCGCGCGTCAGGCCGCGCTCAAGGGCGGGTTGCCGCTGTCGGCTGGCGCGGTGACGCTGTCCAAGATGTGTGGCTCGGGCATGAAGGCCACCATGCTCGCGCACGACATGCTGCTGGCCGGCAGCGCCACGGTGGTGGTGGCCGGCGGCATGGAGAGCATGACCAACGCGCCCTACCTCATGCTCAAGGGCCGTGCCGGCTACCGCATGGGCCACGACAAAATTTATGACCACATGATGCTCGACGGTCTGGAAGACGCTTACGAGCCCGGCCGCTCCATGGGCACCTTCGGCGAAGACTGCGCCGCCAAATACAGCTTCACCCGCGAGCAGCAGGACGCGTTTGCGATTGCCTCGGTGACCCGGGCCAAGGCCGCCACCGACAGCGGCGCCTTCAAGGCCGAGATCGCCACTGTGACGGTGAAGGACCGCAGCGGCGAGCGTGTGGTGTCCATCGACGAAGGCCCGGGCAAGGTCAAGCTCGACAAGATCCCCAGCCTCAAGCCCGCGTTCAAAAAAGACGGCACCATCACCGCCGCCAGCAGCTCGTCTATCAACGACGGTGCAGCCGCCCTGGTGTTGATGCGCGCGTCCACTGCCCAGGCACAGGGCCTCAAGCCGCTGGCACGCATCGTCGCCCACAGCACCCACGCCCAGGAACCCAACTGGTTCGCCACCGCCCCGGTGGGGGCCACGCAGAAGCTGCTGGCCAAGACCGGCTGGGCGGTGGATGACGTGGACCTGTGGGAGATCAACGAGGCGTTTGCCGTGGTGCCGATGGCGCTCATGAAAGAGCTCAACATCCCGCACGAGAAGGTCAACGTGAACGGCGGCGCCTGTGCGCTGGGCCACCCCATCGGGGCCAGCGGGGCGCGCATTCTGGTCACGCTGCTGCATGCGATGCAGGCGCGCGGTGCGAACAAGGGTGTAGCCACCTTGTGCATCGGCGGTGGCGAAGCCACGGCGATGGCAATCGAACTGCTCTGAGGACTGGCAGGGCGGGCGACCCCGGAGCCTGCGTCGGGGCAGCCGCCGTCTGTGATCGTTGTGTGCGCCGACCGCTCAGGCGCTGGAGGGCTGACTCATGTCGAACATTCTCATCATCGGGGCCTCGCGTGGCCTGGGCCTGGAGTTTGTGCGCCAGTACCTGGCGGCGGGTGACCGCGTCATCGCCACCGCACGCGACGCCGCTGGGCGCGAGCGCCTGCGGGCGCTGGGCGTGGACAGCGTGCTGACGGTCGATGTGGCCGATCCGGCCAGCGTCAGTGGCCTGGCCTGGGGCCTCGACGGCGAAAAAATCGACACCGCGATCTATGTGGCGGGGGTCATGGGGCGCGGCAATGCGCTCTCGCCGCCGACACAAGAGCAGTTCGATCGCGTGCTGCACACCAACGTGCTCGGCGCCATGCAGACCATTCCACAGGTCGCGCCGCTGGTCGAGGCGGCGCAGGGGTGTTTTGCTTTCATCAGCAGCGACCTGGGCCGCATCGGCGGCGCCGATTCCAGCCACACCTGGGTCTACCGCGTCAGCAAGGCCGCGCTCAACATGGCGGTGGCCAGCGCCCAGCACGACTACCCGCGGGCCACGCTGGTGGCCATCAGCCCCGGCTGGGTCCAGACCGACATGGGCGGCGCACAGGCGCCGCTGACCGCCACGGCCAGTGTCGCCGCCATGCGTGCGACGCTGGCCCGCCTCACGCCCGAGCACAAGGGCCGCTTCCTGCAGCGCGACGGCAGCGTCTGCGCCACGTGGTGATGCCGCGCGGCTGCCACACACACACCACAACCACCCACCCCACCCGGAGACACCATGCTGCTGACCCAAGACCAGGAAATGATCCGCGACGCGGTGCGCGACTTTGCCCAGGCCGAACTTTGGCCCCACGCCGCGCACTGGGACAGGGAAAGCCACTTTCCCAAGGCCGCGCACCAGGGCCTGGCCGCCCTGGGTGCTTACGGCATCTGTGTGCCCGAGGCGCTGGGCGGCGCCGGGCTGGACTATCTCACGCTGGCCCTGGTGCTGGAAGAAATCGCCGCCGGCGACGGTGGCACCAGCACCGCCATTTCGGTCACCAACTGCCCGGTCAACGCGATCCTGATGCGCGACGGCAATGCGCAGCAGAAAAATCAATGGCTGGCTCCGCTGGCCCAGGGTCAGATGCTGGGCGCTTTCTGCCTGACCGAGCCGCATGTGGGTTCGGACGCTTCGGCGCTGCGCACCACGGCGGTGAAACACGGCGATGAATACGTGATCAACGGCGTCAAGCAGTTCATCACCAGCGGCCAGAACGGCGACGTGGCCATCGTCATCGCGGTCACCGACAAGGGTGCGGGCAAAAAAGGCATGAGCGCGTTCCTCGTGCCGACCAACGCACCGGGCTATGTGGTGGCCCGGCTGGAAGACAAGCTTGGCCAGCACAGCAGCGACACCGCCCAGATCAACTTCGACAACTGCCGCATCCCGGCCGAGAACCTGATCGGTGCCGAGGGCGAGGGCTACCGGATCGCGCTCGGTGCCCTGGAGGGCGGGCGCATCGGCATCGCCGCGCAAAGCGTGGGCATGGCGCGCAGTGCGTTCGAGGTGGCGCTGGCCTATTCGAAAGAGCGCGAGAGCTTCGGCCAGCCCATCTTCCAGCACCAGGCGGTGGGTTTTCGCCTGGCCGACTGCGCCACGCAGCTGGAGGCCGCGCGCCAGCTCATCTGGCACGCCGCCGCGCTGCGCGATGCCGGCCGGCCCTGCCTGAAGGAAGCCGCCATGGCCAAGCTGTTTGCCAGCGAAATGGCCGAACATGTGTGCAGCGCCGCGATCCAGACCCTGGGCGGCTATGGCGTGGTGAATGACTTCCCGGTCGAGCGCATCTACCGCGACGTGCGCGTATGCCAGATTTACGAAGGCACAAGCGACGTGCAGAAAATCATCATCCAGCGCGCGCTGGCGTAAAGTGGCGCCAGACGCGCATGCGTGCCTGTTCCAAACCCCCAACCAGGAGCGTTCTATGAAGCCTTCTTTCTTGCAACGCGGGATGTTGCCGATCCTGTTGGCCGCTGCCAGCTTGCTCACCGCGTGTACCACCTTTGATTCGAATGGCAACAGAGGTACCGCACAGCAAATCGAGAACAGGAACCGAACGCTGGAGCAGCGGGTCATGGCGGTTCTCAAAGCAGAGCCCCGCATCAAGATCATGACCCTGGGCGTGCAGGCGATTGACGGCACGGTTGCGATCAGTGGCACACCCGAGACGCTGGAGAGTCGCGACCTGGCGCTTCGGATTGCGGCCAGGGTGCCCGGCGTGCGTGCCGTTTACAGCAACATGACCTTCAACTGAGCTAAGCGCCACAGCATCCACTGGTACAGGGTTTGAAGGGTTTTTGCGCAGCCGTATGACGGCCCGATCCGGGCGACGGAGTCTCCACCAAGGGCATCGTCATCGAGCATGCAGGCGGCACGCCGCAGCGCCGCGCGATGTCGGCTGGCCCCCTATGAACGAGGCCGCCATGGCCAAGCTGTTTGCCAGCGAACAAGTCTGCAGCGTCGCCATCCAGACCCTGGATGGCTATGGCGTGGTGAACAACTTCCCGGTCGAGCGCATCGACCGCGAAGGGCGCGTGTGCCAGATCCACGAAGACACACGCGACGTGCAAAAAATCATCCGCCAGCGCGTGGTGTAAACCACCCGTCCGAAG
>CAYRIT010000024.1:24100-26611 GCA_964424415.1 uncultured Hydrogenophaga sp.
GGTGACGCCGCAGGCGGCGCGGGGGGGCGTCAAGTCGAGGTCCGGGGGATCAATAATCCACGTCATGAACATCATCATCTTGGGCGCCGGTCGGGTCGGGGAAGGCGTGGCGGAGAGCCTGGCTTCGGAGCAGAACGACATCACCGTGATCGACTACAACCCTGCTCGGTTGCGTGCGCTGGAAGAGCGTCTGGATTTGCGAGGCGTGGTGGGCAATGGCATTGAACCGTCCATCTTGCGCGATGCGGGTGCCCAGGACGCCGACATGGTGATTGCCTGCGCCGCCACCGACGAGACCAATCTGGTGGCCTGCAAGGTGGCGCACGATGTGTTCAACGTCCCCAGCACGGTGGCGCGGCTGCGCTCACCCGATTTTGTCGAGGGCGACGAGCTGCTGGGCAAGAGCGGCTTTGCGGTGGACCACGTGATCTGCCCCGAGGAGTCGGTCACCCGCTACATCCACCAGCTCATCAGCTACCCCGAGGCGCTGCAGGTGGTGATGTTTTCCCAGGGACGCGCCTGCCTCGCCGTGGTGCGTGCCACCAGCGGTGGTGCGGTGGTGGGTCACACCATCGCCGAGCTGCGCGAGCGGTTTCCGCACGCCGAAATGCGCATCGTGGCGCTGTACCGGCTCGACACCGAGATGGAGGCGCGGCCCGACACCCGCATCCTGCCGGGCGACGAGGTCTTTGTTCTCGCCGATGCGCGCAAGATCCGCCTGGTGCTGGGCGCGATCCACAACAGCGACAAACCGGTGCAGCGGGTGATGATCGCCGGTGGTGGCCGCGTCGGCCTGCGCCTGGCGCGCAGTCTGGTCGGCCAGTGCGAGGTCAAGCTCATCGAGCGCGACCCCAAGCGCTGCGAATACCTGGCCAGCCAGTTGCCGTCGTCCACGCTCGTCCTGCAAGGCGACGGCGCTGACGAAGACCTGCTGCAGACCGAGAACGTCGGCATGATGGACATGTTCCTCGCACTCACCAGCGACGATGAAGACAACATCATGTCGGCCATGCTGGCCAAGCGTTTTGGTGCCAACCGGGTGCTCTCGCTGATCAACCGCCGCGCCTACGCCGACATGATGCAGGGCAGCACCATCGACATCGCGATCTCGCCGGCCCAGACCGTGATCGGCCAGCTGCTCGCCCATCTGCGGCGCGGCGATGTCGCGGCGGTGCACAGCCTGCGCCGCGGCGCGGCCGAGGCGCTGGAGGGTGTGGCGCGCGGCGACGTGAAAACCTCCAAACTGGTGGGCCGCTGTGTGGCGGAGATCAAGCTGCCCAAAGGCTCGTCGATCGGCGCCATCGTGCGCGGTGAAGGCGCCGGCTCCGAGGTTCTGATGCCCCACCATGACACGGTGATCGCGACCGACGACCACATCATCATCTTCATCTCCAACAAGCGCGATGTGCGTCAGGTCGAAAAACTGTTTCAGGTCAGCGCGACCTTCTTCGGCTGAGCCCGGCGCCCTATGTACAGCCTGCTGCCCGTCCTTGGCATCTTTGCCCGCATCCTGATTGCGTTTTCACCGGCCTTTTTTGTGCCCCTGGGCTGGGCGCTGGCGCTCGACGCCAACGAACACGCCCTGATGTGGACCGCCTGCTTTGCACTGACCCTGGTCAGCGGCCTGCTGCTCATGGCCGGCACCCGCAACCAGCGCCGCGAACTGCAGCCGCGCGACGGCTTCCTGCTGGTGAACCTGGTGTGGCTGATCCTGCCGGCCTATGCGGCGCTGCCGCTGATGTACACCGTGCCCGACATCAGCTGGTTCAAAGCCTACTTCGAGGCCATGAGCGGGCTCACCGCCACCGGCGCCACCGCGCTGAGCGGGCTCGATGCACTGCCCGCGTCGGTCAACGTCTGGCGCTGCTTTCTGCAATATCTGGGCGGTCTGGGCATCATGCTGCTGGTGGTGGCGGTGCTGCCGATGATGGGTCTGGGCGGCTTCCAGGTCTACAAGGCCGAGACACCGGGCCCGATGAAAGACGCCAAGTTCACCCCGCGCATCGCCGAGACCGCGCGTGGCCTGTGGGGCGTGTACTTCGGCTTTTCCGTCGCCTGCCTGCTGGCCTACCGGTGGGCTGGCATGAGCTGGGTCGACGCCTTCATGCACATGTGTTCCACCATGGGGCTGGGCGGTTTTTCGTCTTACGACGCCAGCCTTGGGCATTTCAACTCGGTCCGGGTGGAGATGGTGGCCACACTGTTCATGGCGCTGGCCGGTATCAACTTCCTGCGCTATTTCATCGTGCTGCGCAGCCGCTCGGTTCGACCGCTGCTGCACGACCGAGAGATCCGAAGCTACGTGTTTGTGTTGCTGGCCTCGATCACCTTGCTGACCGGGCTGCTGCTGTTCCACGGTGTCTACCCCACCATCCTGGAGGCGCTGCGCGCCAGCGCCTTCCACGTGGTGTCGGTGGCCACCACCACCGGTTACGCCTCCACCGACTACGCGCTGTGGCCGGTGTTCGCGCCGGTGCTGCTCATGTTTCTCGGCAGCTTCGTGTCCTGCGC
>CAYRIT010000024.1:26711-34475 GCA_964424415.1 uncultured Hydrogenophaga sp.
ACCGATTTTCAGCTCTGGGTGCTGAGCTTTGCCATGCTGATGGGCCGGCTGGAGCTGCTGTCGTTCCTGGTGCTGTTCACCGGGCAGTTCTGGAGGAAGTAAAGCCCTCCGCGGCGCCTGCGGCGTGTCTTGCAGACCGCGCCGACGTCAGATTCACCGACTCTTCGGGCTGTCCAAGCCCGCGCAGGCGAACTTGGAGCCGCAGTCCTCAGCCCCCTCGAGGGGTCGGCGGCGCCCTGAGTTGGACTCCCTCCGGCTGGGCGTGATTGCCTGTTGGTGGCGCGTTCTGCGTTTGTGCGTTTTTTCTTTCCTTGGCCCTTCGACACACTTCAGTTGGGCGCAGGTGGGATCGTCAAGCCTTTGGCCACGGCGGGGCGGTTGACAAAGGCCTGCAGCACGCGAGCGACATCTGGGAAGTCGGCATAGCCCACCAGACCGCCAGCTTCGTAAAAGCCCACCAGTGCGCGCACCCAGGGGAACACCGCAATGTCGGCAATGGTGTATTCGTCGCCCATGATCCAGACCCGACCTTGGAGCCGCTGATTGATCACGTTCAGCAGGCGCCGCGATTCCGCCGCGTAGCGGTCGCGCGGGCGTTTGTCTTCAAAGTCTTTGCCGGCGAATTTGTGGAAAAAACCGAGCTGCCCAAACATGGGGCCCACGCCACCCATCTGGAACATCAGCCACTGCAGTGTTTCGTAGCGACGCGCCGGATCGACGGGCAGAAACCGCCCGGTTTTCTCGGCCAGGTAGATCAGGATCGCGCCCGACTCGAACAACGCCAGCGGCTGCCCGCCGGGGCCGTTGGGGTCGATGATGGCGGGGATCTTGTTGTTCGGGTTCAGCGAGAGAAAGGCGGGCGAGAGCTGGTCGTTGCTCTCGAAGGCCACACGGTGGACTTCGTAAGGCAGGCCACATTCCTCCAGCATGATCGAGGCCTTCACGCCGTTGGGCGTGGGCAGCGAATAGAGCTGCAGGCGATCCGGGTGGGCGGCGGGCCACTTGCGGGTGATGGGGAACGCGGTCAGGTCTGGCGTCATGGGGCGGGCTCCGTCAGAGGTCAAAAGCTGACCGTACCACCAGCGCGCCGACCTTGTCCGCACCGTGTCGCCGGACCAGTCGGCGCTACCATGGCAGACCGCGACCACCCAACGAAAGTGCTCCCATGCCCATCACCAAAGGATTCCGCCAGCTGGTGGACGAAGCCAACACCCAGGTCACCACCTACACCGTGGACCAGGTGCGCGAGCGCCTGGGCAAGGACCCCAACCTGCAACTGGTCGACATCCGCGACGTGCGCGAACTCGAGCGCGAAGGCACGGTGCCGGGCTCCTTGCTCGCGCCGCGCGGCATGCTGGAGTTCTGGGTCGACCCGGCCTCGCCCTATTTCAAGCCGGCGTTTGGTGACGAGAGCAAGGAGTTTGTGCTGTTCTGCGGCGCCGGCTGGCGCAGCGCGCTGGCCGCCAAGGCGCTGCAAGACATGGGTATGAGCAACGTGGCCCACGTCGACGGCGGCTTTGACGCCTGGCTGCGGGCCGACGCGCCGACCGAAACCCTGGCCGCCCACAAGGCCGCCCACGCGGCACGCAAACCCGCTGCGGCATGAGTGGCCCGGCGCTGCAACCGTGCCCCTGTGGCCAGCTTGATGCGCGCGGCCATGTGCTCGCCCTCGCAGCCTGCTGCGGCCGCTACCTTGATCACGACACCGCCGCACCCGATGCCGAGCGGCTCATGCGCTCGCGCTACAGCGCGTTTGTGCTCGGTCGGCCGGAGCACCTGCGCGCCAGCTGGCACCCCAGCACCCGACCGGCCGAACTCACGCTGGAGGCCGGCGTGAAATGGCTGGGGCTGGAGGTGCGGCTACACCGCGTCATCGACGCCGACCATGCCGAGGTCGAGTTCGTCGCCCGCTCGCGCGTGGTCGGGCGCAGCCAGCGGCTGCACGAGCGCAGCCGCTTTGTGCGCGACAAGGTCAACGGGTGTGGCCGCTGGTTTTATCTGGATGGAGCGATGTTGTGAACCCCATGTTTGATGCCGTGCTGTTCGACTGCGATGGGGTGCTGGTCGACAGCGAGCCCATCACCAACGGTGTGCTGCGTGAGGTGCTGAACGAATCGGGCTGGGCAATCACACCCGCCGAGTGTCTGACCATCTTCATCGGCAAGGCGGTGCGCGACGAGCGCGCGCGCATCGAAGTCGAGACTGGCAGACCCCTCACCAACGACTGGATGCGCGCCTTCTACGCCCGGCGCGACGTGCGCCTGCGCGCCGAACTCAAGGCCATGGACGGCGCACTGCAGGCCGTGGCCGCCGCCCACCGCCACACCGCGGGCCGCATCGCCTGCGCCTCGGGCGCCGACAAGGCCAAGGTGGTGATGCAGATCGAGATGGCCGGCATGGCGCCGTATTTTGAAGACCGCATCTTCAGCGGCCACGACCTGCCACGCTCCAAACCCGCACCCGACGTCTACCTGGCCGCCGCCGCCCACCTGCGCGCCGACCCGGCCCGCTGCCTGGTGATCGAAGACACCGCCACCGGCGTGCGCGCCGGGCTGGACGCCGGTGCCACCGTGTGGGGCTACTGCCCGGCGGGGCATGGCCGTGCGTTTGACGGGCTACCGGTAGCTCGGATGTTTCGACACATGGATGAGCTGGTGGCGTCGCTGGCTGGGTGACGGCTCCGTCGGGCAGAAGCTGTCGTTGGCACTATGGCAAAGCAGTCCTTTGAAATCGGGAGCCGGTGCCGGTGCATAGGATGGAACATCCAACTCAGCGTGACAGGCAAATACGCCTTGCTTCATAAATCATAGAAATTTGGGCCAGCACTGAATGACAGTGTGCTGGGTCGCGATTCTGATGGTTGTTCGCTGATCGGACGCGAGCATCTCGTGCTTCCGCGAACTTCCAAAATTCAAAATGCTTGGCCTCTTCGAGAGGTCAAGTAAAACTTCTAGTGTCGAAAACACGAAGACCCAGCGATCCATGGACCCCATGGAACCTTTTCGCCCAACTTCCCCTTGGTCCACGGCAGTCAAGCAAAAGGGCGTGCCTGACGGAGCTGGTGAACTGGGGACGACGGCAAGGGAGACGCGATTGGTACTTTCACGCCCTGAAGCGGTAACCAATACCGGCCTCTGTGACAAGATACCGCGGCATCGAAGGCTGGACCTCAATCTTCTTGCGCAGGTTAGCCATGTGCACCCGCACGTAGTGCATGTCATCCTGGTGACCAGGCCCCCACACGTCTTTGAGCAACTGAGCGTGGGTGATCACCCGGTCGGGCTGGGTGGCCAAATGCGTCAGCAACTTGTATTCGATCGGTGTCAGGTGCAGCACCTCGCCTGCGCGCTCGACCTCGTGCACCGCAAGGTCGATGCTGATATTGCCAAACGTGATTTGCGGTGCTCCGCCTGCTGTCTGTTGCTGGTGGCGGCGCAATTGAGCGCGCACGCGTGCGGTGAGCTCGCCCGAGCCGAAGGGTTTCACGAGGTAGTCGTCGGCGCCCGCGTCGAGCGCGGCGATTTTGCTGGCCTCGGTGCTGCGCGCCGACAGCACGATCACAGGCATGCTGGACCACTGGCGCAGTTCGCGGATGAGTTCCACACCATCACCGTCGGGCAGGCCGAGGTCGAGCACCACCAGGTCGGGGCGGCGCGTGCCGGCCTCGATCAGACCACGCTGGTAGTTTTCAGCTTCGTGCACGGTATGGCCTTCGGCCTCCAGCGTGAGGCGCACAAAGCGGCGGATATGGGCCTCGTCTTCAACGATGAGAATCTGGCTGCCGGGTGTGCTCATGGTGATGGCGGATCTAGGGTGGCTGTGCAGTGGCAGAGATCGGCCGGGGGCGTGCCGCGGGGTAAGGTAATAACGAAGCGCGCGCCTTGCACGCTGCCACCTTTCTCGCGGTTGTGGCCTTCGATGGTGCCGCCGTGCACCTCAATGATCGCGCGGCAGATCGCCAGCCCCAAGCCCACGCCTGGCGTGGCACCTTCGCGCTGGCCGCGCTCAAATTTTTCGAACACGCGCAATTCGTGCCCCTTGGGCAGGCCGGGGCCTTCGTCATCGAGCGTCAGCGCCACGGTGTCACTGTTTGCGCGCGCAGAGAAGCGGATCGCGCTGCCCGCCGGGGTGTACTTGACGGCGTTCTCCAGCAGGTTCACCAAAACGCGCTCCATCAGTACGGCGTCGAGGTGCAGCAGCGGCAGGTTGTCCGGCAGGTCAACACGGATGTCGCGCCCGGCGAGCGTTGTGCCACAGGCTGCGATTGCGCTGCCCACCACCTCTTCGAGCGGCTGCCATGCCCGGTTGAGCTGCACCGCACCGGCCTGCAAACGCGCCATGTCGAGCAGGTTGTTCACTTGCACGTTCATGCGGTGTGCGGACTGCCGCATCGCCTCGGCCACCTCGCGCTGCGGTGTGCTCAAGGCGGGCGGGGTGAGTTCGAGCGCATCGGCCAGCCCGACCAAGGAAGCGAGGGGCGTGCGCAGGTCGTGCGAAATCGCCGACAGCAGCGAGTTGCGCAGCCGCTCGGATTCGATCTGCACTGTGCTGCTTTGCGCCACCTCGTTGTAGTGGATGCGCTCCAGCGAGATCGCCAGCAGGGAGGCGCAGGTTTGCAGCAGGCGGCGCTGCTCGATGCCCCAAGGCCGCGCATCCGGTGGCTCGACCACCAACACTCCTCGCACGCACATGGGCGCTTTCAGCGGCAGCACCAGGCAGGCGCTGCCCGGCAGCGTATGGGTGCCGCGCCCGGCTTCTTCACCGCGTTCGTAGGCCCATTGCGCCACCGCCATGTCGACCGGCGCGGTGCCGCGCTCAATCGGCTGCAGTTGCCCCTGATCGTCGACCGCCAGCAGGGTGGACCGAGCCGCAAACTCGCCGGTGAGAAAGCGCGCGCCGATTTCGGCGACTTGTGTGGTGATGAGCGCGGCGGAAAGATCGCGTGACATGTCATACAGGCTGCGCACCCGGTGTTCACGTTGCGTGGCGGCCTCAGCCTGTTGCTTGAGACCGGCCGTGAGCTGGCCCACCACCAGTGCCACCAACAGCATCACGCCAAAAGTGACCAGGTATTCCGCATCGCTCACGGCGAGCGTGAAGCGCGGTGACACGAACGCATAGTCGAACAGCGCCACACCAAGAAAGGCCGCGAGCACGGCCGGCCCGCGCCCGTGCACCAAACCCACGCCCACCACCGCGAGGAGGAACAGCATGACGATGTTGCTGAGCTCCAGCACACCGATCAGCGGCGTGGCCAGCACCGCGGTGAACGCGCAGGCGGCCACGGCCCAGAGGTAACCGCGCCACGACACCGCATCGTGGGGGGCATCTGGCGCGGTGGGTTTTTGGGCGCCGCTGCTTTTGGGCAGACCGACCTGCACCAGGTCCAGGTCTTCGGCGTGGTCGGCGATGTGGTCGGCGACGCTGCGTTGCCAAGGCCAGCGGCGCGCGCGGCGGCCCAGCACGAGGCGCGCCAGGTTGTGCTCGCGCGCGTAGCGCACCAGGGCGTTGGCGGTGTCGGGCGAGGACAGCGTGGCGGTGGTGGCCCCCAGGGAATCAGCGAGTTGCAACGTGCGCTGCGCGGCTTCGCCCATGGGCTGTCCATGGGATTCCACATGCACCGCGTGCCACGGCACATCGAGTTGGGCCGCCATGCGCGCGGTGCTGCGCACCACTTTGTCGCCGTGGGCGCCCGGGCCCACACCCACCAACAGCGCTTCGCGGTTGGCCCACACGGGTTTCTCCGTGCTGCCTCGGCGGTAGGCGCGCATTTCCACGTCGACCCGGTCGGCGGTGCGGCGCAGCGTCAACTCGCGCAAAGCCAGCAGGTTGCCTTTGCGAAAGAAATTGGCAGCGGCGCGTTCGGCAGGGTTGTCGCCATCGCGCGGCAGGTAGACCTTGCCGGCCCTCAGGCGGGCCAACAGTTCATCAGGTGGCAGGTCGACCACCACCACCTCGTCGGCCTCGTCAAAGAAACGATCGGGCACGGTCTCCCAGACCCGGATGCCGGTGATGCCGCTGACGATGTCGTTGAGGCTTTCCAGATGCTGCACATTCATCGTCGACCACACGTCGATGCCGTTGGCGAGCAGCTCCTCGGCGTCTTGCCAACGCTTGGGGTGGCGCGAACCGGCCACGTTGCTGTGGGCCAACTCGTCGAGCAGCACCAACGCCTGGCCTTGCTGCGCACCGAAGGCCAGCGCAGCGTCGAGGTCGAATTCGGGCAGTTGGCGGCCCCGGTAGGACAAGGACTTTTGGGGCAGGCGGGGCAGGCCACGCGCCAGCGCTTCCGTGTCGGATCGACCGTGTGTTTCGACCACGCCGATGGTCACGCGCGTGCCTTGTTCGTGGGCGATGCGGGCCGCGGCCAACATGGCGTAGGTTTTGCCCACACCCGCCGAGGCGCCAAAAAAGATCTTCAGATGTCCGCGCTGTGCGCGCGCCTCTGCCTGCTGCACCCGGGCGAGCAGGGCATCGGGGTCGGGACGGGTGGGCTCGGTCATGGGCTCGTGCAGAGGGATCTTCAGGAAGATTTGGACGGCGCGTGTCAGTCAAGACGATTGTCACCCGGCCTGTTTTTTTACGTTGCGCTCGCCGCATCCCGCGCACCACCAGCCACCAAGCCAGCAGCACAGGCAAGACGAGGGCCAGCAAAGCCAGGAGCAGCGCCCACCAGCTCCCTCCCCCGTCGCTCATGGTTTTATGGATGCGCCGAGCGCCAAATTCAGTGCCAACACGTTCACGCGCGGTTCGCCCAGAAAGCCGAACCACACGCCGTCGGTGTGCGCATTGACCAAGGCATCCACCTGCTCGGAGGCGAGGCCGCGCACGCGCGCCACGCGCGGCACTTGGTAACGCGCGGCGGCTAGGCTGATGTGCGGGTCGAGCCCGCTGGCCGACGCGGTCACCAAATCCACCGGCACCGGCGCGGTGTTGCCGGGGTCTGCTGCGCGCAATGCGGCGATGCGGGCCTGCACGGCCTCGGCCAGCGCAGGGTTGCTGGGGCCGAGGTTGGAGCCACCGGAGGCGCTGGCGTTGTAGGCCGCTGGTCCGGTGGACGATGGTCTGCTCCAGAAGTGGCCGGGTTGGGTGAACGCTTGCCCGACCAGCGAGGAGCCTACGGTCTGGCCGTCGCGCACGATCAGGCTGCCGTTGGCCTGGTGGGGTAATACCGCCTGCGCCACGCCAGTGACGAACAAGGGATAGAGCAGGCCGGTGACCAGCGTCAACACGGCGAACAGCACCAGGGCCGGACGCAGCACCGGCGCTTTGTCGCCGGGTTCTGCAGGGATGAGGCTTGAGTTGAGGGTTGGGGTGTTCATGTCAATTCCTTACAAGAAGCTGTTCAGGCAAGGCCGAGGGCTGCGATCAGCAGATCGATCGCCTTGATGCCGATGAACGGCACGATCACGCCACCCAGGCCGTAGATGGCCAGATTGCGGCGCAACAATGCAGCGGCACCGACGGCGCGGTAGGGCACGCCCTTGAGCGCCAGCGGGATGAGGAAAACGATGATCAGCGCGTTGAACACCACCGCCGACAGAATGGCGGAGTTGGGGCTGGTGAGGTGCATCACGTTGAGCGCCGACAACTGCGGGTAGGTGCTCACGAACGCCGCTGGCACGATGGCGAAGTACTTGGCGATGTCGTTGGCGATGCTGAAGGTGGTGAGCGCGCCGCGCGTCATCAGCATTTGTTTGCCGGTCTCCACGATCTCGATCAGCTTGGTCGGGTTGCTGTCGAGATCGACCATGTTGCCGGCCT
>CAYRIT010000025.1:0-33722 GCA_964424415.1 uncultured Hydrogenophaga sp.
CCACTTCTGGTTTTAATAACCAGAAAAAATCTTTATTAATCAATGGGTTGGCTGCCTTGGGTGATTCCCTTCACCCGCTCCAGATTCAAGCCTCACAAACCGGCCAGAACAAAACCCGCACACCTTCTGATGCTGCGGGTTTTCTGTTTGGGCGGGCCACCTCGGGGAGTGCGCCGGTGGAAGTACTCGTAGACCTGGCCCAGCACGTCGCGGGCGGTGGAGGCGTCGGCACCGAGGCCGTTGGTGGAGATCAGATCGACCAGCTCGCCGAGCTTGCCGTCGGGTAACTGGGCGCGGGCTTAGCGCTTGTCGAGAATGCCCTTGAGCCTGGGGCTTTCGCTCTCGATGATGGTGAGGTTGTCGTCGATCAGCTTGCCGATGTCGGGGCGCTTGGCACGGGCGCGCAGCGTTTCCCAGCGCGCGCCCTCGGGCACCCAGAACACGTTGGCGGCTTTGAAATAGTCGCGGTCTTCGAGCTCGGCGGCCAGGTCTTCGGGTGTGGCGTCGGCAAAAAAATAGTCGTCGGCCGGGTTTTTCAAGCGCACCTCGATCTCGGCGCGGCCGCCAGATCCAGCAGCCGCTGATGCGCCTCGCTGTGGCGGTCCAGCGGCAGGTTGCGTTTGGCGCTCAGGTAGTGGGCGGTGAACACATCGAGGTAGGCCGCGAGGGTGTCGGCGGCGCGGGTTTCACCGGCGAGCGCCAGACACTGGGCGGCCACTTCGGCGGTGCAGAAATGGTCGCTGCGGGAGGAGCGGCGCAGGCGGTAGTTGGAGGCGGTGCCGGGCTGCAGGCTGAGCACGGGCAGGCGGTCGAGGTACGGGCTTTTGCGGAACATCTTGCGGGCCTCGGCCCAGGTGCCGTCGAGCAGCACAAACAGCGGACGCCTGGCGGGGGCGTGGGTGGAGCCGTCTGCCGCCGCTGAACCGGCGGTTGGCGCGGGCAGCAGAGTGGTCACCACCCGCGCCGGGTCGGCGAACTCGCCGGGAAACACCAGATAGGCCTGCCATTGCGGGTCGGCCAGCAAGCTGAGCAGGTCCGGGTGGACCGCGGTGCGCGACCAGCCGAAGGCCCAGGTGTCGCTCACGGTGTCGGCCACCAGCCAGCCGGTGTTGCTGGGCTTGAGCGCCTCGATGTCGCCCATGAGCAGGCACACACCGGCGCGTGTGGGCAGCACCGGGCGCAGCACACACAGGCAGTGGCTGGCCACCAGCCGGCAGCCGGGGCAGCGCCCGCCCCCGGAGCCGCGCGCGAGAAACGGCTTGGCGCTGGCCGCCAGGCGCAGCGTGCGCAGGCGGGCCACGGCGTGGTCGGGGCGGGACGGGGCGACCATCATGGGGCGGACCTGGGAGCAGGAAAAAGGCATGCCCGCAATGTATCTTGGTGCGCACCGGCGCCGTGCGGCCGGCAACAGCGGTCCGCTTCCGGTCTTGTGCACACGCCTGGCGTGCGGTTCGGCACACACCCCACCAGCCCGGCGCACATGCGCTGGCGGTGTTGTCCGCACCACACGCCGCCACAGCATGGGGCGCGGTACCATGCCCGCGGTCGTGGCGCCGTCGAACCGCAAGATCGATGCCGCCGCCCGCCTTGCTCGCAGCCCCAAAACCCCTGATGCCCACCACCGAACTTGTCATCTGGTCCGCCATGCTCGGCGGCATTCTGACCATTCTGTCCATGGCCGTGGTTGAGGGCGTGCACCACAGAACCCGGGGTGCGTGGCGCAACCTGCTGTTTGTGCTGGTCACCGGGGCGAGTTGTGTGGTGATGACCGGGCTGCCCGAGCTGGTGTTCCCCCCATGGTCGGCGCGGTCGATGATGGTGCTCAAGGCCGGCCTCGGACCCACCGCGGGCGCGATGGCGATCTACTTTCTGGGCAGCTGGCTTGGCGGGGTGTCGGAAGACGTCTGGGTACACCGGCTCACGGCCTGGGGCGGCGCGGTGCTGCTGGGGGCGGCCATGCTGCTGGCGCTGGCCGCGACGCAGACACCCCCCGAGCGTTTTCACGGGCTGCTCTGGCTGGTGGCGGGGGTCAACATGGTGCCCGCGGTGCTGGCGGTGATTGTGGTGGTGCGCAGCGCGGCCCTGGGTGACCCGCTGGCGCGCTGGATGAGTCTGGCGATCGTGTGTCTGGTGCTGATGGTGATCGGCCTGTACATGAAGGGCCTGGGTGTGGCGTGGATGGGCACCGGCACACAGATCCTGACCGCGGTGGTGTCGGTCGCGTTTTTCCTGGTGGCCACGGTGCTGGTGCAGTTGCGCAACCGGCAGATCCGCCTGCTCAAGCGCCTGATGCGCCTGGAGATGGGCGCCGAACCGGCGACCGGCCTGCCGACCGGCACGGCACTGCTGTCGCAAATGGCGCACAGCTTCTGGCGCTCGGCGCGGCTGCATGGCCGGTGCACCGTGGTCTGTCTGTACCTGGCGAATCTGTACGAGATGACGGAGTCGGACACGCAGCAGGCCGATGGCCAGATTCTGGTGGCGCTGGCCGCGCGCATCCGCCGCGTGGCCGGATTCCGCTGCCTGGTCGGGCTCTACCATCCGCGCTGTTTTGTGGTGGTGATGTGCAACGAAAAAGGCCAGGAACCGATTGCCGACACGGTGGCGACCATCCGCAAGGTCGCCGAGATGCCGCTGACGGTGACCGCCGAGTGGCAGCAGAAACGGACGTTTGTGCCGCAGATCGGGGTTGGCGTGGTCAACATCGACCCGCGCAAAGCGGACCCCCTGAAGGTGTTGAACCGGGCCGAGCACCTGGCCCTGCTGTCGGCGCGGCCGCAGGCCGGCAACCACCCGTCCGACGCCAGCACCACACCGGCCGAGCTGTGTTGAGCACGTCGCGCAGGCGTGCCGCCTGACCGTGACCCCTTCCCCGCCACGAGACCCGACCGCCATGAACCCGATGCCACCAGATGCCCCGGCCATCCACGGCTACCACGCCCACGTGTATTTCAACGCCGACACGCTGGCGCAGGCCCGTGCGCTGTGCGAAGCAGCGGCGGCACGCTTCCCGCTGAAGATGGGGCACGTGCACGACCGGCCGGTGGGCCCCCACCCGGACTGGAGCTGCCAGCTGGCGTTCAAGGCGGCGCTGTTTGGCGAGGTGATTCCCTGGCTGGCGATGCACCGCGCGGGCCTTGTGGTGTTCATCCACCCGCTCACCGGGCAGGACCTGGCCGACCACCGCGACCGGGCGATCTGGATGGGCGCCGTGCGCCCGCTGGACCTGAGCGTGCTGCCCGAGTCGTCAACCCCCACCGACCTGTGAACGCGCCCGCACGCACCCTGCACCTGCGCCCCGTCAACGCCGGCGTGCTGGGTGTGCACGGCCCCGGTGGACAACACCTGGGCTATCTCAAGCGGGTGGGCGGGGTGTGGAAATTCAAGGCGGTGGGCCACGATGCGAGCGGGCAGCTGGAGCCCGGCGGCGGGCCGCTGACCGGTGGTCACAATACGGTGTTCGCCGAACCCGATGCGGCGGCGGTGAACGCTGCGCTGGCGCCGCTGCTGGTCTGAGCGCTCCACCCCCCACCCGATCGGCCCTGCGGCGGTCGCACCGCTTGCCCCACCCCCACGTTGAAACACATTCCATGCTCGCCAACCTCACCCCTTTTCTGCTGCACTGGGCCATCACGGCGGTTTCGCTCTGGGTGGCCAGCCATTTGTTCAAGGGCATGCAATTTGGCAGCACCTCGGCGCTGGTGGTCTCGGCGCTGCTGCTGGGCCTGGCCAACGCGGTGGTCAGGCCGCTGCTGGTCTTCCTCACGCTGCCGCTGACGCTGCTCACCTTCGGCCTGTTCCTGCTGGTGATCAACGCGCTGATGCTGCTGCTGGTGGCCAGGCTGGTCGACGGTTTTCGCCTCACCGGCTTCTGGACCGCGTTCTGGGCCAGCATCTTCATCGCGCTGCTGAGCTGGGTGCTCGGGTCGTTTGTGCTCGGGGGCACCCCGGAGTTCACCATCCAGACCGCACCGGCACCGGGCCAGGTCTGGCTGTGAGCGTGCGCCGGCCACGAGGCCGGGGGCCGTGGACTGGCGGCCGGGGCGGTCAGGACAGGCAGGACGACCCGCCATAGGGCTCGACAAACCCGCTGGGCTGCGTATGCTGGTGTCTCCGACCCGACACAACAGGAGACAGGCATGCAAACAATCCGTCGAGCCGCCGCCTGGACCAGCACCGCGGCGGCCATCGCGCTGGCGGGCTGCGCCGGTCACCCGCATGGCGGCATGCACACCGGCGGGCCGATGGCGCCCAACCCCACACCCACCGCGCCGGCCCAGGTGACGGCCAGCATGCCCACGCTGAGCACGGGCTACAAAAAGGTGACAGCGCCTGCCGGCGCGCGGCTGTATTTCGTCAACCTGCGCAACGGCATGGTGGTGAGCAATCCGGTCACGGTGGTGTTCGGACTGGAGGGCATGGGTGTGGCACCCGCCGGCATGGACAAGGCGGGCACCGGTCACCACCACCTGCTGATCGACGTCAATGCATGGGACGCCAACGCGCCGCTGCCCGCCACCGACAACATCCGCCACTTTGGCGGTGGCCAGACGCAAACCACGCTGAATCTCCAGCCGGGTGCACACACGCTGCAACTGGTGCTGGGCGATCAGAACCACATTCCCCACCACCCGGTGGTGATGAGCGAGCGCATCACGATCAACGTGCGCTGAAAAACCGCACCGAACGCGACCCACCCACGATCTGGAGGACACCATGAAAACCGCTGCCGAATTGCTGAAAGCCTACGCCAAGCCCCTGTGCACCGTGCCCCCCGAGGCGACCGTGTTCGAGGCGCTGCACCTGCTGGCCAAGCACGGGCTGGGCGCGCTGCCGGTGATCGATGCCCAGGGCAAGCTGGTGGGCATCGTGTCCGAGCGCGACTACACGCGCAAGGTGGCGCTGCAGGGCAAGAACTCGCGCGAAACGCAGGTGACCGAGATCATGACGCGCGACGTGATGGTGGTGTCGCCGAAGACCCGCGCCCTCGACTGCATGGCGCTCATGAGCACCCGCAACATCCGCCACCTGCCGGTGATGGACGGCACCAAGCTGGTGGGTGTGCTGGCGATCCGCCACCTGCTCGACTCGATCATCGCCGAGCAGAAATACACCATCGAACAGCTGGAGAGCTACATCCACTCCTGATGCCCGCCGGCAGCCAGCGCGCAGCCTGAGCGCGGGTTCAGCGGTTGGGCACCAGAAAGTCCTGGCTGATGCGCCAGCCCAGCGTGTTCACGCGGTCGAGGAACTGGGTCAGAAAGGTGTGCAGTCCGGTGGCGAGGATTTCGTCGATGCGGGCGAATTTCAGATCGGCCTGCAGCTTGCCGGCATGGCGCAGGGTTTCGGTCGAGTGGTCGCTGGCGACCACACCCAGGTTGTTCACCACCTCGTTCACACAGCCGGCCAGGCTGCGCGGCATGTCGCTGCGCAGGATGAGCAGCTCGGCCACTTTCACCGGCGTGATCACGTCGCGGTAGACCTTGCGGTAGACCTCGAAGCCGCTGACGCTGCGCAGGATCGCACTCCACTGGTAGAAATCGAAATCCTCCGCCATCGCCGCCGCATCGCTGGTGTGGTCCTGGTAGGCGGCGTGGTACTTCACGTCGAGCAGGCGCGCGGTGTTGTCGGCGCGCTCCAGAAAGGTGCCCATGCGGTAGAAATGAAACGCCTCATCGCGCAGCATGGTGCCGATGGCCACCCCGCGAGAGAGATGCGAGCGGAACTTGACCCATTCGAAGAACTGGCCCGGATCGCGCTCGAAGGCGTCGCCCTGCAACATGCGCGGGAGCTCCAGCCAGGTCTGGTTCTGGGTTTCCCAGTACTCGGTGGTGAGCGCGCCGCGCACCGCGCGGGCGTTTTCGCGCGCGGCGCGCAGGCAGGCCGCGATGCTGGAGGGGTTGCGCTCGTCGCGCACCATGAAGTCGAGCACGTTGCGCGGCGTGATCTCGGCGCCGTATTTGCGGCGGTAGCTGGGCATGAGCTCGCTGATGCTGAGCAGGCCCTCCCAGCCGCCCTCGGCCTCGGCGCTGGACTGCGGCAGCAGCGAGGTCTGGTAGTTCACGTCGAGCAGGCGCGCGGTGTTCTCGGCACGCTCGGTGTAGCGCGACATCCAGAACAAATGGTCAGCGGTGCGGGAAAGCATGTCATTGACTCCCATGTGCAAGGCAAAACACGTCACAGCAGAAGAGGAACGCGACGCGGGCGATGTGTTGGTCCAGAGATGCCGTGGCACTGGCTCCGCCAGGCCACGGGCATCGCTCCCCTGCAGGGGGGTGACGCGAAGCGGCGCGGGGGGTCATTCCGATACATCCGAGGGGGCGCTCACTCCAGCACCCAGGTGTCCTTGGTGCCCCCACCCTGCGAGGAGTTCACCACCAGCGAGCCTTCTTTCAGCGCCACCCGGGTCAGGCCGCCGGGCACCATCTGCACCTCGGTGCCCGAAAGCACAAACGGGCGCAGATCGATGTGGCGCGGCGCGATGCCGGCGTTCACATAGGTGGGGCAGGTGGACAGCGAGAGGGTGGGTTGCGCGATGTAGCCATCGGGATTGGCCACGATGGCTTTTCGGAACTGCTCGATTTCGGCCTGGGTCGAGGCCGGCCCGACCAGCATGCCGTAGCCTCCGGCGCCATGCACCTCCTTGACCACCAGTTCCTTGAGGTTGGCCAGGATGTACCGAAGATCGTCTGGCTTGCGTCCCATGAAGGTGGGCACGTTGCTCAGAATGGGTTTCTGGCCGAGGTAGAACTCAATCATCTGGGGCACATAGGGGTAGATCGACTTGTCGTCGGCCACCCCGGTGCCCACGGCGTTGCAGATGTTCACGTTGCCGGCACGGTAGGCGTCCATCAGGCCCGCGCAGCCCAGCGTGGAGCTGGCGCGGAACACCTTGGGGTCGAGGAAATCGTCGTCGACCCGGCGGTAGATCACATCGACCCGCCGCGGGCCGCGTGTGGTGCGCATGAAGATGAAGTGGTCCTTCATGAACAGGTCCTGCCCCTCGACCAGCTCGATGCCCATCTGCTGTGCAAGGAAGGCGTGTTCGAAGTAGGCGCTGTTGTGCATGCCGGGCGTGAGCAGCACCACCGTGGGCTCGTCCGCCGCCGCCGGCGCCACCGCGCGCAGGGTCTCCAGCAGCAGGTCGGGGTAGTGCGCAACCGGCGCCACCCGGTTCTCGCCGAACAGCTCGGGAAACAGCCGCATCATCATCTTGCGGTCTTCCAGCATATAGCTCACCCCGCTGGGCACTCGCAGGTTGTCCTCCAGCACGTAGTACTCGCCCACCCCTTCGGCGTTGGGCGCACGCACCATGTCCACCCCGGCGATGTGCGAGTACACACCGTGCGCCAGGTTCACCCCCTGCATCTCGGGGCGGAACTGCGCGTTTTGAAAAATCTGGTCGGCCGGGATGTGGCCGGCCCGGATGATGTCCTGCCCGTGGTAGATGTCGTGCAGGAAGTGGTTGAGCGCGGTCACGCGCTGCACCAGGCCCTCTTTCATGTTGAGCCATTCGTGCGCAGGGATGATGCGCGGGATCAGATCGAACGGGATGAGGCGTTCGTTGCCCGCGGCGTCTTCGTCCTTGTCGCCGTACACCGCAAAGGTGATGCCCACGCGCCGGAAGATCACCTCGGCCGCTTCTCGGCGGTCGGCCATGACCTCTGGCGGCTGCTCGGCCAGCCAGCGCGCGTAGCTCTGGTAGTGGACGCGCACCTCGTCGGGCGAGGCATACATTTCGTCAAACGTCGCTCGGCTCATTGTGAAAACTCCTGCGATCAGCATAGCAAGGCGCGGGCCAGCGTGTGCGTGGCGCACCGGATTGTGAACGGATTTCTGGTGGGCGCCTGGCTCATCCACCGTCGGGAGGATCGCCTGCGCCGGCCTCCATCGCCTCGGTGTTCATGGGAACATGGTGCCAGTAACGGCGCCCCGTTTCGCGCTCGCAGGACACGCGATCCGGTTGGTTGCTGCGCCAGGTTGCCGCGCCGCAATCGGGGCTGCTGACCCAGCGCAGGCCACGCTCGCGGTAGCGCGCAAGCACCTCGGGCGCCGGGTGGCCGAAGCGGTTGCGGTAACCCGATTGCACCAGTACCCAGCGCGGGCGCAAGGTGTTGAGCAGCACCGGGCTGCTGGAGCTCTTGCTGCCGTGGTGCGGCGCGACCAGCAGCGTGGCGCGCAGCTCGGGTTGTGCGAGCGAGAGCCGGGTTTCGCGCTCGGCGTCCAGATCGCCGCTGAGCCAGGCGCTCTGGTTGCCGGCGCTGATGCGCAAGGTGCACGACATCGCGTTGCTCGACAAGGTAGCGCTGCCGTCGGCCCGGTAATGCCCGGCCTCCGGATGCAGGATGTCGAACCGCACGCCGTCCCAGGTCCAGCTGTTTCCCGCCAGACAGCGGCGGGCGGGATCGACGTCGAACGATGACAGCCAGCGCGCCTGCGGCCAGGCGGCACGCACCGACTCGGCGCCGCCCGCGTGGTCGCTGTCTTTGTGGCTGATCACCACTGCGTCGGGCCGCTCGCCGAGCGCGCGCAGCAGCGGCACCACCACGCGCTCGCCCGCGTCGCTGTCCAGGCCGTACCGTGGCCCGGCGTCAAACAAGAGGCTGTGGCGGGCGGTTCGCACCAGCAGCCCACTGCCCTGGCCGACGTCGATCGCCACCACCTCGAACACGCCAGGCGGGGGCCGCGGCGGACTCCACAACGACGCCGGCACCAGCAGAAACAGCCCCGCGATGCGCCACACCGCCGGCAGCCGCAGCACCAGCAGCAACCCGCCGAGCACCGCGGCCAGCGCCAGGCCGGCCGGCGGAATCGGCCGGTGGATCGCGGCCCAGGGCCATTGCCCCAGCCACGTCAATCCCAGGCCCAGGCCCTGCACCGCCAGCGCGGCCGTGTCCCACAGCGGGGGCAGCAACACACCGAGCATGGCCAGCGGCGTGATGACCAGCGTCACCCAGGGGATCGCGACCAGGTTGGCCACCAGACCCACCAGCGAAAACTGCCCGAACAGCAGCAGCGCCAGCGGCGCAAGCGCCACCGTCACCACCGCCTGCTCGCGCAGCAGCCCCAGCGCCGAATGCAGGGCCCGGTGAGCGGGCCGCGGTGGCACCGCATCGGGCGCATCCGGCACGGGCACGGTGCGGCGCCCGGGATCGGTGGCAAACAGAATGCCCACCGCGACGAAGCTGAGCCAGAAACCCGGTTGCAGCAGCGCCCAGGGATCGAGCAGCAACACCACCGACATCGCCAGCAGCCAGACCATCGGCCACGGCCAGCGGCGACCCGACAGCCGCAACAACAGCACCACCGCCAGCATGAGCACCGTGCGCTGCGCGGGCACACCCCAGCCGGAGAACACCGCATACGCCGCGGCCAGCGCCACCCCGCCCAGGCCGGCTGCCAGCGGCATGGGCACCACCAGCAAGGCGCCGGGCCAGTGCTCGCCAAGCCCGCGCCAGCCCCGGCCGATCAGCGCCATCGCCAGCCAGGCGAACATGGTCACGTGCAGACCCGAGATGCTCATCAGGTGGGCCACACCGGTGGTGCGGAACACATCCCAGTCGTCGCGCTCGATCGCGCTCTGATCGCCCACCACCAGCGCGGCCAGCACCCCGCCACTGCGCGGCTCGCCCACGCGCGCGGCGATGCGCTGTGCCACCCATTGCCGCGCCGCGAGCACCGGGTAACCGGCGCGTTCGCCCAGGCGCTGCGGCGCCGCGTCACGCGGGCCGCTGCGCACATAGCCGGTGGCGCCAATACCCTGCTCCCAGAGCCAGCGTTCGCGGTCCCAGCCGTGCGGGTTGCGGTTGCCGTGCGGCTGGCGCAGGCGCACCGTGAGCTGCCAGCGCTCACCCGCGATCAGCGCCGGGGGCTCGGTCCCGCCACCGGTGGCCGAGCCGATCCAGCTCAATTGCAGACGCGCGGGCAACGCCACGGTCCGGCCTTCCAGCGCGGCCGCGTCGACCGCCAGCACAAACCGCTGGCCCAGCGCGCTGTCCTGGGGGAGCGAGGCGATGCGCCCGGTGACGGTGATGTCGCGCCCTTCGAGCGCGGCAGGCAAAGCGTGGGCGGCGTAGAAGGACGCGCGTGCGCCGGTCAGGCCAACACCGGTCAGCAGACCGGCCGCCAGCCACAGCGGCCAGCCGCGCCACCGGGGCGGGCGCCACGCCATCAGCACCAGCACCCCACCAAGGGCAAGCGTTGACCCGTACACCACCAGCGGCCACAACACATGCTGCTGCAGTTGCAAGGCCACGCCCAGAACCCACCCGAGGCCGGCGGCGAGCAAGGGGCTGAGCAGGCTCACCGCAGTACCCTGCTGCTGAGGGTAGCGCCCGCCTTGGCGCCGGCCCACCGCGTGTTGAAGCGGACGCAACGAGCAGGCGCCACCCACCGCTGGCCCGCACCCCGCGCAACCCCGTGTCTGCTCCCCATTGGAAACCTCCGCTTGGCCAGCCAGCTGCCTGGGCCGGCGTTCCCCGAGCCCGACATGACGCGCCCATCGGCCACTGCGCGTCACACCCCTGGACGCACTCTACACACCGCTGCGGCGAACGCGGCCCGCGCGCCCGTCAAATGCACCGGGGTCGGCACCTAGAATGACCGACACCATTTTTCAGGAGTCCCCCATGAGCGTTTACGACAAGCTTGCCCAACTCGGCATCGAACTGCCCCCCGTGTCTGTGCCCGCTGCCGCCTACCTGCCTTTTGTGCAGACTGGCAACCTGATTTTCCTGAGCGGCCACATCGCCAAAAAAGACGGCAAGCCCTGGCTCGGCCAGCTCGGTCTGACCATGACCACCGACGAGGCCAAGCCCGCCGCCCGCGCGGTGGCCATCGACCTCATGGGCACCCTGGCCGCCGCCTGCCTGGTGGTGAACAAGGACCTCAACCACGTCAAGCGCATCGTCAAGGTGATGAGCCTGGTCAACAGCACCGCCACCTACACCGAGCAGCACCTGGTGACCAACGGCTGCAGCGAACTCATCGGCGAAGTCTTCGGCCCCGTCGTCGGCGCCCATGCGCGCAGCGCGTTTGGCGTCGCACAGTTGCCATTTGGCGCGTGTGTGGAAATCGAACTGATCGCCGAACTGGGCTGATCCCGCACCAGCCACCTCCGGGCCCGCACACACCACGCGTCGCCGGCCCGGGATTGGCCCGCATCAGCCCGGCAAGGCGCCGCCGGCCGGGCCGGTGACCTGCCGCATGCCGCGACCGCGGCTCAGGAAGTATTCCCCCGCGGGGCTGATCACCACCGCATGCACCGCACGCGGGTCCGAGAAATACTGCCAGCCATAGGCGGGGTGCTGCGGCACGCTGTCGGTGACGACCGCCACCGGATCGGCGCGGTAGCGGCGGCGGTCCCCACCCGACCGGGCCCGGCGATCGCGCCGGCAGTCACCGGCACGGTTCTGCTGCTGGTCACACCGTTCTTGCGCCACGCGCGCCCTGGCCTGGGCCGGCACCGCCTGCGAAACAACGGGCTGCGCCATGGCGGCGGCGCTCACCATGCAGGTGGCCACGGCCATGCAAAAGGACAAATGCTTGGAAGTCATGATGTTTCCCCTGATCTGAAAGCCCGGCCTACGAGGACCGTACAGGCAGTGTGCCCAAGGAAGGGTGAATGGGGCCTGAATGCGCTGTTCACCTTCCGCTGGAAAGGCACCAGGGGGACGGGCGAGGCCGACGCCGGCCCGACCCGCCTCACTCCACCCGGGTGATGCGGTTCGGTTTGAAGCCCAGATCGGCCGCCTTGCCCTTGCGCCCGCGCGCGGTGCGGGCGTTGTTCAGGCTGCGGATTTCCAGGGTTTCGTCGCGCTCCTTGCCGCCGCGCCCGATGCCTTCGATCTTCACGCTGCGGGTGTAGGCGGCCGCGCCGGCCAGCGTGTCCTTGGGCTCGAGGTCGAGCAGCATGAGACCGCGCCCGCCTTTTTCCATGATCTTGAGTTCACCGATCTCGAAGGTGAGGATGCGGCCACCGGTGGAGGCACAGGCCACGTGCGTCGCGGCTGCCAATGGCTGGCTGCCGGAAGTGTTCGCCGCGTGAGACGGTGCGCAGATCGCCTCGCCCTCGCCCACGCTGATGAAGGTTTTGCCCGCGCGCTGGCGCGACACCAGGCTGTCCACGCTGGCCAGAAAGCCGTAGCCCCCGGTGCTGCTGAGCAGCAGCGTGGCGCTGGTCGGGCCGGCGAAGTAGTGCAGGGGCTGGGTGCCCGACTCCAGCTCGATCAGGGTGGTGATGGGCTGGCCGTCACCACGCGCGCCGGGCAGGCTGGCGACCGACACGCTGTAGACGCGCCCGTTGCTGCCAAAGACGATGAGCGTGTCCACCGTGCGGCACTCAAACGTGCCGTACAGGCCGTCACCCGCCTTGAAGGCGAAGCTGGCCGCTTCGTGCCCGTGGCCGTTGCGCGCGCGCACCCAGCCTTTGCTGGAGATGACCACCGTCACCGGTTCGTCCACCACCTTGATGTCGGCCACGGCCTTTTTCTCGGCCTGGATCAGCGTGCGGCGCGCGTCGGCAAATGTCTTGGCGTCGGCCTCGATCTCCTTGACCAGCAGGCGCTTGAGGCTGCCGGGGTTGCCCAGGATGTCTTCGAGCTTGCCCTGCTCATCGCGCAGGCTGCTCAGTTCCTGCTCGATCCTGATCGCCTCCAGGCGCGCCAATTGACGCAGCCGGATTTCCAGGATGTCTTCGGCCTGGCGGTCGCTGAGTTTGAAACGTTCGATCAGCGCGGCCTTGGGCTCGTCGCTGCTCCGGATGATGGCAATCACCTCGTCGATGTTCAGCAAGACAAGTTGCCGGCCCTCCAGAATGTGGATGCGGGCCAGCACCTTGTTCAGCCGGTGCTGACTGCGGCGCGTGATGGTGGTTTGCCGGAAGTCAATCCACTCGGTCAGCATGAGCCGCAGCGACTTCTGCGTCGGCCGGCCGTCCAGACCGATCATGGTCAGGTTGATCGGCGACGAGCCTTCCAGGCTGGTGTGGGCCAGCAGCGCGGTGATGAGTTCGGCCTGTTCGATGCGGCTGCTCTTGGGCTCGAACACCAGGCGCACCGGCGCGTCCTTGCTCGACTCGTCGCGCACACCGTCGAGCACCATCAGCAGGCTGGCTTTGAGCTGCGTCTGGTCCTGGCTCAGCGCCTTCTTGCCCGTCTTCACCTTGGGGTTGGTGATCTCCTCGATTTCCTCCAGCACCTTCTGGCTGCTCACGCCCGGCGGCAGTTCGGTGACCACCAGGTTCCACTGGCCGCGCGCCAGGTCTTCGATCTTCCAGCGCGCACGCACTTTCAAGCTGCCGCGGCCACTCCGGTAGGCATCGGCGATGTCGCTCGCCGGGCTGATGATCTGGCCGCCCCCGGGGTAGTCCGGGCCGGGCAGGATGGCAAGCAGTTCTTCTTCGCTGAGCTTCGGGTTCCTGATCAGCGCCACACAGGCGTCGGCCACTTCGCGCAGGTTATGACTGGGGATTTCGGTCGCCAGGCCCACGGCGATGCCCGAGGCACCGTTGAGCAGGTTGAACGGCAGGCGCGCGGGCAGCTGCTTCGGCTCTTCGAACGAGCCGTCGTAGTTGGGGATGAAGTCCACCGTGCCTTCGTCGATCTCGTCGAGCAACAGGCCGGTGATGCGCGCCAGGCGCGCTTCGGTGTAACGCATGGCGGCTGCGCCATCGCCGTCGCGAGAGCCGAAGTTGCCCTGGCCGTCGATCAGCGGGTAGCGCTGCGAAAAATCCTGCGCCATGCGCACCAGCGCGTCGTAGGCCGCGCTGTCACCGTGCGGGTGGTATTTGCCCAGCACATCACCGACCACCCGCGCGCTCTTGACCGGCTTGGCCGCGTTGCTGCGGTTGGGACCGCTGAATCCCAGCCCCATGCGCTCCATGGAAAACAGGATGCGGCGCTGCACCGGCTTTTGGCCGTCGCAGACATCGGGCAAGGCCCGGCCCTTGACCACCGACAGCGCGTACTCGAGGTAAGCGCGCTGAGCGTAGTTGGCGAGGTTGTCTTCGCCGGGGGCATCGGCCACCGGCTCCAGGTTCAAAAGATCGTCCATCAAAAAACTCGGTATTCAGGTTGATGCATCGTGCAAAGGGTGGCAGCGCCTCGAGGGGTATTCCATCCAAGGGCACCGCGGAACCGGCTTTGCCGGGCCGTCAGTGCCGCTCCCTGGGGGGCTGAGGGCTGCGGCTCCAGGCCTGCCTGCGCAGGCTTGGACAACCCGAAGCGTCGGTGGCTCTGACACCGACGCGGTCTGCAAGACACGCCGCAAGCGGCGTGGGGGGGGGGTTATCTAAATATCAATCTCCACCGAGTCGCCATGCAGCTCCATCAGCTCGCGGCGCGAAGCGGCTTCGCCCTTGCCCATGAGCTTGGTGATGAGGGCTTCGGTGGCGGCGAAGTCCATGCCGCCCAGGGTGACCTGCAGCAGCCGCCGCGTGTCGGGGTTGAGCGTGGTGTCCCACAACTGCTCGGCGTTCATCTCGCCCAGGCCTTTGAAGCGGCTGATCTGGCACTTCTCGCGCGGTACGCCGTCTTTCTCGGCCTTGTCCAGGATGGCGTGCAGTTCCCCCTCGTCCAGCGCGTAGCGCTTGACCGCCGGTTTCTTGCCGCGCGCCGGCACATCGACCCGGAACAGCGGCGGGCGCGCCACGTACACGTGGCCGGTCTCGATCAGCTTGGGAAAGTGGCGGAAGAACAGCGTGAGCAGCAGCACCTGGATGTGGGAGCCATCGACGTCGGCGTCGGACAGGATGCAGACTTTGCCGTAGCGCAGGCCGCTCATGTCGGGACTGTCCAGCGGACCGTGCGGATCGACGCCGATGGCCACCGCGATGTCGTGGATCTCGTTGTTGGCAAACAGGCGGTCGCGCTCGACCTCCCAGGTGTTGAGCACCTTGCCGCGCAGCGGCAGGATGGCCTGGCTCTCCTTGTCGCGGCCCATCTTGGCGCTGCCACCGGCGGAATCGCCCTCGACCAGAAACACCTCGTTGTGGGCCAGGTCGCGGCTTTCGCAGTCGGTCAGTTTGCCGGGCAACACGGCCACGCCAGAGCCCTTGCGCTTCTCGACCTTCTGGCCGGCCTTCTGACGGCTTTGTGCGGCCTTGATGGCCAGCTCGGCCAATTTTTTGCCGTAGTCCACATGCTGGTTGAGCCACAGCTCCAGCGCCGGACGCACGTAGCTGCCAACCAGGCGCACCGCGTCGCGGGAGTTCAGACGTTCCTTGATCTGGCCTTGGAACTGGGGGTCGAGCACCTTGGCGCTGAGCACGTACGAGGCGCGGGCAAACACGTCTTCGGGCAACAGCTTCACGCCTTTGGGCAGCAGCGCGTGCAGCTCGATGAAGCTCTTGACGGCCTGAAACAGACCGTCGCGCAGGCCGCTTTCGTGTGTGCCACCGGCGCTGGTGGGGATCAGGTTCACATAGCTCTCGCGCACCGGCTGGCCGTCTTCGGTGAAGGCCACGCACCAGGCGGCGCCCTCGCCTTCGGCAAAGCTGTCGTGGCCGCTGTCGGCAAAACCTTCGCCTTCGAACAGCGGAATCACCGGCTCGCCGTTGAGGGTTTGCTGCAGGTAGTCGCGCAGGCCGCCTTTGTAGAGCCAGGTTTGTATGTCCTTGGTTTTCTCAACCACCAGCGTCACGCTCACGCCGGGCATCAGCACCGCCTTGCTGCGCAGCAGGTGTGTGAGCTCGGCCATGGGCAGGGCAGAAGACTCGAAGTACTTGGCGTCGGGCCAGGCGCGCACCGTGGTGCCCTGCTTGCGGTCGCCCTCGCCTCTGGGCTGGGTGGTCAGCGGCTCGATCACGTCGCCGGCAGAAAACGCGAGCCGGGCCACCTGGCCTTCGCGGTAGCTGCTGACTTCCATGCGGGTCGACAGCGCATTGGTCACACTCACACCCACGCCGTGCAGGCCGCCGGAGAAGCTGTAGGCGCCGCCTTTGCCTTTGTCGAACTTGCCACCGGCGTGCAGCCGGGTGAACACCAGTTCGACCACCGGCGCTTTTTCTTCCGGGTGCAGGCCGAACGGGATGCCGCGGCCGTCGTCTTCCACGCCCACCGAGCCGTCATCGTGCAGCGTGACCTTGATTTTTTTGCCGTGACCGGCCAGGGCTTCGTCGGCCGCGTTGTCCAGCACCTCCTGGATGATGTGCAGCGGGTTGTCGGTCCGGGTGTACATGCCCGGTCGCTGCTTCACAGGCTCCAGGCCTTTGAGAACACGGATCGAGCCTTCGGAATAATCGGAGGGGGATTGGCTTGCCATGGGCGCGGATTGTACGGGTCGGCCCTCGAAAACACTGTACGCAAATACAGATTTCAGACCACAACGACAGACCAGGCCCCGCGTCAAGCCCCTGCCAGGCACCGGATGAGGCCCTTGCGACGCCTGTGTGCGCACGCCACAGCGGCGGATTCGCTACATTTCCGGGGATGTCTTCTGTTTCAACCGGCGCCCCGCGCCTGTCTGCCGCCCAGGTGCTGATCTGCGGCGCCACCATCGTCACCCTGTCCATGGGCATCCGCCACGGCTTTGGCCTGTGGCTGCAGCCGATCACCCAGGCACAGGGCTGGAGCCGCGAAACCTTTTCGTTCGCGCTCGCCATTCAGAACCTCGCCTGGGGCGTGTTCGGCATTTTTGCCGGCATGGCGGCCGACCGTTTCGGCGCCCTGCGTGTGCTGATCGGTGGCGCAGTGCTGTACGCACTGGGCCTGGCGGGCATGGCACTGACCACCACCACGCTGGGCTTTGCGCTGACCACCGGTGTGCTGATCGGCGCGGCGCAGGCCGGCACCACCTACGCGGTGATCTACGGCGTGATCGGGCGCCAGATCCCGGCCGAGAAACGCTCCTGGGCCATGGGCGTGGCGGCGGCGGCGGGTTCGTTTGGCCAGTTCCTCATGGTGCCGGTGGAGGGGTGGTTGATCGGTGCGTTCGGCTGGCAGCAGGCCTTGATGGTCCTGGGTGCTGCCGTGCTGCTGATCGCACCACTGGCCTATGGTTTGCGCGAGCCGGGCTTCTCGGGTGGCGCAGCGCCGCCGCGCGAGCAGACCATCGCGCAAGCCTTGCGCGAGGCCATGCCGTACCGCAGTTTCCAGCTGCTGATGGCGGGCTATTTTGTCTGCGGCTTCCAGGTCGTGTTCATTGGCGTGCACATGCCCAGCTACCTGAAGGACAACGGCCTGTCGCCGCAGGTGGCCAGCTACGCGCTGGCGCTGATCGGGCTGTTCAACGTGATCGGCACCTACGCTGCCGGTGCGCTGGGCCAGCGCCTGCCCAAGCGCCACATCCTGGCCTTCATCTACCTGGCGCGTGCGGTGGTCATCACCATCTTTCTGATCGTGCCGCTCTCGCCCGCGAGCGTGTATGTGTTTTCGGCCGTCATGGGCATCTTGTGGCTCTCCACCGTGCCACCCACCAACGCCACCGTGGCCCAGATTTTTGGCGTGGCGCATCTGTCCATGCTTGGCGGTTTCGTGTTTTTCAGCCACCAGATCGGCAGCTTCATGGGCGTGTGGCTGGGTGGCTATCTGTACGACCGCACCGGCAGCTACGACATCGTCTGGTACATCGCGATCGCGCTCGGTGTGGCGGCGGCACTGATCAACCTGCCGGTGCGCGAGACCCCGATCCTGCGCGGACCGGCCCGCGTGAGGGCCTCGGCATGAAACCGCTGGCGACCAGGGCATTGGCCTGGACCGCGGTGGCGCTGGCCTTGCTGGGCACGCTGGCGCTGTACCAGCGGCCCGACTTTCTGGTCAACCTGGCCGATCAGCTCTGGAGTTGTTTTTGATGGCACACGGCAACGAATCTCCATCGGCCTGGGTGCAGCGCTGGAGCCACCTCGTGCCCGTCGGCGGTTCGGTGCTCGACCTGGCGTGCGGCCAAGGCCGGCACATGCGCTGGTTTGCGCAGCGTGGGCACGCGGTGACCGGCGTGGACCGCTCGGCCGACGCCATTGCGGCGGTGGCGGGTCTGGGCCGGGCCATCGAGGCCGACATCGAAAACGGTCCCTGGCCGCTCGACGGCGAACGCTTCGACGCGGTGGTGGTCACCAACTACCTGTGGCGCCCGCTGCTGCCGCGCATCGTGGCCAGTGTGGCCATCGGTGGTGTCCTGATCTATGAAACCTTTGCGGTGGGCAACGAGACCGTGGGCAAGCCTTCGCGGCCCGACTTCCTGCTGCGCGCGGGCGAACTGCTTGGGGTGGCGACCGGGCTGCACGTCGTGGCATTCGAAGATGGCTTCTGCACCGCGCCCGAGCGTTTTGTGCAGCGTGTGGCGGCGGTGCGAAAACACGCCACGCCGCCCGACCAGCCAGCGCGCTTTCGACTGCCAGCCGCTGAGTAGAATGCAGCTTTCGCGCGCCTGAACCCAGGCACCAGGCCCCGGCCGCGGGCCGGCGTCCATCCCCTGAGACCCCCGCCATGAAAACCATCACCGGCAGCCTCGTCGCTCTGGTCACCCCCTTGCAGGCCGACGGCCGCGTGGACTACGCTGCCCTGAGAAAACTCATCGACTGGCACATCGCCGAGGGCACCGACTGCCTTTGTGTGGTCGGCACCACCGGCGAGTCGCCCACGGTGACAACCGAGGAACACTGCGAAATCATCCGCGTCTCGGTGGAACAGGCCGCCGGGCGCGTGCCCATCATGGCCGGCTGCGGCTCCAACTCCACCGCCGAAGCGGTCAACCTTGCGCGCTATGCGCAGCAGGTCGGCGCCGACTGCCAGTTGCAGGTGGTGCCCTACTACAACAAGCCCACACAGGAAGGCCAGTACCAGCACTTCAAGACCATCGCCGAGGCCACCGGCGACCTGCCCATGATCTTGTACAACGTGCCCGGGCGCACCGTGGCGGACCTGGCGCTGGAAACGGTGCTGCGCCTGGCCCAGCTGCCCGGCATCGTCGGCATCAAGGAAGCCACCGGCAACATCGAGCGCGCACAGTGGTTGATCCGCGAGCGGCCCGAGGGTTTTGCCATCTATTCGGGCGACGATCCCACCGCGGTGGCCCTGATGTTGTGTGGTGGCCAGGGCAACATCAGCGTGACCGCCAACATCGCGCCGCGCCTGATGCACGAGCTGTGCGTGGCGGCCCTTGCGGGCGACACCCGGCGCGCCATGGACATCCAGCTGAGGCTGATGCCGGTGCACAAGAACCTGTTCCTGGAAGGCAACCCCGTTCCGGTGAAATGGGCCATGGCCCGCATGGGCCTGTGCGGCGGCACCTTGCGCCTGCCCCTCACACCGCTGTCCAGCCACCTGGAACCTCTGCTGGAGGTGGCCCTCAAAGACAGCGGCCTGATCGATTGAGCCCAAGGCCACACCGCCACGCATTCGCCCCACGCACCCGAATTCCGAACCGCTCCATGCCCCACACCACCTCGCGCCTCCCATCCACCCCGACCCGATGGGCGACGATCGCACTGGCCGCTTCGCTGGCCGCAGGCTGCAGCATGCTGCAGGAAGACAAGATCGATTACAAAAGCGCCCAGAAAGGCAGCACGCTCGACGTGCCACCCGACCTCACGCAGCTGAACCGCGACGTGCGCTACCAGGTGCCAGGCTCGGTGGTCACGGCCAGCGGCTACCAGACCGCCCAGCCGACGACCACGGCGGGTGCCGCCACCGCGGTCAATGCGGTGGCCGACGTGCGCATCGAGCGCGCCGGCAACCAGCGCTGGCTGGTGGTGGACCGTCCGGCCGACAAGCTGTGGAGCCCGGTGCGGGACTTCTGGCAGGAGAACGGCTTTGTGCTCGAACTCGATCAGGAAAAACTCGGCATCATGGAAACGGACTGGGCCGAAAACCGCGCCAAGCTGCCGCAGGACTTTATTCGGCGCACCATCGGTCGGGTGTTTGAAAACCTGTATTCCACTGGTGAACGCGACAAGTTCCGCACCCGCCTGGAGCGCAGCGGCGACGGAAAGACCGAAATTTTCATCAGCCACCGCGGCATGATCGAGGTGTATTCGACCGCGCAGAAAGATCAGACCGTCTGGCAGCCGCGCGAGGCCGATCCCGAACTCGAAGCCGAATTCCTCACCCGTCTGATGATCAAGCTCGGCGTGAGCGAGGCGCAGGCCCAGGCCGCGGTGGCCAGCGCACCTGCGCAGGCCGCCGCCCGCCTCACCACGGTCAATGGCCAGCCGGTGATCGAAGTCGGTGACGGTTTTGACCGCGCCTGGCGCCGCGTGGGTCTGGCGCTGGACCGCAGCGGATTCACGGTCGAAGACCGGGATCGCAGCCAGGGCATCTATTTCGTGCGCTACGTGACACCCGGCAGCACGGACGAGACGAAGCCCGGCTTCTTCGGCCGCCTGTTTGGCAGCGCCAAACCCGACACCACCCCGGCCCGTTACCGGGTGCTGGTGCGAAGCCAGGACAACCGCAGCACGGCCACCGTGCTCGACGCCCAGGGCCAGACAGACACAACCGGCAACGCGGCGCGCATTGCGCAGTTGCTGGTGGACGATCTGAAGTAAAAAAACACAGCGGGTGACAAGATTTTCCACCGCCAAAGAACAAGCCGCCCGTGGGCGGCTTCTTCTTTGGGCTCAGGGGGCGCCTGCAACCAGGCGCCCTCAGCGGAAATTACTGCTTGACAGCGTCTTTGGCGGCACCAACAGCGGCTTTGGCGGCTTCAGCAGCCTTGTCTGCGGCTTCCTTGGCGGCTTCAGCGGCTTTGTCTGCGCCTTCTTTGACAGCTTCGGCGCCGTCTTTGGCGGCTTCAGCGGTGGCAGCAGCGCCTTCCTTGACGGCTTCGGCGGTGGCAGCTGCGCCTTCTTTAACGGCTTCCACGGCGGCAGGGGCAGCAGCAGGCTCGGCAGGCGCAGCAGCAGGCGCGGCCGGTGCCACAGGCATTTCTTCTTTCTTGCCGCAAGCGGTCAGAGCGAAAGCGGCGAGCAGGCTGGCGAGCAGGATGGTCTTTTTCATGGTGATTTCCCAGGGAATGAGGTTGAACAAACGGTGGTTTATCGGGCGCCAAGCTCGAAAATCCAAACTTGGCTGGCCCAGTCAGGCAACCATGAATACCCGGATGCAGACTGAACGCAAATGATATCCAGAAAAACACATCCGTATTTCCCCTCATCACATTTTTCTTTTTCACACAGATAGCCGTTGCAAACCAGCAACTGTGCAGACCGGGCTCACAAACCCAGCGTGGTGGCGGCAAACGATGGCGCGCCCTTGTGCCAGCAGGCGTCGAGCCGCTCGCGCAGTTCGGTGCGCCGGCGCGGGTCGGTGCTGGCGATCAGGGTGCCGCGCACCGGATCGAGCCGCTCCAGCGTCCAGTCGGGCGACCAGATTGCGCTGGGCAATTCGCTGCCCGAAGCGCTCGGGGCCGCGTGGGCCTCCACGCGGTGGGACCAGGTGGTGCGCCAAGTCACCAGGCGCGGACAGGCCAGGCGCAAGGGCCCGAAATCGCGCGCGAGAAGCCGGATCTCGCGGCCCCGAAAGGCCCAGTCCTGCAAAGACTCAACCACCGCACGCTCGCCCAGCGGCCAATCGCTGAAATCGGCATCGCTGAGCACGATGCGCGGCCAGCCTTCCTGCGCCGCCACCGCCAGCGCCTGCCGCACCAGGTCGGAAAAAAGCCGGCGCCCTTCCATGCGCCCAGTGGGCAGCGGCGCGATTGGCGTGGGATCGGGCGTCTCGGTGTGCATGGTGAGCTCCTGGCTGGCGCTGGACATTCAGGCGTCGGGTGGGAGCGGGTGCAGCCAGCCGGCCTCAAACCAGTCGCGCAGCAGCGCCTGGGCATCGCCACTGGCGCGGTGAATCTCGGCAGCAGACAGCGCGCGCCGGTCGGCAAGCTGGCGCATCAGCCGGGCGTCGGCACCGCCTGCCCGAAAACTTTCGCCGTTGATGAACACATGGCGCTCGTCGTACATCATGCGGGTGCGCCGATCCAGCCGGATCGCGCCACCCTGCCAGTCCTGCCCGGGCTCGTCGAACCAGACCCTGGGCTTGGGTTCGGTCATCACCTCGCCCAGTGCGCAGTCCAGCGAACCACGCTCGGTCAGCAAACGCTCCAGCGCCTCGCGTGCAAACGCGCGCAGGCCCTCGGGCATGGCGGCTGGCGTGGCGGTGGCCGGTTGGGCGGGATCGCGGTAGAGCGTGTCGTCGTCGCTGGCGTCGGCCATGCGCTGCAGCAGCTCGCCAGCCAGACCGCCGCGCTGCGGCGAGCGAAAACCGAAAGAAACCGTCATGCAGTCGCCGCCCTCGGCCACACCATCGTGTGCCCAACGCGGCGGCAGGTACAGCATGTCACCCGGGCCCAGCAGGTACTCTTGCTCGGGCTCGAAGTGGCTGAGGATCTTGAGCGGCACATCGGCTTGCAGCGACAGGTCTTTTTGCCGGCCGATGCGCCAGCGCCGATGGCCGGTGGCCTGCAACAGAAACACGTCGTAGCTGTCGAAGTGCGGCCCCACGCCACCGCCGTCGCTGGCCCACGACACCATCACATCGTCGAGCCGCGCATCGGGCACAAAACGGAAACGCTGCAGCAAAGCGTGTGCGGCGTCCAGATGCAGGTCCAGGCCCTGCACCAGCAGGGTCCAGCGTGGCTGCGCCAGCGGCGGCAACGCCTTGCGCGGAAAAGGGCCGTGCTTGAGTGCCCAGGCTTCTGCCTTGTGCACGATCAGCCGCGACTCGACCGCTTCATTTCCCGCCAGGGCAAACAGTTCCTGGCGGCTCAGCAGCGGCGCCTCGCCAGGAAAGGCGCTGCGGATCAACAGCGGCTTCTTCTGCCAGTGGCGGCGCATGAACTGCGCCGGCGACAGACCACCGAGCATCTCGATTGGTACGTCGATGGCCGGGGCGCGCGCGGCGGGATGGGTGGCTTCGTTGGGTGCGCCGAGACGGACCGGGCGTGGGACGTGTGCAGGTGTCATGGGACAATTGTCGGATGAAAATCACCGAGCAATGTGTGGTCTCGCTGACCTGGACCCTCAAAGACACCCTGGGCGAAGCGCTGGACACGCTGGACGACCCCGTTGAATTCCTGTTGGGCGGCACCGACCTGCTGACCAAGATCGAAGAAGCCTTGCAAGGCCACGAACCCGGCGACCAGCTGGATCTGCACCTGGAGCCGCAGGACGCTTTCGGCGATTACGACGACCGGCTGCTGTTCCTGGAGCCGCGCCACCTGTTCCCCGAACAGCTCGAAGAAGGCATGGGCTTCGAGGGTTTGCCAGCAGGGTGCAATCCGTCGGCACCCAAGGACAGGCTCTTTTTCGTGAGCGACATCTACCCCGACCACGTGGTCATGGACGCGAACCACCCGCTGGCCGGCATCGCGCTGCGCATTCACCTGCGTGTGCACGGCGTGCGCGAGGCCGAAGAGAACGAGATCGGCCAGGGCACCCTGGGCACCACGTTTTTTGGCATGCAGGTCGATACCGGCATCGACGACCCGGGCACACCCGACGAGCGCCCGACCTTGCACTGAGCGGGCGTGCGGGTCTCGCGGCAAGCCGGGCTTTGACGGGGCCGCGCTAGGGCAGACCCGATGCCCAGGTGCCGTGTGATGTATCACAATCACAGCGGTTGTGCCGCCCGAGCATCCCGATCGGGCCTGCCATCTTGGGCAAAATGCCCCATCGTCGAGGTGGCCCGAACATCGGCTGCTTCGGTGGTGATTTTTCTCCGCCCTCCCTCCCTTCTCTTTCATAAGGAATCCCATGAAACGTCGTTCACTCATGAAAAATGCCGGTATCGCTGGTGTGCTGGCTGCCGGCATTGCCCCCGCGGTGCATGCCCAGGCCGCGGTTCGGTGGCGGCTTGCTTCGAGCTTCCCCAAGTCGCTGGACACCATCTTCGGCAGTGCCGAAATGTTCTCCAAAACGGTCAAAGCGCTGTCGGGCGGCAAATTCGAGGTGTCGGTTCACCCTGCGGGTGAACTGATGCCGGCATTCGGGGTGGTGGACGCTCTGCAGGGCGGCACGGTCGAGATGGCGCAGACCGCGCCCTACTACTTCAGCGGCAAGGATTCGATTTTTGCCCTTGGCTGTGCGGTACCCTTCGGTCTGACCGCGCGCCAGATGGATTCCTGGATGGAACACGGCAACGGCCGCGAGTTGATGGACGCGTTCTACGCCCAGTTCAATATCAAGAGCCGCAGCTGCGGCAACACCGGCACCCAGATGGGTGGCTGGTACCGCAAAGAGATTAAGACGGTGGCCGACCTCAAGGGCCTGAAGATGCGCATGGGCGGAGGCCTGTTCGGTGAGTCCATGCTCAAGCTGGGTGTGGTCGCGCAGAACATGCCGGCCGGCGAGCTCTACCAGGCGCTGGAGAAAGGCACGCTGGACGCCACCGAGTTTGTCGGCCCTTACGACGACGAGAAGCTGGGCTTCAACAAGGTGGCTCCCTTCTACTACTACCCCGGCTGGTGGGAAGGTGGCGCCGAGCTGGAGTTCTTCATCAACGCCAAGGCCTACGCCGCGCTGAGCAGCGAATTCAAAGCCATCGTGGACGCCGCCACGGTGGTCGCCGCGCGCGACATGACCGCCAAATACGACGCCTACAACCCGCAGGCCCTCAAGCGTCTGGTGGCGGGCAAAACCAAGCTCAAGGCGTTCCCCAAGGCCGTCATCGACGCCGGCTTCAAGTCCGCCATGGAAGTGTTTGCCGAACACGAGGCCAAGTCGCCCGAGTTCAAGAAGATCTACCAGGACATGCGCAAATTCCAGCGCGACCAGTTGCTGTGGGCACGCTTCTCGGAGAACGCGTACAACGGCTACATGAGCACGGTCAAGATCTGATCCTGAGCCTGCACCGCCTGTTTTGTGGGCCGATACGCCCACAAAACAGCGCCTCGAAACCAGGCGGCAGCGCAGAATGCTGATACTGCCCTCCGTTTCCTGACACCGCCCTCTGAGCCAAAGTTCAGAGGGTTTTCTTTTGGGGTGGCGATCAGCACACCGATCAAAACCGGACGGTGTGAACAACCCCAGGAACGGCGACCGTCCTCGACAAGGTGGGCGCGGCGGTGCCGCAGACGCCTTGGGTGGTATCCATTTCGCTGCATGCGCCTTCGGCCAAGGGCGACGTCTCTTTCCATCCTTCCGCCACGCTCCCGTGTATCGGTTTGCGCAGCGCCGGGCGCACTGCCGCGCATCTGCTGGAGAATCTGTACCGCCTGCAGAGCCTGCGCCGTGCCCTGGCCATCACCACAGTCGACGCGCCGGCTGAAACCGCCTCGCAGCAGATCGGCCCGCCAGCTGGATGGGGGGCGAGCAGAACCGTCCCGTGTCGTGAATAGGCCGTCGAAGCTCAGCGCCTTCGCGTACCACCCTGCTCCCGCAATCCTGCCGAAAGGCAATGGATCGACAATTTTGAGCCGGCAAAACGAGCACATCGCGGCTTTGCCAGCCAGCCCGGCAGCGAAGCCCCAGGCATCGCAGACGATTGACTTCTGATCAGGAGAATAGAAATGAAGACCAGCGCACGCAACCAATACCTCGGCAAGGTGACCCGTGTGACACAAGGCGCCGTGAACGACGAGGTGCAGCTGAAGCTGCCCGGAGGGCAGGAGATCGTCGCCATCGTCACCCACGAGAGCTCCGCTACCCTGGGTCTGGCAGAAGGCGTTGATTGCTTTGCGCTGGTGAAGGCCTCGTCGGTCATCGTGATGACCGAGCTGGACGGTGCGTGCTTTTCTGCACGCAACTGCCTGCAGGGCCAGGTGGCGCGGGTTCAGGTGGGCGCGGTCAATTCCGAGGTGGTCCTGGCGTTGCCAGGGGGCGCGGGTGTGGCAGCGGTGATCACCAACGAGAGTGTCAAGGCGCTGGGCCTGGAAACCGGCATGCAGGCCTGGGCCATGTTCAAGGCTTCGAGTGTGATCGTTGGCGTGCCCGCCTGAATCGATGCAACACCCGGTGTCTCATCGCTGAGCGAAGGCGCAGGGCAGGCGTTTTCACGCCCACCCCATAAGCGCTTCAAGCGATCAGCTTCAACGTCAACGGGCCTCGTGACGAGCGTTATCGGCTGACCTGACTGGCGGCTCGCGCATCGCCGCATCAAGTCAGCGCCTGAACCCCAGGACCATGGGCTCTGCTGGATTCAGAGACCAAGCAACCGCGGCTCATCCGCGCCCGGTCGAACCGTAGCCGCCCGCACCACGTTCACTGGACTGGTCAAACCCGGTCACGAGTCTGAACTGCGCCTGTACCACCGGCACGATCACCATCTGCGCAATGCGCTCCAGTGGTTCGATGGTGAAAGGGGTTGTGCTTCGGTTCCAGGCGCTCACCATCAGCTGCCCTTGGTAGTCACTGTCGATCAGGCCCACCAGGTTGCCCAGCACAATGCCGTGCTTGTGGCCCAGGCCGGAGCGCGGCAGGATCATCGCGGCAAAACCGGGATCGGCGAGGTGAATGGCCAGCCCGGTGGGCACCAGTTGCCAGGCGTTGGGCGCCAGGGTGAGCGGCGCGTCCAGGCAGGCACGCAGATCCAGTCCGGCGCTGCCGGGCGTGGCGTAGTGGGGCAGTTGGTCCGCCACCCGCGGATCCAGCACCTTGACATCAATGTGCATCGAACGGTCCGATCTCATTTCGCGGGCTTACCCACCGCGTCTTCAAGCGCCTTGGCGGCCTCTTGCGCGGCTTTCTCTTCGTCGATATCCGGTGCTGCCGGCATCTCCGGCTCGGTCGCCGAGGGCTCGCCCAGCGGCGCACGCGGCTCCAGGCTGTCGGCCGCATTGGGTGCGGCGTAGTCCTGGCCCTCCATGCCTTCGAGCATGTTGTCGACCGTGTTCTCGTCCACCACCACCGGCTTGTCGAGACTACCGGTCACGATGCCCGGGTTGAACACGATCACCGCCACCATGATGAGCTGCAGGATGATGAAGGCGATCGAACCTGTGTAGATCTGCGCCGTGGTGACGGCCTTGATGCGCCGGCCGGTCACCACGTCGTCGTAGTCGTTGCGCGCGGCCACGCTGCGCAGATAGAACAGCGCGAAGCCGAACGGTGGCGTGAGGAACGAGGTCTGCAGGTTCATCGCCAGGATGATGCCGAACCAGATCAGGTTGATGTCCAGCTTGGTGGCTACCGGCACCAGCAGCGGCACCACGATGAAGGCAATTTCAAAGAAGTCGATGAACATGCCCAGCACGAACACCAGCAGGTTCACCACCAACAGGAAACCCAGTTGTCCGCCCGGCAGTTTGTTGAACAGGTGCTCCACCCAGACGTGACCGTCGGCGGCGTTGAAGGTGAAGCTGAAAACGGTGGAACCGATCAGGATGAACATCACGAAGATGGCCAGCTTGGTGGTGTTCTCCAGCGCCTGCCTGAGCAGATCGAAAGACAGCGAGCGCCGGCCGGCAGCCATGAGCAGCGCACCCAGGGCACCCATGGCGCCCCCTTCAGTGGGTGTGGCGATGCCCAGGAAAATCGTGCCCAGCACCAGGAAGATCAGCACCAGCGGCGGTATCAATACAAACGTCACGCGCTCAGTCAACCGCGACAGCAGGCCGATGCCCAGCAGCTTGTTGGCCAGTGCCAGCGTCAGCGCCAGGAACGCTCCAACGGTGGTCGACAGAATGAATACCTCGTCGCGGCCCGCCGGCATGGTGCGATCCAGCAGCGGGTTCATGATGGACTCATGCCCCTGTGACCAGGCAAATGCCACCGCACCGCACAGCAGCAACAGCACCAGCAGCGATCGGTGCCCGCTGGCGCCATTGGGCTCGGAATAGATGCGCGCCTCGGGCGGCAAAGCCGGCACCCAGTGCGGCTTGATGAAAGCCACGGCGACGATAAACAGCAGGTACAGGCCCACCAGCATCAGCCCGGGCAGCAGGGCTCCCGCGTACATCTCCCCAACCGAACGACCCAACTGGTCAGCCAGCACGATCAGCACCAGCGACGGTGGCAGCGCCTGCGCCAGCGTGCCCGAGGCGGTGATGGTGCCGGTGGCAATGGCGCGGTTGTAGCCATAGCGCAGCATGATTGGCATGGCGATCAGGCCCATGGAAATCACCGAGGCGGCGACCACACCGGTGGTGGCGGCGAGCAGCGCGCCTACCAGCACCACCGCAATCCCGACACCACCGCGCAGCGGGCCAAACACCTGGCCCACCGTCTCCAGCAGATCCTCGGCCATGCGACTGCGCTCCAGGATGATGCCCATCAGTGTGAAGAACGGTATCGCCAGCAGCGTGTCGTTCTGCATGATGCCGATCACCCGCAGCGGCAGCGCCTGGAACAGGTTCGGCGGGAACAGCTGCAGCTCCATGCCGATGAAGCCAAAGAACAGGCCGGTGGCCGCCAGCGAAAACGCCACTGGAAAACCAGCCAGCAGAAAAATCAACAGGCCGGCGAACATCACCGGCACAAAGTTGTTGGTCAGCAGTTCGATCATGTTTTGGCCCCTGCCATCCGGGCCTTTTCTTGCGCGGCGATTTCCTCGGCGAGCAATTCGGTTTCGCTGGGACCGGTGTGGCTGAGCACGTCCGGACCGTTACCGGTCAGAAATGCGACCCGCTTGATGAGTTCGGAGACCCCTTGCAAGGCGAGCAAGGCAAAACCCAGCGGGATCAGTGCGTAGACCGGCCAGCGGATCAGACCGCCGGCGTTGGACGACATTTCGCCCGACAGGTACGCCTGCTCAACCACCGGCCAGGCCAGCGTGGCCATGATGTAGCACAGCGGCAGCAGGAAGATCACGATGCCGCCAATATCGACCCAGTTGCGCGCGCGTGCGCTGAACCGGCCAGAGATGAAGTCGATGCGCACATGGGCATTGCGCAGGAACGCGTAGCCGCCGCCCAGCAGGAAAACCGCCGCAAACAGATACCACTGAATTTCGAGCCAGGCGTTGGAACTGGTGCCCACCGTCTTGCGGATGATGGCGTTGCCTGCGCTGATGAGGGTGGTGGCCAGGATCAGCCACATGGCAGATTTACCGATGAGGCCACTGAGGCCGTCGATCAGGCTTGAGATACGTAACAGGAGCGACATGAAGAGTCCCCGGGTTGGGAGCGGCTGCGGGAGACACACCAAACCGTTTTGCGGCGGCGCGTCGCTCGACACCATAGAGCCAAAGCGATGAGAGAGGAAACACGAGTGAGAAATTGAAACAGAAACCGCGCAAAAACCCCCGCCTGCGCGGGGCTTTTTGCAGCGCCGAGGATGTTACAGGGTCGCGGGCCGCGTGGGTGAAACGTGGGGGGAAAGTTCCGCTCAGCCGACCGCCTTCAGACCTGACGCGGCATTCACCAGGCTTGAGAAACGCCCGCGCACCGAGCGCTCGATGCCCGCGGCGTCCAGCCCCAGCATGGCCAGCAGGTGGGCCGGGTCACCGTGCTCGATGAAGCTGTCGGGCAGGCCGAGTTGCAGCACCGGCAGCACCAGCCCTTCGGCCTGCAGGGCTTCGAGCACCGCAGCGCCGGCGCCGCCCATCACACACCCCTCTTCCAGCGTCACCAGCGCGCCGTGGGTGCGGGCCAGCTCGCGCAGCAGATCCAGATCGAGCGGTTTGGCCCATCGCATGTTGGCCACGCTCGCACCCAGCCGCTCGGCGGCGGCGAGCGCCGGGTACAGCAGGGTGCCAAACGCGAGGATGGCCACACCTTTGCCCTGGCGCACCCACTCGCCGCGGCCATACGGCAGGGGCTCGAGGCCAGCCGGCTGGACCGCGCCCACACCCGCACCACGCGGGTAGCGCACCGCCACCGGGTGGTCTTGTGCGAACGCGCTGCTGAGCAGCTGCCGGCACTCGGCCTCGTCGGCCGGGCAGGCCACCGCCATGTTGGGAATGCAGCGCAGGAAGGCGATGTCGTAGGCACCGGCGTGCGTGGCACCGTCGGCGCCCACAATGCCGGAGCGGTCGAGCGCAAACACCACCGGCAGGTTCTGCAGCGCCACGTCGTGCACCAGCTGGTCGTAGCCCCGCTGCAAAAAGGTGGAATAGATCGCCACCACCGGCTTGAGCCCTTCACAGGCCATGCCGGCGGCGAAGGTCACCGCGTGCTGTTCGGCGATGCCAACGTCGAAATAGCGCGCCGGGAAACGCCGCTCGAACTCGACCATGCCCGAGCCCTCGCGCATCGCGGGTGTGATGCCGACCAGGCGCTTGTCGGCCGCCGCCATATCGCACAGCCACTGCCCGAACACCTGGGTGAAGGTGGTCTTGGGGGTGGTGGCGGGCTTGATCAGACCCACCGCCGGATCGAATTTCCCCGGGCCGTGGTAGGCAACCGGATCGGCCTCGGCCAGCTTGTAGCCCTGGCCTTTTTTCGTGACCACATGCAGGAACTGGGGGCCGCTGTCGGTCTCCAGCAGGTGGCGGATGTTCTCCAGCGTGGGGATCAGCGAGTCGAGGTCGTGGCCGTCGATCGGACCGATGTAGTTGAAGCCGAACTTCTCGAACAGGGTCGCCGGCACCATCATGCCCTTGGCCTGTTCCTCCAGCCGTTTGGCCAGCTCGAACAGGGGCGGTGCCCCCTTGAGCACCTGCTTGCCGACCTGCTTGGCGGTGGCATAGAACTGCCCGCTCATGAGTTGAGCCAGGTAGCGGTTGAGCGCGCCCACCGGCGGCGAGATCGACATGTCGTTGTCGTTGAGCACCACCAGCAGGCGGCCATCGGCGATACCGGCATTGTTCAGCGCTTCAAACGCCATGCCGGCGGTCATGGCGCCGTCGCCGATGATGGCCACCGCGTTGCGCGCATCGCCCTGGATCTTGGCGGCCAGCGCCATGCCAAGTGCGGCCGAAATGCTGGTGGACGAATGGGCGGTGCCGAAGGTGTCGTACTCGCTCTCGTCTCGGCGCGGAAAGCCGCTGATGCCGCCGAACTGGCGCAGGCTGCCCATGCGGTCGCGTCGGCCGGTCAGGATTTTGTGCGGGTAGGTCTGGTGGCCCACGTCCCACACCAGGCGATCGTTGGGCGTGTTGAACACATAGTGCAGCGCCACGGTGAGCTCGACCGTGCCCAGGTTGGAGCTGAGGTGCCCGCCGGTGCGCGCCACACTCTCCAGCAGGAAACCGCGCAACTCGGCGGCCAGGGGCGCCAGCTGATGGCGCGAGAGCTTGCGCAGGTCGGCGGGCGAGTCGATGGTGGACAGCAAGGAACTCATGGTGCGTGTGGTGTTCAGTGGTTGCGGCGACCGACCCAGTCGGCCAGGGCGTGCAGCGGCTCAAGACGCGCCAGCCCGGTGGATCGCAAGGCCTCGTGGGCCTGGGTCAGCAGCAAGTCGGCGTAGGACTGGGCCGGAGCCAGGCCCAGCAAGGCCACAAAAGTGGGTTTGTCGGCCGCGGCGTCCTTGCCTGCGGTCTTGCCCAGGGTGGTCGAGTCGGCGGTGACGTCGAGGATGTCGTCGACCACCTGAAACGCCAGCCCGAGGCTGGCGCCAAAACGCTGCAGCTGCGCCACCGCGTGCGCGCCGGGCGCGCCACAGGCGGCGCCCATCAACACACTGGCTTGGAGCAGCGCGCCGGTCTTGAGGCGGTGCATGTGCTCCAGCGCCGGCTGGTCCAGCGCCAGGCCGACGCTGGCGAGGTCCACCGCCTGGCCGCCGGCCATGCCGTGGGCGCCGGCGGCGCGCGCCAGCAGGCGGGACAGCACGCAGGCCATCGCGGGATCAACACCCTCTTCCGGCGTGAGCAGCTCGAAGGCCAGGGCTTGCAAGGCGTCCCCCACCAGCAGTGCCTGGGCTTCACCGAACTGCACATGCACCGTGGGCTTGCCACGGCGCAGCACGTCGTTGTCCATGCACGGCATGTCGTCGTGCACCAGCGAGTAGGCGTGGATCAGCTCCACCGCACACGCGGCGCGCAGCGCAGCGTCTGGCGCGCCGCCCACCGCTTCGGCGGTGGCCAGCAGCAGCAGGGGGCGCAGCCGCTTGCCGCCATCGAGCACCGCGTAGCGCATGGCCTCGCCCAGCCCGGCGGGCGCATCGGCCCCGACCCAGTCCGACAGCGCGCACTCCACCACCGCCTGCTGCGCACCGCGCCAGACATCGAAATCCGCGCAGGAAGGGTCACTGGCGCTCAATCCGCATTCCAGGTTTTGAGCTCCCCACCTTCGAGCACCTGAATCTGGTTCTCGACCGCATCGAGCTTGGCGCGGCAGAACGCCAGCAACGCGGCGCCGCGCTGGTAACGCGAGAGCAGCTGATCCAGCGGCAACTGGCCGGCATCCAGCTGGGCAACCAGCTGCTCCAGCTCCTCGAGCGCGGCCTCGTAACTCGGCGCGACCGGCTGGTCGGCGCCGGCGGGAGCCGGGGCCTTGGGGGTGCGACTGGCAGGAGGGGTCATGGGGTGAAGAGGCGGGGGGCCGGTGACAGGGGCCAAAAAAACCGACGGGGCCGAGGCGGCGGCATCGATGCACCCGAGCGGTACAAGCAGGCAATTTTAGCCGGCTGCCCCTCTCCACCGCCGCCAACCCCACGCAGGACACCGCCCCGTGCCGGTGGCGGGCGTGGCGAAACGGGGTCCGCCCTCGCCCCCCGGGGTACACTCCCGGCTCATTTTTTCATCGCTGACGGGCCTTCGCTGCCCGGAGGGACGCACCACTTCACCCATCCCGCGCGAATTCGATTCTCGACCAGCGCTTACCCTGCCCCTTCATAGGGGGAGTCTCTAGGTCAGGATCCCATGTCTGATTTAAGTCTTCAACTTCAGCAGGCCAGAAGCCAACTCCCGGTTTCCAGCTATTTCGACCCGGCGCTGTTCCAGCGCGAACGGGAGACCCTGTTCCAGCGCGGCCCCCGTTACGTGGGGCACCAACTCGCGGTGCCCGATGCCGGCGACTACCACGCCCTGCCCCAGGAAGATGGGGGGCGGGCGCTGGTCAACACCGGTCGTGGCGTGGAACTGATATCCAACGTCTGCCGCCACCGCCAGGCCATCATGCTCAAAGGTCGCGGCAATCTGGGCCAGACCCAGCCCGGCAGCGCCGGCGGCAACATCGTCTGCCCGCTGCACCGCTGGACCTACAGCGGCGGCCAGGGCCAGCAGACGGCCGGTGGCCTGATCGGCGCACCACACTTCGCGCACGACCCCTGCCTGGACCTGAACAACTACCGCCTGCGCGAGTGGAACGGGCTGCTGTTCGAGGACAACGGCCGCGACATCGAAGCCGACCTGGCGGGCATGGGCCCACGCGCGGCACTCAGCTTCGAGGGCATGGTGCTCGACCATGTGGAGTTGCACACCTGCCACTACAACTGGAAGACCTTCATCGAGGTCTACTTGGAGGACTACCACGTGGGCCCGTTCCATCCGGGGCTGGGGCAGTTCGTGACCTGTGAAGATCTGCGCTGGGAGCTCAAACCCGAGTATTCGATCCAGACCGTGGGTGCGCAGAACCTGCTGGGCAAGGCCGGCAGCCCCGTCTACCAGCGCTGGCACGACGCGCTGATGCAATACCGCAACGGCAAGGCCCCCGAACACGGCGCGATCTGGCTCACCTACTACCCGCACATCATGGTGGAGTGGTACCCGCATGTGCTGACCGTCTCCACGCTGCACCCGGTCAGCCCGACCGAGACGCTCAACATGGTGGAGTTCTACTATCCGGAGGAAATCGCGGCCTTCGAGCGCGAGTTCGTCGAGGCCCAGCGCGCGGCCTACATGGAAACCTGTGTTGAGGACGACGAGATCGCCGAACGCATGGACGCCGGCCGGCAGGCCCTGCTGGCGCGCGGCGACAACGAGGTCGGCCCCTACCAGAGCCCGATGGAAGACGGCATGCAGCACTTCCACGAGTGGTAC
>CAYRIT010000026.1:0-32292 GCA_964424415.1 uncultured Hydrogenophaga sp.
CACCTGGCGTTCGTCGTCGGTGAGCTGGGCGCTGAGGTGAAACGGGTCTTCCCAGCTGAAGGTGGCTTTGGTGGCGTGGGCCATGGTTCTGTCTCCGGCGAAGGTGAAACACAAAAGGGTTGCGCAGGATTGTCGGGTGTTGATGTATAGCTGTCTAATATCAATTGCCGATGCATCAATACAAATTGTGAATCATGGAATTTCGACACCTGCGGTGTTTTATCGCGCTGGCCGAAGAGCTGCATTTCGGCCGCGCGGCCCAGCGCCTGGCGATGACACAGCCGCCGCTCTCGCTCAACATCCAGCAGCTTGAAGCCTCGGTGGGTGCGCGCCTGTTCGAGCGCAACAGCCGGGGCGCCAGCCTCACTGCGGCGGGCGACGCGTTTTTGCCCAAGGCGATCGCGCTCCTGGAGCAGGCCGCGCAGGCGGCGCGCGAGGCGCGCGACGTGGGCCAGGGCCTGGCCGGGCAGCTGCAGATCGGTTTTGCCGGCACCGTGCTCTACCGCGGCCTGCCGCAGGTGCTGCGCGACTTCGGCGCCGCGCACCCCAAGCTGCGGCTGGCGTTGCGCGAACTCTCCAGCAGCGAACAGCTGGTGGAGCTGGTGCACGACCGGCTGGACCTGGGTTTTGTGCACACCACGCGTGTGCCCACGGGCTTCTCGCAGATCCTGGTCTCCAGCCAGCCTTTCATGGCCTGCCTGCCCGCAAGCCATCCGCTCGCGGGCGAGGCGGTTCTGTCGCTGGGCCGCTTGAAGGGCGAGGTCTTTGCCATTGTGATGCGCGCCGTTTCGCCCGACTACCACGACCGCATCCTCGCTGCCTGTGCCGACGCGGGTTTCGAGCCTGCGCTGGCCTTTGAGCTGCGCCACTGGCTGAGCGTGGTATCGGTGATTGCACAAGGCCTGGGCGTGGGCCTGGTGCCAGCCGCCTTGCAACAGGCGGGGCTGCCCGGCGTGGCCTTTGTGCCGCTGGAGCGCTCGCTGCAGCCTTACGACACGCATTGCCTGTGGCGCACCGGGCGCGATCAGTCTGCCTTGGGGGCATTCCTGGCCGCGGTGCGCCAGGCGGCGCAACCGATGCAAGATGAAACCACTTGAATCTGAAGGAGACAGGCGATGAGCGACACACAAACCCTCGTGCTGGGCGGTGGCTGCTTCTGGTGCACCGAGGCGGTGTATGGGGCGGTCAAAGGCATCACCGATGTCGAATCCGGCTACAGCAACGGCCAGGCCAGCGCGCCCAGCTACGAGCAGGTGTGCACCGGGCGCACCGGCTGCAACGAGGTGGTCAAACTCAGCCACGACCCGGCGCAGATCAGCACGCGCGAGATCCTGGAGATTTTCTTTGTGATCCACGACCCGACCACGGCCAACCGCCAGGGCAACGACGTGGGCACACAGTACCGCAGCGGCATCTACTTCACCACCGACGAGCAGCGCGCCACCGCACAGACGCTGATCGATGAGCTCACGGCCGACAACGCTTTTGGTGCCCCCATCGTCACCGAACTGCTGCCGGTTGTGAACTACTTCGCCGCCGAGGACTACCACCAGGACTTCTTCGAGCGCAACCCGCACCAGGGTTATTGCATGGCGGTGGCGGCACCCAAGGTGGCGAAGTTCCGCAAGACGTTTTCAAGGCTGGTGAAGTAGGGCTCTCACGCTCAGCCGCTGCGCGGGTCGCTGCCCCCCGAGGGGGCTGATTTCCCTTGGGGCGGGCCGGCGGGAAATCCGTTGCCCCCACGCTTCGCCGCTGCGCATCCGGCACGAAATGTCTTCCACCCAGAATGCTGCAGAACCGGCTTCGCCGGGCTGCAGGCATTGCCCTCTCTCAGAGGGGGTCGCGCGAAGCGCGGCGGGGGAGGGTCAGTCTGGGCCAGAGAACAATCACGGCCAAGCCCGCCATCACCAGCAGCGCGGCCTGGAGTTTCCAGGGCTGCAGCGGCTCGCCCAGCGCCAGCGCGGAGGCGCTCATGCCGAACACCGGCACCAGCAGCGCCAGCGGCGTGACCTGGGCCGCGGGGTGGCGCGAGAGCAGCCAGTTCCACACGCCGTAGCCAAACAGCGTATTGCCCACCGCCTGCCAGAGCACGCTGCCCCAGACCAGGGCGCTGGCGTGCTGCATGGCAACCAGCATCGCGCTCGGCGGGCCTTCCAGCCACCAGGAGAGCAGGAACAGCGGCGGCACCGCAAACCCGCTGCTCCAGACCATGAAGTGCAGCATGTTGACGCGCCCGATGGTCTTCACCACCAGGTTGGCGCAGGCCCAGAAAAAGCCGGCCATCAGTACCAGCGCCAGGCCCAGCGCGGTCACGGTCGCGTTGAGGTTCAGGGCAATCACACCCAGGCCGGCCACCGCCAGCAGCAACCCCACCAGCTGGTAGCCACGCACCGATTCCCGCATGAACAGCAGCGCCAGGCCGATGGTGAAAAACACCTGCAACTGGATCACCAGAGAGGCCAGCCCGGGGGAAATGCTGCTGCCCATGGCCAGGTAGAGCAGGCCGAACTGTCCCACGCCGAGCAAGACGCCAAACGCGGCCATGCGGCTCCAGGCGACCGCGGGGCGCGGCAGAAACAGCATCCAGGGCAGGGCCGACAAGGCAAAGCGCAGGGTGGCGAGCAGAAACGGCGGCAGGCCGTCCAGGCCCCAGCGGATCACCACAAAATTGGTGCCCCAGACGAACACAACGGCCAGCGCGAGCAACAGGTGCTTGAAAGGCAAAACGTCTCCAGCGGACCGGGTGGCCCAGGGCGCGCAGTGTACGACCGGGCCGGCGCGCGACCCTGGCCAGCGCGACGCGCGTGCGACGCTGTTGTGATGGAAGTGTGCAGGGCTTGACAGCTTTGTTAGGCTTTTGACGTGTGGTCGGAACAGGTTGGTTCTGCGCCTGCCGGACCGATCTGATCCACCGATTTTTAATGAACGTTTTCAAGGGGAATCGCATGCGCTTTCGTTCGATGATGTGTGGGCTGGGTTGTCTCTGGGCGTTGAGCGGGTCGGTGTGGGCCCAGCACACCGATCAGGAGGTCAAAGAGGACATCGCGCGCCACCGCGCCATGTCCACCGCCCACGGCAAGGCGGCCCAGTGCCTGGAGGCCGGGAAGGACGCCAAGGTCTGCCTGGCCGAGCTGCAGGCCGCCTGCAAGGGCCTGGCGATCGGCAAGTACTGCGGCATGAAGCACGGACACTGAGGTCGGGCGGTGGCCAGGTCGGTTGATGGTGAGCCGGTAACATCGCGCCCGTGTCCATCGCCACCCACCCCGTTGTTGTTTCCCTCACCCCGGTTTTTCTGCTGATCGGCGCGGGCTTCCTCGCCGGTCGGCTGAACTGGATTCGCGAGGTGGCGGTGGGGGATCTGTCGAACCTGGTCTTTCTGCTGCTGATTCCGGCGTTGCTGTTTCGCACCATGAGCGGTGTGCATGTGGAGCAACTCGATCTGACGCCGGTGGCCGCGTACTTCGTGGCCGCGATCGGGCTGTTGCTGCTCTCGGTGGCCTGGCGTGGCTTCGATCGCCGCAGCGTGGTGATGGCGCTGGCGGGCACGTTTTCCAACATGGTGATGATCGGCATCACGCTGGTGGAACTGGCTTATGGCCAAGAGGCGCTGGTGACGCTGCTGACCCTGGTTTCGGTGCATGCGCTGATCCTGCTCACGCTGGGGTCGGTGCTGCTGGAGCTGGCGGTTGCGCGGGAGGCGCGCGCTGGCGGCGAACGCGCGCCCCACGTGCAGGCCACCGCGTGGTCGGCGTTTCGTGGCGCGCTGATCCACCCGATCCCGCTGCCTATCCTGTGTGGCCTGCTGTTCGCCCAGACGGGCTGGGCTTTGCCGGCCGTGGTTGACAAACCGCTGCAACTGCTTGGCAACGCCTTCGGGCCGCTGGCGCTGGTGCTGGTCGGTGTGACGCTGTCGCGCACACCGCTGAAAGGCCATTGGCGCGACGCACTGTGGATCGGCCTGTCGAAAAACGTGGTGTTGCCGCTGGCGGTGGGTCTATCGGCCTGGGCGATGGGCATCACCGGCCTGCCGCTCACCGTGATGGTGGTCGCGGCCGGTTTGCCGATGGGCGCCAACGTGTTCCTGTTTGCGCAGCGCTACCAGACCGCCCAGGCCCTCACCACCGCAAGCATGGGCATGTCCACCGCGCTGGCGCTGCTGAGCCTGAGCGTGTGGATGCTGGTGCTCTCGGTGCTGCCCATGGCCACGTGACGCACCGGTCACGCACACAGTGTGCCCATCCGACAACGCTCACTGGCTGATTTTTTTCGCCTCTTCGACCTGGTATTCGAAGTAGTGCTGGAAAGCAAACGCCAGGCTGCCCATGAACGCAATCGTGCCCAGCAGCAAGGCGATCACCAGGGCGGCAATGGTCAGCCAGCTGGTGCTGCCTGCGGTGGCGGCGGGGTCGTGCCCGGTGTTGAACCGGCGGTTCCATTTTTCGGTGTCGGTCAGCGCATAGACGATGGCCGCCAGACAGCCGGCGGCGATGCTTGCGCCGAGGAACGGGATCAGCACCCAGGACAGCTGGTCGTCCTGCCCGTAGAGCTGCACGCGTTCCACGCCCCACCAGCCCAGCGCCGCCGCGATCGGATGCAGCCAGCCGATCCAGTCGAACAGACCGCGCAGGTAAAAACGGTGAATGCCCAGGCTGCCGAACAGCGTGGCCAGCCAGACCGCCAGGGTTTTGTTGCTTGCGCGGCGGCTCATGCGGTGACCTCCGGCGGGCTGCGGTCGCCAGCGCCCAGGCTGCGCTGCATGAACACGATGTCGAGCCAGCGGCCGAACTTCCAGCCACAGGCGCTGATGCTGCCGGCGGGCTCGAAACCGAGCGCACGGTGCACGCCGATCGAGCCGGCGTTGTCCGAGTCGCCAATCACCGCCATCACGCGGCGCACACCGGCGCGCTCCAGTGCGGTCATCAGTTCGGCGAGCAGGGCGCGGCCCAGGCCCTTGCCCGTCGCCTCGGGTGCCAGGTAGATGGAGTCCTCGACCGAAAAACGGTAGGCCGGGCGGGGCTTGAACCAGTTGCCATAGGCAAAACCCACCACCGCGCCACCGCTGTCTTCCAACACCAGCCACGGCAGGCCTTTGGCCAGCACATCGGCGCGGCGCGTGGCCATGTCGGCGGCGGAGGGTGGTGTGGTCTCGAAGGTGCCGGTGCCGTGCAGCACATGGTGGGTGTAGATGCCGGTGATGGCGTCGAGGTCGGCGTCGCGGCTGGGGCGGATCAGGGGCATGTGGGGATTTCCGGGAATGGGGCGCGAACCCGCCAGTTGCCCGGGATCGTCGGGCGGCACAGGGCTATAATCGTGGGTTTTGCGGCGTTTCGCTGACCGGGTGGTCAGTCGTGTGTCTCAAGCGTTGCAATGAAACGGGTTGCTGTGGCGAGGTGCTGCAACAACCCGGCGGGGTGCCGATGGTGGCATCTCTCCACCCGAAGGATAAATCATGGTCGTCATTCGACTCTCCCGCGGCGGCTCCAAAGCACGTCCTTTCTACAACATCGTGGTCGCTGACAAGCGCAACCGCCGCGACGGCCGTTTCATCGAGCGCATCGGGTTTTACAACCCGCTGGCCCGCGGTGGCGAAGAGCCGCTGCGCATCGCGCTGGACCGCCTGACCTACTGGACCGGCGTTGGCGCCGAGCCGTCGCCCACCGTGGCGCGCCTGGTCAAGCAGAACGCCGCCAAAGCCGCCGTCGCTGCCTGAGTCGACGGTCAGTGAGTCCAGCCCCGACGGGGCGGTTCGCACTGCCTCGCACCGTTCACATGTCCACCAGCCCATTCGCCGCGGCCCCGATGCCCGACGATGCCATCGAGCTGGGGCGTGTGCACGAGGCCTGGGGCATCAAAGGCTGGGTCCGCATCCAGCCCCACAGCGCCGATACCGACGCGCTGTTGGCCTCCGATACCTGGTTTCTTCAGCCGCCCGAAGCCCGCTTCGCGCGCGGCTTCGACGCGTTTGCCGGCAGCGTGTGTGTGGCGGTGGCCGAAATCAAGCCGCACGCCGATGGCGTGGTCGCCCGTTTCGAGGGCATGGCCGACCGCAATGCGGCCGAGGCGCTCAAAGGCGTGCGCATTTTTTTGCCACGCAGCGCTTTCCCGGCCACGCCCGAGGGTGAGCACTACTGGGTCGACCTGATCGGCCTGGAGGTGTTCAACCGCGAGGGCCAGCCCATGGGCGTGGTGCGCGACCTCATGCCCACCGGCCCCCATTCGGTGCTGGTGCTGGCGTACACCGAGACGGTGGACGGCAAAGAGCTAACCGCCGAACGCATGATCCCGTTTGTGGCGGCCTACGTCGACGAGGTCGATCAGAAGGCCCGGCGCATCACCGTCGATTGGCAGACGGACTATTGAGTCCCCGCTGCGCGGCGCCCCTCGGAGGGAGAACGCCGGCTTCACGGTGTCTGCGCGCCGAAGACACTCGGCAAGCCACCGGGTTCGCTCACCAGCACGTGACAATACCCGCATGAGGTTCGACGTCATCACCCTGTTTCCCGAGCTGTTCGAGCCGTTCTTCAAGAGTGGCATCACGCGGCGCGCGTTCGAGTCGGGTCAGGTGCTGGTCAGGCTCTGGAATCCGCGCGATTTTGCCGAGGGCAATTACCGGCGGGTGGATGATCGGCCATTTGGTGGTGGCCCTGGCATGGTGATGATGGCCGAGCCGCTGTGGCGCTGCCTGCAGGCGGTGCGAGTCGATCGCGCCGAGCCGGCGTCGACGCAGGCGCCGGTGGTGCTGTTCTCGCCTATCGGCCAACCGCTGGCCCACAGCGGGGTGGCTGCCTGGTCACAAAGCGCGGGCGCGGTGTTGCTGTGCGGACGCTACGAGGGCATCGATCAGCGTTTCATCGACGCCTGTGTGGACCGGCAGATCAGCCTGGGCGATTTTGTGCTTTCGGGCGGCGAGATCGCCGCGCTTGCCTTGCTCGATGCGGTGGCGCGGCTGATGCCTGGTGTGTTGAACGACGAAGGCAGCCACCAGCAGGACAGCTTCAACCCGGCACTCGACGGCCTGCTGGACAGCCCGCACCACACGCGCCCCGAGGTCTGGTTCGGACCACAGGGCCCGGTGGCGGTGCCCGAGGTGCTGCTCGGTGGGCACCACGAGCGCATCGCACGGTACCGGCGCGAGCAAAGTCTTGCGACCACAGCGCAACACCGGCCCGAGCTGCTGGCGCAGGCGCAGGCTCAGGGGCTGCTCGACGCGCAGGACGAGCGGTTCCTGGCCCAGCAGAAAAAGCTATAATTCAAGGCTTTTCGATCCTCTGACCGGCCGCCATGACCGGGCCATCCCACTGCCTGTGTGTTCCCCGGAACGCCAGACAGAACAGGGCTTTGCCGGATTTGTGGCCTTTAGTGCAGCGCGGACATGATCGTGAATGTAGGAAACCATGAACCTCATCCAGACCCTCGAGCAAGAAGAAATTGCTCGTCTGAACAAAGTAATTCCTCCGTTTGCGCCCGGCGACACCGTCATCGTCAGCGTGAACGTGGTCGAAGGCACCCGCAAGCGGATGCAGGCCTACGAAGGTGTGGTGATCGCGCGCCGCAACCGCGGCCTGAACTCCAGCTTCATCGTGCGCAAGATCTCCAATGGCGAAGGCGTCGAGCGCACCTTCCCGCTGTACAGCCCGCGCATCGCCAAGATCGAAGTCAAGCGCCGCGGTGCGGTGCGTCGCGCCAAGCTGTACTTCCTGCGCGAGCGCAGCGGCAAGTCGGCGCGTATCAAGGAAAAGCTGGGCGCTTGAGCGCGCGGCTTGTGCCGAGAACCGTGCGCTTGATCGGCGCACGGCACCTGCAGAAAAGCCGCTCCCCCGAGCGGCTTTTTTCATCTGACCGCCATGACCGCTCCCGTCCCGCCGCCGCTGTTTGATCCTCGCCAGGTTCCGGTGATGCCGCCGCGCGCGGACGAGTTGCGTGTTTCGGTGGATCCGCAGCGCCTCACCGCGCCGGGGCTGCGCCGCCTGTTCACCGCGCTGCCCGCCTGGACGCCCGAGGTGGTGCAAGAGAGGCGCTTTGGCAACCGCGCGCCGGCCCCGGCTGCGGTGCTGCTGCCGCTGGTGATGCACCCGCGCCCCACCTTGTTGCTGACCCAGCGCACCGCCCATCTCTCCACCCATTCCGGCCAGATCGCACTGCCGGGTGGCAAGCTCGACGCCACCGATGCTGACGCCACCGCCGCCGCCTTGCGCGAGACTTTCGAGGAAACCGGGCTGTCACCCGAGCGCGTCGAGGTGCTCGGTGCGCTGCCGATCTACACCACCGGCACCGCCTTCCTGGTGACCCCCGTGGTGGGTCTGGTGCAGCCGGGTTTTTCGCTGCACCCCAACCCCCACGAGGTGGACGATGTGTTCGAGGTGCCGCTCGATTTCCTGATGAACCCGGCCAACCACCGGCGCCACGCGCTCGAGTGGGAAGGTGCGTGGCGCGAGTGGTACTCGATGCCCTACAACGAGACCACGTTGCGGGGTGCGCAGGAGCGCTTCATCTGGGGCGCCACGGCCGGCATGTTGCGCAATTTCTACCGCCTGCTGATTGCCTGACGCCACCCGCTGGCAACGACGGCATACGCCGGCCTGAGGCCGCAGGGTGCGCCGCTATGATGCGGCCATGGGTTTTTTTGCCATCCTCATCGCCTTGCTGCTGGAGCAGGCGCGACCCCTGGCGTACGACAACGCGCCCCACGCGGCGCTGCGCAGCTGGGCCCGCACCGTGCGCCGCAACATCGATGCCGGCCATGCCGCACAGGGCTGGATCGCCTGGGCGCTGGCGGCTGGCGTGCCAACACTGATTGCGGTGCTGGTCTATTGGGCGCTGTGGTCCTTCAGCAGCGTGCTGGGTTTTGTGTGGCTGGTGGGTGTGTTGTACGTGACACTGGGTTTTCGCCAGTTCAGCCACCATTTCAGCGAGATCCGCCGCGCGCTTGACGAAGGTGACGAAGTGCTGGCGCGCGACAAGCTCGCCGCCTGGCTGCGGGTGGATGCCAGCAGCCTGCCGCGCGCCGAGCTGTTGCGCCAGGTGATCCAGCATTCGGTGCTGTCGGCACACCGCCATGTGTTTGGCGTGCTGGTGGCGTTTGTCGTGTTCTGGATGCTGGGTCTGGGGCCGGCCGGTGCCATTTTTTACCGGATGGCCGAATACCTTTCGCGCAACTGGCGCTCGCGCCCCGACAACTCGCGCAGCCCCTCACTGCAAGCCGCAGCCGCCCAGGCCTGGGCTTGGGTGGACCACCTGCCCGCACGCACCACGGCGCTGGGTTTTGCGGTGGTCGGCAACTTCGAGGAGGCGGTGGCCAGCTGGCGCAGCGAAGCGGGAAGCTACGCCCCCGGCAGCGACGGCGTGGTGCTTGCGGCCACCTCGGGCGCGCTCAATGTGCGCCTGGCGCCAGAGGCGGAGACGGCACAGCCATCGGCGGCGGACGACGATCCGGAGAACCTCAGGCCCGACCCGCAGCTGGCACATCTCGGCGGGGTGGTGGGCCTGGTGTGGCGGGCGGTGGTGCTGTGGATGCTGGTGCTGGCGCTGCTCAGCCTGGCGCGGTTGCCGATCTGAGTTCGGGCTCAGTAGCTGCGCTTGTCCGACAGCTCGGCAAACAGTTCGCCGTAGATGCGGTAGCGGTTGGCATCGATCGCCAGCGGGTCGTCGCCCACCGTGGCGCCAGCCTCCTGCACATGCGCGCGCACCGCACAACCCGGCTCGTGCAGATGGGTGCAGTTGTAGAAGCGGCAGTGGCCCAGTGTGGCGCGCAGATCGGGCATGCATGGCGCGAGCTGGGTGGGCTCGATGTGATTCAGACCAAACTCCTGAAAACCGGGCGAGTCGATCAGTGCGGTGTGGCGGTGGTTGTCGGTCCAGTACCAGGTGGTGCTGGTGGTGGTGTGTTTGCCCGAATTGAGCGCACGCGAGATCTCGCCGGTGAGTGCGCTCGCGTGGGGCACCAGACGGTTCACCAGCGTGCTCTTGCCCACGCCCGACGGACCCAGCACCAGCGTCACCCGGCCATCGAGCCGCTGTTGTAACGCCCCCAGGCCGTGTTCGGCGCCTGCGCTCAGGCACAGCGGCAACACGGCCACGCCCATGCGGCGGTAGGGCGCGAGACGCTCCCAGGCGCGGTCGAACGCGGGCTGCAGGTCTTGTTTGTTGAGCACGACCAGCACCACAATGCCTTCTGCCTCGGCCGCGATCAGCGCGCGCGCCAGCTGGCGTTCGGAGAACTCGGGGTCGGCGGCGAGCAACACCAGCACCTGATCGAGGTTGGCCGCAAACGACTTGGTGCGCAGCTCGTCCTGGCGATAAAACAGGTTGCGCCGCGGTTCGACGCGTTCGATGCTGCCCTCGTCGCCGCTGGCCTGCCACAGCACCGCATCACCCACCACCACCGGGTTTTTTTTGCCGCGCGGGTGGCAGATACGCCGCTCGCCATCGGGTGTCTCGACCAGGCAATGTCGGCCAAAGGCAGCCACCACACGCCCGGGCCGCAGCCCGGTGCCGGCTGGTGCACCGTGTCGGGGGGCCGTCACCGGCGGACTTTCGTCGTTGTGCGCATTCAGGCCTTGAGCAAAGCATCAACCGCGGCGGCGCAGTGGAAATCACTGCCCGAGATGCCGCCCACGTCGTGTGTGTTGAAGCGCACCGTGCAGCGACCGTAAGACAGGGCGAGGTCGGGGTGGTGGTCTTCGCGGTGGGCGACCCAGGCCAGCGCATTCACGAAGGCCATGGTTTCGTGAAAGTTGGCGAACAAAAATGTTTTTTCCAGCGCGCCCTCGATCAGCTTCCAGCCTTGCGCGGCATCGCCGTTGAGCTGGGTCAGCTGGGTGACGATCTCGGTGGCGGAGAGTGCACGGCGGTTCCGGTGAATGGGATTCATGGTGTCTTCAGTGAGCGGCACGCAGCCGCGCCAGCCGTTCGCTGGCGGGCGGGTGGGAGTAGTAGAAGCGGGCGTAGAGCGGGTCGGGCGTGAGGGTGCTGGCGTTGTCCTTGAACAGCTTGAGCAGGGCGCTGGCCAGATCCGTGCCGCTGGTCTGGCGCACCGCGTAGGCATCAGCCTGAAACTCGTGGCGGCGCGAGAGCTGAGCCATCAATGGGGAGAGGAAAAAGGTGAGCAGCGGCACCACCATCAGGAACAGGATCAGGGCCAGCGCATCGTTCGGGGCGTCCAGTGCCGGTGTCACACCCAGGCCGCTGTAGAACCACACCTGGCCAGAGAGCCAGCCCAGCGCGGCGAAGCCCAGAAAACTCAAGGCAAACAGCAGCAGCACGCGCTGGATGATGTGGCGGTGTTTGTAGTGACCGAGTTCGTGCGCCAGCACCGCGTCGACCTCGGGCGGAGAGAGTTGTTGCAGCAGGGTGTCGAAAAACACCACGCGCTTGGCGGCGCCAAAGCCGGTGAAGTAGGCGTTGGCGTGGGCGCTGCGCTTGCTGCCGTCCATCACAAACAGGCCTTTGGCTGAAAAACCGCAACGCTGCATCAGCGCCCGTACGCGCGCCTTGAGCATTTCGTCCTGCAGCGGCTCGAACTTGTTGAACAGCGGTGCGATCAGCGTCGGATAGAGCACCAGCGCGAGCAGGTTGAACACCATCCAGGCGCCCCAGGCCCAGAGCCACCATTGCGGCCCGGCCGTGTCCATGAGCCAGAGCACCAGCGCGGCGATCGGCAGGCCAACCAGCGCGCCCACCAGCGTGCCCTTGGCCAGATCGGCCAGCCAGAGCGAGAGCGTCATCTTGTTGAAGCCGAAACGCTCCTCGATGCGGAAGGTGGACCACCAGGCCAGCGGCAGCGAGAGCAGGCCGCCGATGGCGGCGAAGGCGCCGAGCAGCGCGAGCTGCTGCGACAAACCGCTGCCCAGCGTGTCCAGCAGCAGGCCATTGAGCCAGTCGAGCCCGCCGAGCAGTGTCCAGGCCAGCAGCAAGGCGGCCTCGAACGACATCTCGAGCAAACCGAGGCGCGCTTTGGCCACCGTGTAGTCGGCCGCCTTCTGGTGGGCCGCGAGCGACACGGTGTCGGCGAACGCGGGTGGCACCGCGCTGCGGTGGCGCGCAACAAAACGGATCTGGCGGCTGGCCAGCGCCACACGCACAAAAAGGCCTAGCAGCAGCAGGGTGCAGAAGGTGGCGGTCATCAACCAGGCAGCGAAATCCATGGGAGGGGAGTCTATCGAAGCGCCGCTGCCTGCGCTGGCGCCAGGGCCACGGCGCGCATCGGCGAAAATCGGGCCATGACTTCCTCCACCGCACCCGCCGACGCCCTGTCCGCCCCCACCACCTCCGCGCCGGTTGCACCGGCCGCTGGTTCCGATGCTGCCCCCGCCACCCTGGTCAAGAGCGACCAGAACCTGGTCTGGATCGACTGCGAGATGAGCGGCCTGGACCCGGAAAAGGAGCGGCTGCTGGAGATTGCGGTGGTGATCACCGGGCCACAGCTCACGCCGCGGGTCGAAGGGCCGGTGATCGTGATCCACCAGAGCGATGCGGTGCTGGGTGCGATGGACGCCTGGAACAAAGGCACCCACGGCAGGAGCGGGCTGATCGACAAGGTGCGCGCCAGCACGGTTGACGAGGAGGCGGCACAAACCGAGTTGCTGGCCTTCATCCGCCGGTACGTGCCCAAGAACGGATCGCCCATTTGCGGCAACACCATCAGCCAGGACCGGCGCTTCCTGGTCAAGTACATGCCCAAGCTGGAGGCCTACTTCCACTACCGGTGCCTGGATGTGAGCACCCTCAAGGAGCTGGCCAAGCGCTGGCGGCCCGAGGTTTATGACGGCTTCAAAAAGCAGCAAAAACACACCGCACTGGCCGATGTGCACGAGTCGATCGACGAGCTCGAACATTACCGCAAGCACTTTCTGCGCTGAGCGCCCGACGCTGCGGGTGGCCGGCTTGCCGCCGCTCGTGCCACGTGACCCGCGTGTCAAAATCGCGCGATTCATCTGAAAAAACCATGACAAAACGATCTCGCGCGGGCTTCGTCTCCCAACACCAGGACGTGCTGCAACTCGGCGCCGCGCTGGCCTTTTTGCTGCTGGTGGGGCTTTATGCGTCGCTGAGCGGGGGCGATCTGGCCGGACTCTCGGGCCCGGCGGTGTGGTTGCTCATCATCAGTGCGGTGGTGGGAGGCTACATGGCGATGAACATCGGCGCCAACGACGTCGCCAACAACCTGGGGCCGGCGGTGGGCTCGGGCGCCATCACCATGGGTTGGGCGATTCTGATCGCGGCGGTGTTCGAGGCCATGGGGGCCATCATCGCTGGCGGCGAGGTGGTGGGCACGATCAAGGGCGGCATCATCGACAGCCAGCAGATCGCCAACGCCAGTCTGTTCGCCTGGGTGATGTTTTCGGCCCTGCTGGCGGGTGCCCTGTGGCTCAACCTGGCGACCGCCATCGGCGCGCCGGTGTCCACCACCCACTCCATCATCGGCGCCGTCATGGGCGCGGGCATCGCGGCCGGCGGCTGGGGCCTGGTGAACTGGGAAACCATCGGCAACATCGTGCTCAGCTGGCTGATTTCGCCGCTCGCCGGTGGCGCCATCGCTGCGGCTTTCCTCTACCTCATCAAGCGCAGCATCACTTACCGCAGCGAAATGACCGACGCGGCCACCCGTGTGGTGCCCTGGCTGATTGCGCTGATGACCTGGGCTTTTGGCGCCTACATGATGATGAAGGGCATGGGGCAGCTGCTGGCCGTGTCCTTCCCGGTGGCGATGGCGGCGGGTGCGGCCATGGCCGCGCTGGCCTGGTTCCTGGTGCGCAAGCCGGTGGCGCGCCTGGCCCAGCGGCAGGGCAACACCAAGGATGGCGTGAACCGCCTGTTCACCTGGCCGCTGGTGTGCTCTGCCGCGCTGCTCAGTTTTGCCCACGGCGCCAACGACGTGGCCAATGCGGTGGGTCCACTGGCCGCGATCTACGAGGCGGTCAAGGCCGGTGCGATCGCCACCAAGGCGGCCACACCGATGTGGGTCATGGTGCTGGGTGCCCTGGGTCTGTCGGTCGGTCTGGCGCTTTATGGCGCGCGACTCATCAAGACGGTGGGCAAGGAAATCACCGAGCTCGACAACATGCGTGCCTACTCGATCGCCATGGCCGCGACCATCACCGTGATTGTTGCGTCGCAGCTGGGCATGCCGGTATCGACCACCCACGTGACCATCGGCGCCGTGTTTGGCGTGGGCTTTCTGCGCGAGCTGCTCAAGGTCAACTACGGCAAGATGGAACAAGTGGTTTTTGCGGGCCACCAGGGCGGCGATCGGGAAGAGGTTCAGGCCTACCTGCAGCGTTTCCAGGCCGCCGAAGTGGCAGACAAAAAACGCATGCTCGCCGAGATGAAGCGGCGCACCAAGCTGCGCGAGCAGGCCGACGGTGCGGTGTTTGGCAAGAAGGAGCGCAAGGCGTTCAAGAAGGCCTACAAGAAAGAGATCGTCAAGCGATCCGCGGTGATGCGCATCGTCGCCGCCTGGATCATCACCGTGCCCGCAACCGCCGTGCTGGCGGCGATCCTGTTCCAGATCGTTTCGGCGGTGCTGGGGTGAAAAGAAAAGAAGCCTAGGGTTTTCCCGAGAAACCTGCCATAATCGCAGGCTGCGCAGGAAACTGCGTCGATTTGTGCATCTGCCTCACACACAGGCCTCCCGAACCACGCTGACACATCCCCCTCAAGGGAGAACCAGCCGCCCTGGTCAACACCAGCGGCCATGCGGAAGAGGTCACTCGCTCCCGGCGTCACCCGAAATTTTGTGACCCATGGCGCGTTGCCCGTTTGATGGTTGATGTTTTGTAACCACGAACGGATTCAGCGCCTGGGAGCGCCCGCCATCCATGGCGGCGCCAGACCCTGTGCCTAGATTCGATCAATTGCGCCCAAGCGCAAGGACGAACATGAGCGACTCTTTTGAAGAACGCGGCGAATTCACGCCCGATTCCATCCCCACCACCGCCTCCGACGCCGCAGGCGAGATCCTGACGGCCGAGGTCGAGCTGGACAGCACCGAGCCCGCGGTGACGGAACCCAACGGCTTCGAGCTGCTGGGTCTGGCGCCCGAGCTGGTGCAGGCCTGCGCCGATCTCGGTTATGTGCAGCCGACCCAGGTGCAGAACAACGTGATTCCCAAGGCCATGCTGGCCAAAGGCGAACAGCGTTATGCCGACCTGATGGTGTCCAGCCAGACCGGCAGCGGCAAGACCGCGGCCTTCCTGCTGCCCGTGCTGCACACCCTGCTCCAGCAGCAGGCCGCTGCCGAGGCCAAAGAGCGCGCCGATTTCGAGCGCGCCACCGCCGAGGCCCTGGCCCGCGGCGAGGCCGCGCCCAAGCGACCCAAGCGCAAGGATCCGACCAGCGCGCGCAATTTCAAGGCCGCCACGCCCGGCGCCCTGGTGGTGTGCCCGACACGCGAGCTGGCGCAGCAGGTGGCAAACGACGCCATCGACCTGGTGCGCCACTGCCGTGGTCTGCGCATCGCCAACGTGGTGGGCGGCATGCCCTACCAGTTGCAGATCGCCAAGCTGCAAAACGCCGACCTGGTGGTCGCCACCCCCGGCCGCCTGCTGGACCTGCAGCGCTCGCAGCAGCTCAAGCTCGATCAGGTGCAGTTCCTGGTGGTTGACGAGGCCGATCGCATGCTCGACCTGGGCTTTTCCGACGATCTCGCCGAGATCAACGAACTCACCAGCCAGCGCGGCCAGACCATGATGTTCTCCGCCACCTTTGCACCACGCATCCAGCAGCTCGCCCTGCGCGTCATGCACGACGGCGGCAAGCATGTGCAGAAGGTGCAGATCGACTCCCCGCAGGAGCAGCACGCCAACATCGAGCAGAAGCTGTTCTGGGCCGACAACGCCCAGCACAAGCGCGCCATGCTCGACCACTGGCTGCGCGACACCACCATCAACCAGGCGGTGGTGTTCTGCAGCACCCAGATCGAATGTGATGGCCTGGCCACCGATCTCCAGCAGGCCGGTTTTGCTGCCGTCGCACTGCACGGTGCGCTCAGCCAGGGCATGCGCAACCGCCGTCTGATGGCGATGCGCAACGGCCAGGTGCAGATTCTGGTGGCCACCGACGTGGCTGCACGCGGCATCGACGTTCCCACCATCACCCACGTGTTCAACTTCGGCCTGCCAATGAAGGCCGAGGACTACACCCACCGCATCGGCCGCACCGGCCGCGCCGGCCGCGACGGTCTGGCCATCACCTTTGCCGAGATGCGCGACCGCCGCAAGATCTTCGACATCGAAGCCTTCACCCGCCAGCGCATCGCGGTGGCCACCGTGCCGGGCATGGAGCCGCGCCAGCGCGCGCCCATGAACGAACCCGTTGGTCGCGGTGCACCAGGCCGCAACTACGCCAACGCGCGCGGCAACGACCGTTTTGGTGACCGCCGTGGCGCCCCGGATCGCGGCCCGCGTTTTGAAGGCCGCGGTGATGCGCCGCGGTTCGAAGGCAATCGCTTCGATGGCGCGCCCCGTGGCAACGCCGGGCATTTCCCCTCGGGTGGTGAGGGTGGCCGCTTCGAACACCGTGGCGACGCCGGCCGGTTTGACAACCGCAGCGCAGCGCCCCGCAGCGACAACCGGTTTGACCGCGCCGGCGACAGCCGTCCGGCTCCGCGTGGTTTTGGCGACCGTGGCGCGCCCGGCATGGGCGCACGCCCCTCGGGCTTCTCCAACGCTCCCGGCCGCAGCGACCGCGGTGGCGACCGTTTCGCCGCCGATCGTGGCACTGGCGAGCGCGCCGCGATGCGTGGCGAGTTTGCGCCGCGCCGCCCGGCCGGCGCGCCGACCCGCCCGGTGGCGCGTCGCAGCCCGCGCTGATCGTCAGCGTCGCAGCACAGAAAAGCCGGACAGATGTCCGGCTTTTTTCATGGTGTTCGCGTTGTTGTCAATTGGCCAGCGGCAGGCCCTCATCAGAGACAATGGCTCCATGACCCCGCAGCCATTGATGGCCCCGAACCCAACCCCTTGTTCCGAACGATGACACCTCGCGTTCGATCCGTGCTCGTCGGTCCGGTACAGGCACTGGGAGCGACGGTCAGTGGCATTGCCAAGCAGCCCGTGAGCGGACCGCAACGGGTCGAGCGCCTGGGACTTGTGGGTGACGAGCAGGCAGATCTGCGGGTGCACGGCGGCGAGGACAAGGCCGTGCATTGTTATGCGTGGTCTAACCATGCGCGCTGGCGCAGCGTTTTTCCCGAGCACCCGTTGCTTGATGCGCCGGGTGCGTTTGGAGAGAACCTGAGCCTGGAGGGGGTCGATGAGCACTCGGTCTGCATCGGTGACCGGTGGCGGATTGGCTCCGTGCTGCTTGAGGTCTCGCAAGGCCGTCAGCCCTGTTTCAAACTCAATCTGCGCTTCGGGGTGCCGGACATGGCGTCGCGCGTCCAGAACAGCCTGTGGGCAGGTTGGTATCTGCGTGTTCTCGAGCCGGGCTGGCTCGAGGCCGGCGACTGCTGCGAACTCGTCGACCGTCCGCACCCGAACCACAGCGTCGCGCGCCTGCTCGCCATGATCCGGGACCGTGAAACCCGGCCCGACGAACTCGGCCCCGTGCTCGCCCTGCCACTGCCGCCCAGCTGGCGTCGTTTGTTCGAGAGAAGGCTGCAGACCGGGCAGGCGGAGGACTGGCAGCGCCGGCTTCAAGGCGGGTAGCGCACTCAGCGCCGCAGGCTTCAGCCCAAGGGCTTCTGTTGCACCACGCAGGCCTCGCGGAGACCAACAAACCCCAACGGGTGCGCCCGGAAGAGAAGGTTCCGGCATCGAGCAAAAAACGCCCAACCGATGAAGATGGGGCGTTTTGTGTCGGGGGTGGCTGGCAGCCCGCGGTGAATCGGCGGTGCTTCCGAATCAGCACAAGGCAAAAGATTGGTGGAGACGAGGAGGATCGAACTCCCGACCTTCGCATTGCGAACGCGACGCTCTCCCAGCTGAGCTACGTCCCCGAAATCAAGTTGAGAAAAATTCTAGCAAAACCGCGGGTGTTGGGACAGCGCTTCGATCAGTGCATGCCGTTGCGTTGCGCGAGCTCGACAAACAGCGCCGAGTGGTCGAGGTCGCCCAGGCCGTGATCGACCGCCTGGGCAAACAGCTGCTCGAACAGCGTGGTGACTGGCGCCTCGAAGCCCATGCCCTGGGCGGTATGCAGCGCGTTGCGCATGTCTTTGAGCTGCACCGTCATGGCTGCGCGTTTGGTGAAATCGCGCTGCACCATGCGCTCACCGTGCAGCGCCAGGATGCGGCTGTCGGCAAAACCGCCGGTGATTGCCTGCCGCACGCGGGCCATGTCGGCGCCGCCCTTTTCGCACATCAGCAAGGCCTCGGCCACGGCGCCGATGGTGATGCCCACGATCATCTGGTTGGCCAGTTTTGCGAGCTGCCCGGCGCCGTGCGGGCCCACATGGGTCAGGCGGCCCAGCATCTCCAGCACCGACCGTGCGCGTTCCACCTCGGCGCCGTCGCCCCCGGCCATGATGGCCAGCGTGCCCTGTTCGGCGCCCACCGTGCCGCCCGAGACGGGCGCGTCCAGGTGCTGCACCATGCGACCAGCCAGGCGCGCCGCGTGGTCCCGCGCTTGTGCAGGCAGGATGGACGACATATCCACCACCAGGGTGCCGGCACGCAGCGCGCCGAGCGTGGCAGGCTCGAACAGCACGGCCTCGACCACTTCGCCGTTTTCCAGCAGCGTGAGCACCAGATCGGCGGTCGATACGGCCTCGGCCGCCGAATCGCAGACGGTCGCGCCGAAGGGCCGCAGGCGTTCGGCCTTGGCTTGCGACCGGTTCCAGGCCCGCACCGCCACACCGGCCTCACACAAGCGGCGAGCGATCGGGAATCCCATCAGGCCAATGCCAAGCACGGCCACGGTGAGGGCCGGTGTGGGGGCGGTGAATGCGGCGTGGTCGGTCATGGGGCGGGCTCGCGGGCGGGGGACAGGATGTGGGCAAAGTGTAGGGGGCCTGCTGCACACAATCGCGGACAATCGCCCGACCATGGCCCGTACCCCATCCACCCCCACCCGCCCCGACCCCGCCTGGCTCGACCGCCAGTACAACAACCGCGCGCTGGTGCCCGAACACGCCGCGCACTTCGAGCGTTGGGCGCTGGGATCGGCCCAGGCGCGCCAGCAATGGCCGGCCTTGCTGGATGTGGCCTATGGACACGGGCCTGGCGAGACGCTGGATGTATTTCCTGCGCGGAGCCGACCAGGGCGCTCGCCCGCTCCGGTGCTGGTGTTCATCCATGGCGGTTACTGGCGCAGCCTGGACAAGGCCGACCACAGCTTCCTTGCGCCCGCTTTTGTCACACAGGGCGCCTGTGTGGTGGTGCCCAACTACGCGCTGTGCCCGGCGGTCACCATCCCGCAGATTGCCTTGCAGATGACACAGGCGCTGGCCTGGGTGTACCGCCACATCGGTGTGCATGGCGGCGATCCGCAGCGCATCACGGTGGTGGGGCATTCGGCCGGAGGGCACCTGGCCGCGATGTTGCTGGCCTGTGATTGGGCGCGGGTGGGCGCTGACTTGCCGGTGGCGCTGGTGAAAAATGCCTTGTCGATTTCGGGCGTGTTCGATCTGGAGCCGCTGCGCCACACGCCGTTTCTGCGCGATTCGCTGCGCCTCACTCCCCGGCTGGTGCGCCAGGCGAGTCCGGCGGGCTTTCCCGCGCCACCGGTGGTTGATGGCCGGGGCACGCTGGCGGCGGTGGTGGGCGCCGACGAGAGTCAGGCATTTGTGCAGCAGAACGCGCTGATCCGTCAGGCATGGGGGCCTGAGGTGGTGCCGGTTTGTGAAAGCTTGCCTGGGCTCAACCATTTCAGCGTGCTCGAAGCGCTGGTGCAGCCGGGGCACCGGTTGAACAAACTGGCCTTGTCGCTGCTGAAGAGCTGACATTTTTCGGTCGGACGCCGAACCGCATGGAGAGAGCGGTCGTTGAGCCAGGATGCCGCCGATCCGGCTCAGCCGGTCGGCCAGCCTGCCTTGCAGGCCGCGTCGGGGTGCCAGATCTTTGGACGCCCAAGCCAGCGCAGGCAGGCTTGGAGCCGCTGTCCTCAACCCCCTTGAGGGGGCGCGCGACGCGCGGCGGGGGTATCGATCCGGCGCAGGGCCGCCCCACGCCGGATCAGCCCCCTCGGGGGGCAGCAACCCGCGCAGCGTGGAGCGTGGGGGCCAGAGCCTTACATCAGCAGGTGTTCCCCGGCGTTGTCGCCGCCCAGAATCACGTAGTTCACCTTGCGGATGTCCATCAGCTTGGTGCCACCCGAGTAGCTGATGGAGCTTTGCACGTCCTGCTCCATCTCGATCAGGGTACCGGCCAGCTTGCCCTTGATCGGCTCCAGGATGCGCTTGCCTTCGACGTGTTTGTATTCGCCTTTGTTGAAATCGCTGGCCGAGCCGTAGTACTCCTTGAACAGCTCGCCGTCGACCTCCACCGTCTTGCCCGGCGACTCGGCGTGGCCGGCGAACAGCGAGCCGATCATGACCATGGTGGCGCCGAAGCGGATGCTTTTGGCGATGTCACCGTGGCTGCGGATACCGCCGTCAGCAATGATGGGCTTGGTCGCGACGCGGGCGCACCACTTCATGGCCGAGAGCTGCCAGCCCCCGGTGCCAAATCCGGTCTTGAGTTTGGTGATGCAGACCTTGCCCGGGCCCACACCGACCTTGGTCGCATCGGCGCCCCAGCTTTCCAGGTCGATCACCGCCTCGGGCGTGGCCACGTTGCCCGCGATCACAAAGCTCCTGGGCAGTTTGTCCTTCAGATAGCCGACCATGTCGCGCACCGTGTCGGCGTGGCCGTGGGCGATGTCGATCGTGATGTATTCGGGCACCAGACCCTCGGCGGCGAGGGTGTCCACAGTCGCGCGGTCGGCGGCCTTCACGCCAAGCGAGATCGAGGCGTAGACGCCTTCGGCATGCATCGCGCGCACAAAGGCCACGTTGTCCAGATCGAAGCGGTGCATCACGTAGAAGTAGCCGTTCCGTGCAAGCCAGAGGCTGATCTTCTCGTCCACCACCGTCTTCATGTTGGCCGGCACCACCGGCAGGCGAAACTTCCGCCCGCCGAGCTCCACGCCCGCGTCGCATTCGGAGCGGCTCTCCACGCGGCATTTGCGCGGCAGCAGCAGGATGTTGTCGTAGTCGAAGATTTCCATGGTCCGGTTCCTTGAATCGAGGGAGATTGAAGGCGCTTGGTACTGGCCGGCTCCTCGTCACCCGTTGGGCGAAAAAAAACCGGGCGCAATTGCTTGGGCCCGGTGCTTGATTGTAGACAGGTTGGGTGTGGGGTGCGGCCGGCCGCGCCGCACGCCATATGGCGTCCTTGCGTGAGCCCACATGGCGCGGCGAGGCGGCGACGGCTTCCTACAATCGACCCATGCTGTTCGAAAACACCGTGAACCCCTCGCCGTTGCTCGCTGGCCTCAACCCCGAGCAGGCTGCGGCCGTGACCTTGCCGCCGGAGCACGCGCTCATTCTGGCGGGCGCCGGCTCGGGCAAGACGCGGGTGCTCACCACCCGCATAGCTTGGTTGCTGCAGACCGGGCAGGTGGGGCCGGGCGGGGTGATGGCGGTGACCTTCACCAACAAGGCGGCCAAGGAGATGATGACGCGGCTCTCGGGCATGCTGCCGGTCAATGTGCGCGGCATGTGGATCGGCACCTTCCATGGTCTGTGCAACCGTTTTTTGCGTGCGCACCACAAGCTGGCCAACCTGCCGGCCACGTTCCAGATCCTGGACACACAGGACCAGCTCTCGGCAGTGAAGCGCCTGTGCAAGCAGTTCAACGTGGACGACGAGCGTTTTCCGCCCAAGCAGGTGCAGTACTTCATCAGCGGCTGCAAGGAAGACGGGCAGCGCCCGGGGGATGTGGCGGTGCGCGACGAAGAGACGCGCAAGAAGGTCGAGCTCTACGCGCTGTACGAAGAACAGTGCCAGCGCGAGGGCGTGGTGGATTTTGGTGAACTGATGCTGCGCAGCTACGAGGTGCTGCGCGACAACGACCCGGTGCGCGAGCATTACCAGCGGCGCTTCAAGCACATCCTGATCGACGAGTTTCAGGACACCAACCGCCTGCAATACGCCTGGATCAAACAGTTCAGCACACCGCCGCTCGAAGGCCTCACGCCAGCGGCCAACGCGGTGTTTGCGGTGGGCGACGACGATCAGAGCATTTACGCCTTCCGTGGCGCGCGCGTGGGCAACATGGCCGATTTTGTGCGCGAGTTCCGCGTGCAGCACCAGATCAAGCTGGAGCAGAACTACCGCAGCGCCAGCAACATCCTGGACTCGGCCAACCAGCTGATTGCCCACAACAGCCGGCGCCTGGGCAAGAACCTGCGCACCGACGCCGGCGCAGGTGAGCCGGTGCGGGTGTTCGAGGCCACCAGCGACTTTGCCGAAGCGCAGTGGATGGTCGACGAGATGAAGCAGCTGGCGCGCGAGGACGTGCCCAAGCGCGAGATGGCGGTGCTCTACCGCTCCAACGCACAAAGCCGGGTGGTGGAGACCGCGCTGTTCAACGCCGGCATGCCGTACCGGGTGTACGGCGGCCTGCGTTTTTTCGAGCGCGCCGAGATCAAGCACGCGCTGGCCTACCTGCGCTTGCTGGAGAACCCGCACGACGACACCAGCTTTCTGCGGGTGGTGAACTTCCCGCCGCGCGGCATCGGTGCGCGCAGCATCGAGCAGCTGCAGGACGTGGCGCGTTCCTCGGGCTGTTCCCTGCACGACGCAGTCAGTGGCGTGAGTGGCCGCGCGGGTGTGGCGATCGGGGCCTTTGTGGCCAAGCTCGATGTGCTGCGTGAGCAGACTGTGGGTTCCACGCTCAGGGAGATCATCGAACGGGTGCTGGCCCACAGCGGCCTGATCGAGCATTACCGTGCCGAGCGTGAGGGCCAGGACCGGGTGGAAAACCTGGAAGAGCTGGTGAACGCGGCCGAGAGTTTTGTGAGCATCGAAGGTTTTGGCCGCGATGCGGTGGCGCTGCCGGTGGATGAGCATGGGACGCCTCTGACCCAGAGTCCGGCCAGTCAGGGGCTGGATCCGAACCTGCCCGTGCTCGACGAACCGCTGGCACCCGACCTCGAAACCGGCGAGACGCTCAGCCCGCTCGCGGCCTTTCTGACCCACGCCGCGCTGGAGTCCGGCGATAACCAGGCACAGGCCGGGCAGGACGCGGTGCAGCTCATGACGGTCCATGCGGCCAAGGGGCTGGAGTTCGACTGTGTGTTCATCACCGGCATGGAAGAGGGCCTGTTCCCGCACGAAAACGCGATGAGCGACCGCGACGGGCTGGAAGAAGAGCGCCGGCTGATGTACGTGGCGATCACCCGTGCGCGCCAGCGGCTCTATCTCAGCCACTCGCAGACCCGCATGTTGCACGGCCAGACCCGCTACAACATGAAGAGCCGGTTTTTCGACGAGCTGCCCGAGGCCTGTCTGAAGTGGCTCACCCCGCAGCAACCGGCCTGGGGTGGCTCAGCAGGCAGTGGCGCGGCCTGGGCGCCGGGTCGTGGCTCGCAGGCGCGCGGCGCGGCGCTGCAACCCGCCTGGTCACCGGGCTGGGCGTCCGGCAGCGACCCCAAGGGCCTGGGCGGCAAAAGCAACCCCGAACCCGATCGTGGCACCGACATCCGGGCCGGCATGCAGGTGTTCCACAACAAATTCGGCGAAGGCAAGGTGCTTGCGCTCGAAGGTGTGGGAGCCGATGCGCGCGCGCAGGTGAGCTTCACGCGCCACGGTGTCAAGTGGCTGGCGCTGAGCGTGGCCAAGCTCACACCGGTGGAGGACTGACACCGGTTCGCCTCGCAAGCGATCACGGCGTGGTCCGGTCTTGCCCTGCTGTCGCACGGTCTGCGGCTTTTCGCCGGGCGCTTGCGTTGAATGCAAGCCGGCAGCGGGGCCGCCGCGGCTCTCAGTCGTCGTAACGTGTCATCACGTACTCGCCAGGCGCGGGGTACAGCGCGGGCTCGGTCCGGGCCGACGCGTCCTGCCAGTCGCCGCTGCCCTGGCCGCCGAGCCAGCTGCTCCAGGCCTCCCACCAGCTGCCGCTCTGGTGCGCGGCGGTGGCGGCCCACTGGTCGGGTGTGGGGCGGCGCTGGCGCCGGGCGGTGGTCTGCATCTGGAAATGGCGCCGCGGGTGGCCGGGCTCGGAGACAATGCCGGCGTTGTGCCCGCCGTTGGTCAGCACAAAGGTCACATCGCTGTCCACCAGCTGGTGGATCTTGAACACCGAGCGCCAGGGCGAGACGTGGTCTTTGGCGGTGCCGACCACAAACATCGGTGTGTGTATGTCTCGCAGCGACACCACCTCGCCCTCGAAGGCATAGCGCCCCTCGGCCAGTGCATTGGCCAGGTACATCTGGCGCAGGTACTGGCTGTGCATTACCGCGGGCAGGCGGGTGACGTCGGCGTTCCACACCATGAGGTCGTTGCTGTAAGGTGGTTCGCCCAGCAGCACCGACTGCGTGCGCCGGGTCCACACCAGATCGCGCGAATGCAGGAACTGGAACGAGCCCGCCATTTGTGGGCCGCTCAGAAAACCCTGCTCGGCCATCATGTGTTCGAGCATCTCGACTTGCGCGTTGTCGATCAGCACACCCATCTCGCCCGGCTCGGTGAAATCGGTCTCGGCCGCGAGCAGCGTGAGGCTGGCGAGTGTGGGGCCGTCGTCGACCGGGCTGTGCGCCAGGGCGGCCGCCGCGATCGCGGTGAAGGTGCCGCCCAGGCAGTAGCCCGTGAGGTGCACCGCGTGCTGGTGCACCGTGTGCACATGGTCGATTGGATCGAGCACACCGTGGCGCACATAGTCGTCGAACTGCAGCAGTGCGTCGTCCTGGTCCGGGTTGCGCCACGACACGATGTAGACCGTGTGGCCCTGACCGGTCAGCCAGCGCACCAGCGAGTTGTGTGGTGACAGATCGAGGATGTAGTACTTCATGATGCAGGAGGGCACGATCAGCACCGGCTCGGCCTGCACCTTGGTGGTCGTCGGGTGGTAGCGGATCAGCTCGACCAGATCGTTGCGCATCACCACGTCGCCCGCCGTCATCGCCAGACCGGCACCGGGTGCCAGTGGCGCGTCACCGGGCTGCAGCGGCGCCAGGTGGTGGCGCTGGCGCCAGTCGTCCACCGCGTGGGCCAGGCCTTGCGCCAGGCTTTGTCCGCGGGTTTCCAGCGCGCGCTGCAGCGCCTGCGGGTTGGTGGCCAGCCAGTTGCCGGGTGACAGCATGTCGAGCCACTGGCTGGCAAAAAAATGCATTTGCTCGCGCGAGTGCGGCTCCATGCCGCGCAGGTCGGCGGCCTGCTTCCACCACAGCTCCCAGGCCTTGTTGGCCGAGGCCAGCGCCTGCCAGGGCTGGGTGCCCCAGGCCGGATCGCGAAAACGTGCGTCGCTGGCCAGCGCATGGACCAGCGAGCCGGCCGCCGCGTCGGGCGGGTAGCCGCCGGTGTTGAGGTGGGTGAGCGGCTGGGTGTGGCTCAGCCAGTCCACCGCGAGGCGCTGGGCCTGCGTGATGAGCAGGGCCTGGGTGCCGGGGGACACCGCGAGGTTGAGCACCCAGTCGGTCCAGGCGCGCGCCATCGACACCGGCGACAGACCGGCGCTGCGGCGGGACATGGCGGCATGAAACGATTGGTCCAGCGCTTGCGCGGCCCGGCTCAGTTCGGGGGGTGGGGTGGTGGTGTCCATGGGGCAATGCTACCGATCCTGGTGCGGTGTGTGCTTGATGGGCATCAATCCCGGTAACGCACACGGGTCAGGCGCTTGTCGCAGCGGCCGGCGCCACGTCAGGTCCAGGGTTGGCGGGCGCGGCGTCAGCGAACGGGAATACCACCCATCCATGGGCCGCTGATGGGCCGGTGAACATCCAGCCGGGGCTCAGCGCACGCGCGACACCGTGGCCGGGTGCACCTGGCCGGCGCGGTCGTCCATGAAACCCTTGCCATCCTTGATGCCTTTGGCGCCGGCGATCTGCCAGGCCGTGCGCTGGTCGATCAGGCGGGCGAGGAACTCCAGCTCTTCGTCGGTGTGGTTGAGGGCCGGCGCGGGTGTGATGAATCGACCGCCGCTGGGTTGGGCCGCGCTCCAGAACGACTGGTGGTATCGCGACACCGATGGCACCCGGTCACCGCTGGCGGTCAGGTCCACCGCGCCGTAGCAGTTGCAGAAGTAGGTGTTCTGGTCGGGCATGACCTCGGTGTAGACGCCGGTGCCCCGGATGCCCGCGGTCAGGGTGGGTGTGGTGATGGTGCGCGTGCTGCCCCGACCGAACACACTGACCACCGCTCCGGTGAGCAGACGCAGCAGGCTCACCGTGTTCAGGGTGGCGCCGCGGCCCACCAGCAGGCGGGAGTTTTGCCGCACGTGAAACGCCGCGTTGCCGATCACGAACACCAGCCGCGAGTTGGGCCCGGTCTGGATGTCGTCGCCGGTCTGCACCGCCTGCTGCGCCAGCATGCGCTGTCCATTGAGCAGCACGTCACCCACAAACTCCACCACGTTGCTGCGCGTCTGCTGAGCGCCCACCGCAACCGGCAGGCCCGCCAGTGTCACCCAGGCGGCAGCGGCCTGCAGCGTCTGGCGGCGCTGGTGCCAGAGCAGTTCCGCGGGCTGGCGGCCAAACAGGGCGTGCTGGGTCATGGAACGGCTCCGTCGGTGGAAAAGCTGTCGCGGTAGCTGAAGTAGATCGAGGTGTGGAACATCGAGGCCATCAGCAGCACCGCCGGGTAGAGGATGAAGCTGAGGGCCTGCGCACCGCCCAGCAGGGCGCCCAGCAGGCTCAGGAGCAGGCTCCCCAACAGAAACACGCCCAGCCAGCCCAGGCCGTAGACCAGCATCGCGCCGCGGTTGGCCCAGCAGGCCGCAAGGCTGAAGAACAGGCTCTTGCCCGGACTCACACCGTCCCAGTGCACCAGTGCTGGCGCGTGCCAGAACGCCGTGACGACCGGCAGATACAGCACCATGCCCACCCACAGACTGGGGCTGAACATGGCGGACTGCACCATCTCGGGCGTGACCTCGCTGCCGGCCAGATCGGCTGGCAGCGGCTGCGGGCCGCTGAACAGCGAGGCCGCGCCCAGCACCATCAGCAAGGCCAGCGCGTACAGGGCGCCCAGGATCAGCATCGGCCGGGTGCGCTCGGGGCCGGCGCGAAACGCGGCCACCAGGGTCAGTGGCATCGGAAATCGGCCTTCGTTGGCTTCGCGCGTGGCCGCCATCAGGCCGAGCGTGGCCGCGGGCACCAGCGCCAGCGACACCGCGGTGCCCACCAGCGGCAGGATCGAGAGCACCGAGACCACCGCCATGAACATGAAAAAAAGACCTGCCAGCGCCAGCGGCTGGCGCATGAAGGTCTTCACACCGAGCTGGACCCAGGTGAAACCGGTGCGGGCGGGGACAAGTTGGAGTTTCATCGGGTAGGGCGGGCAGCGGCTTCAGACGGCCACGGTGGGCTCGGACAATAAGGTGGGCACCTGTTCGTGCACATGGTTGACCCGGTTCCGGAGCACGCGCTCGAAATGCGCCGGATCGTGGGCCTGCAGCAGCGAGGCCTCGCGTGGCAAATGCAGGTCCCACAGGCGGGACAGCCAGAAACGCAGTGCCCCGGCGCGCTGCATCGCGCCCAGCAGGCCGCGCTCGGCCGCGCTCAGCGGGCGCACGCCCTGGTAGGCGCCGAGCAGCGCGCTGGCGCGGGCGTCGTCGTGTGAGCCGTCGTCGGCGCCGGTGCTGTGGAACACACACCAGTCGTTGAGGCAGACCGCGATGTCGAAGAGGAAGCTGTCGTTGCCGGCGAAATAGAAGTCGAAGAAGCCGCTGAGCGTCTCGCCGACAAACAGCACGTTGTCGCGGAACAGGTCGGCGTGGATCGGGCCGCGCGGCAAGGCGGCATAGGCGGCGCTGGCGGCTACGTGGTTCTGGTAGGCCAGCTCGGCGCGGATCAGCTGCGCCTGCTCCGGCGCGAGGAAAGGCAGTACCACCGGCACCGTCTCGTTCCACCAGGCCAGGCCGCGCAGATTGGGCTGGCTCATGGCGAAGTCGCGCCCGGCCAGGTGCATGCGGGCCAGCGTCTCGCCCACCGCCTCGCATTGCGCCAGGCTGGGGGCGAGGTCGCTGTGGCCGGCCAGCTTGTTCACCACCGCTGCCGGCTTACCCTGCACGCTGAGCAGAATGCAGCCCTTCGCGTCGGGCACCGGGTCGGGCACGGGTACCCCCCGGCTGGCCAGGTGTTTCATCAGGTGGAGGTAGTACGGCAGCTGCTCGAAGCTCAGGCGCTCGAACACGGTGAGCACGTGCTCCAGCGTCTGCCCGTCGCGCTCGCTGGTGACGAAGTAGTTGGTGTTTTCGATGCCACCCTGAATGCCCTGGAGCTCGGTGAGATCGCCCAGGTTCAGCGTGTGCAGCAGCGCGGCGGCTTCCGCGAAGGAAACGTCGGTGTAAACGGCCATGGGATCAGAAATTGAAGAGGCGCCAGCTGCTTCTGCCACCGTTGCCGGTGCGCTCGCCGGCACCCTGTCCGGGCGGCTCGGCCGAGCGCAGGGGCGCGATGTCGTAGGCCGGTGCGCCGTTCTTGGGCTGGACCTCGATGCGCTGGGTCTGCCCGCCCACGCGCAGCTCGTCGATGCGGGTGAGCTGGTCTTCGTGGGTGATGCGCTCCACCCGCTGCCCAGGATCGGCTGGCGCTGTCTCGGTGGGCGGGTTTGCCGGGGTCTGGGCGCCGGCCGACAGGCACAGACCCAGGGCCAGGGCAGACAGGAGGAGGTGGCGCAAAAGCAGCATGCCCCATTGTAGGCAGGCTGGTCAGGCCAGGCGGTTGCAGCGGGGATGTCCGCACCGACGCCGGCGGGAAAAATTGTCTGACAATGCCCGCATGACCGACACCGATGCCGCCGCCCACCGTCCCACCCTGCTGCTGGTGGATGGCTCCAGCTACCTGTACCGCGCGTTCCACGCCATGCCCGACCTGCGGGCCGTGCCCGGCGACCCGGCCAGTGCGGCCACCGGTGCGATCCGGGGCATGGTCAACATGATGCAAAGCCTGCGCAAGGAGGTCCGGGCCGACTTCGCCGCCTGTGTGTTCGACGCCAAAGGCCCGACCTTCCGCGACGCGATCTACCCGCAATACAAGGCCCAGCGCAGTCCCATGCCCGACGATCTGCGCGCCCAGATTGCGCCGATCCACGAGGTGGTGCGCCTCATGGGCTGGCCGGTGCTCGATGTGCCCGGTGTCGAGGCCGACGACGTGATCGGCACGCTGGCGGTGATCGCGGCCAACCAGGGCATCGAGGTGATCGTGAGCAGTGGCGACAAGGACCTGGCCCAGCTGGTCAACGAGCGCATCACCATCATCGACACCATGAACGGCAAGAAGCGCGACCTGGCCGGGGTGGAGGCCGAGTTCGGCGTGCCAGCGTGCCTGATGGTGGACTTTCAGACCCTGGTGGGCGATCAGGTGGACAACGTGCCGGGCGTGGAGAAAGTCGGGCCCAAGACCGCGGCCAAGTGGCTGCAGGAATACGGCTCCTTGCAAGGCGTGGTCGACCACGCCGACCAGATCAAGGGCGTGGCCGGGGAGAACCTGCGAAAGGCACTGGACTGGCTGCCCACCGGGCGCCAGCTGCTGACGATCAAGACCGATTGCGATCTCAATGGCTGGGTGCCCGATTTGCCCGCGCTCGACGCGATCCGCATCGGCGAGCCACAGGCCGGGGCCCTGAAGGATTTCTACGAAACCTACGGCTTCAAGGGGCTGGCGCGCGCGGTGGCCGCGGCGAGCGAAGCTCCGCCGGACGAAAAAACCAAAAAATCGGGCAAGCCCGCAGCCGGGTCTGGGCCGTCCAGCCCCGGCCTGTTCGATGAACCGGCCGCCGGGCCTGTCACCCGGGTGGACTACGACACCATCCTCAGCTGGGAGCTGTTTGACGCCTGGCTGGCCCGTGTTGAGGCAGCCGATCTGGCGGCGGTGGACACCGAAACCACCTCGCTCGACGCCATGGTGGCCCAGATCGTCGGCATTTCCTTCAGCGTGACACCGGGTGAGGCCGCTTACATCCCGCTGCGCCACGCCGGACCCGACGCGCCCGAGCAGCTGCCGTTTGACGAGGTGCTGGCCAGGCTCAAGCCCTGGCTGGAAAACCCGGCCAAACACAAGCTCGGCCAGCACATCAAGTACGACCGCCACGTGTTCGCCAACCACGGCATCGAGGTGCAGGGTTATGTGCACGACACCATGCTGCAAAGCTACGTGCTCGAAGTGCACAAACCGCATGGCCTGGCGAGCCTGGCCGAGCGGCACTGCGGGCGCGGCGGCATCAATTACGAAGACCTCTGCGGCAAAGGGGCCCACCAGATTCCATTTGCACAGGTCGATGTGGCCCAGGCGGCCGCGTACTCGTGTGAAGACAGCGACCAGACGCTGGATGTGCACCGCGTGCTCTGGCCGCAGCTGCAAGCCGATGACAAGCTGCGTTTCATCTACGAGCTGGAGATCGCCAGCAGCGAAGTGCTCTACCGCATCGAACGCAACGGGGTGCTGATCGATGCGCCCACGCTGGCGAAACAAAGCCACGAGCTGGGTCAGCGCATCCACGCGCTCGAGCAGCAGGCCTACGAGATCGCGGGCCAGCCGTTCAACCTGGCCAGTCCCAAGCAGCTCGGTGAAATTTTCTTCGACAAGCTCGGCCTGCCGGTGGTCAAAAAGACCGCGACCGGCGCGCGCAGCACCGACGAAGAGGTGCTCGAAAAACTGGCCGAAGACTACCCGCTGCCAGCCAGGATCCTGGAGCACCGCAGCCTCGCCAAGCTCAAAGGCACCTACACCGACAAGCTGGCCCAGCTTGCGCTGCCGCGCACCGGGCGCGTGCACACCCACTACGCGCAGGCGGTGGCGGTGACCGGGCGGCTGTCCAGCAACGACCCCAACCTGCAGAACATCCCCATCCGCACGCCCGAGGGCCGGCGCATCCGCGAGGCCTTTGTGGCGCCGGCGGGGAGCGTGATCGCCAGCGCCGACTACTCGCAGATCGAGCTGCGCATCATGGCCCACATCAGCGGCGACGCCGCCCTGCTGCGCGCCTTCCTGGCCGGAGAAGATGTGCACCGCGCCACCGCCGCCGAGGTCTTCAGTCTGGAGCCCGCGCAGGTGAGCAGCGAGCAACGGCGTTACGCCAAGGTGATCAACTTCGGCCTGATCTACGGCATGAGCGCTTTCGGCCTGGCCAAGGCGCTGGCCATCGACAACACGGCGGCCAAGAACTACATCACGCGCTACTTCGAGCGTTTCGCTGGTGTCAAGCAGTACATGGACGACACCCGCGCCCAAGCCAAGGCGCAAGGCTACGTGGAGACGGTGTTCGGCCGCCGCCTGTACCTGCCCGAGATCAACAGCCCCAACGGCCCACGCCGCAGCGGCGCCGAGCGTGCGGCCATCAACGCGCCCATGCAGGGCACCGCCGCCGACCTGATCAAGCTCAGCATGGTCGCCGTGCAGCAAGCGCTGGACGAGCAGGGCAGGGGCACCAAGATGATCATGCAGGTGCACGACGAACTGGTGTTCGAAGTGCCCGAGGCGGAAGTGGACTGGCTGCGCACCGAAATCCCGAAGCTCATGGCGGGCGTGGCGGCACTCAAGGTGCCGCTGCTGGCCGAGGTGGGTGTTGGGCCGAACTGGGATCAGGCGCACTGAGCGCGTTGATTCGCTACACGTTGTGTAGCGAATTTGATTAAAGGCACGTCATCAATTCGGCAAACTGAGGGAAGACCGTATGACCGCGTGACCCTTTCAAAGTGAACGCGATTACAAGGCGGCGCTCAAAGAAATCGCGGCCTTGATGGAGTTTGATCCCGAACCTGGGACACCGGAAGGTGATCCGCTGAATGTTCTGGTGTCAGAAACACAGGCTTAGGAGGTCGTGCACACACCCATGGAAGTGCACCGTTCACCCAAACCCATCAAATCAAATAGGTAAGTGGCCTTCACTTTGGACAGCACTGCGCGGCGCGCTGGGCCGACAGCCAGGACCGGGGAATGGCAAGCGAAGCGATGCTGTGCGCCGGTCCTGGCTGTCGGCCCTGTTCCGGCCAGAGCTCATATCCCAATCGCCTAGACTACGAACGTTAGTTCTGTGCCGACCGGCAAGTTCCGGCCAGAGCTCATATCCCAATCGCCTAGACTCACGCCCTGCGTCACGATCTTGTTCCACCGGTTCCGGCCAGAGCTCATATCCCAATCGCCTAGACTCTGGCCGCACTTTGTGATGCAGGCGGAGAAGTTCCGGCCAGAGCTCATATCCCACTCGCCTAGACTGT
>CAYRIT010000027.1:0-30987 GCA_964424415.1 uncultured Hydrogenophaga sp.
GTTGTAATCGCGGATGCGCAGGTTGTCAAAAGAGCTGACAATAGGCGAATTGTTGTTGGGGGGGGATATTTTCGACTTGAAGATGCCCGTGTCAGCGTCGATTTCATCTTTGAAGCTGCTGACCACTTTGCGCAACCGGCCGCCCGACATGTTTTGGTCGTAGCTGCCGGTCATCAAGCCGAACAGCATGGCATCGGTTTCGCCGTATTCGTGGAGCAGGCCGACAGGCTTGTAGATCGGCGTTGATCCGTTCGGGTACTGTTTGCACCCCTCGTAGTTATTGATCGATGTGCATACTTCGACCCGCACCTGCATGTCGTCTTTGGAGATGGTGCTTGCTGGAAAGTTCCCGCTGGACAACTTGTCCGCCAGTACCGGTCGTTCTTTGGATGCCCACTCCCAGATTCGCTTGTTGTTGCCAACTTCGGTCCGAATTCGAAGAATGGGCGGAAGATCGCTGCAATTATTTAGAGTTTTGCAGTTTTTCCCTTCGTTGGCGGTTAAATTACCGAAAAAAATTCTTCGATTGTTATTTGTTGGTACGGTCAGGTTTGTGTAATCCGCGATGTCGTATCCGTCGGTCGTGGTGTTGTGGTATTCCTTGCCCCAGCTGTGGGCATCCTGCGGAATGTAGGCTCGACGAAGAACGGTTTGGGCCGTGGTGTCGATTTCCCGGTAGCCCCCGTACAGCACCTTGCGCATCGCATCGATGCGGCTGGTGGTCATGTAGTTGAGCCAGTTGCCAGACCAGTGGCTGGCGGTGCTGCATTTGGCCAGGGCACCCGCGAGCGCCTTCGGTTGGAACAGGTTGGCACTGGTGCTGTATTCGTAGCAAAGTGTCGAGTCGAACAAGCCGTAGTAGGTGATGCTTGGTGTGAACCGGACGTCAAGCTTGCCATCAGGATTGCCGTCTGCTCCGCCACCTATGTCGCTGGCGTCGTTGTAGGCCTCGTAGAAGAACTTGTGGTCTTTGCCGGCCACCAGCATGGTCATGGGCGTTGCACTGGTCGTGGAGCCCAGGGGCACATTGGGCCAGGTCACGGCGTTCACGGCGAGCGTCACCAGCACGCTGCTGGACAGCAGCAGGGCTTGCAGGGTTTTGTTCAGGGTCTGGTTGTATTGCATGGTGAACTCCCGATTGGCTCAAGGCGCGGCGTAAATGGACTGCAACATGACGTCGGCACGTCCGTCGCCTGCGTTGCTGCGCACGGTGACGCGGTAGCGCTTGCAATCGACGGCGGCGCTCAAATCGTTGGGCCTGCACGGAAAGGTGTCGCCGAGATATTCGATGAAGTACTGTGGCTTCACGGTGATAGAGCCACTGACCACGTCGGCGCCGTCTTGCCAACCGGAAAAGCTGGTGTCGAGCCAGCGCGGTGTGTCACCCGCGCCTGGAGCGCCACAGATGCCGGCGACACAGGCGCTTCCAGCGGCGGGCGTGGGTGGTGCGGGCACGTTCAACAGATCTTCGGCGCCCCGCAAGGCGGCTTCGGCAGCCTGGAACGAAACGCTTCGGTCGAAGGTGTTGGCCGCCATTTTTTCTTCCAGCGTCACCGATCGCATGGCACCCAGTCCCAGCAGGGTCATGATGACCAGGAGAATGAGCGCGACGACCAGGGCAATGCCACCCTGTCGCTGAGGGTGGCGCGGCGGTGTCTTTCGGCGTAAGGCTTTGGAGTTCATCAATCGGGCCGGTTGCGGAGGTTGACGACGTGAATCAGCTCACGGGTGATCACGTTCTGGCTGGTCCCCACCTTGTTCAGGGTCTCGAGTGCCAACGTAAAACGCAATGCAACCAGTTTTTTTGCCGCGTTGCTGGTCCAGTCGGTCACCGAGCTGGCGGCCACCCAGTCGGGATCGAGAGAGCCTGTGGCCTCGTCCCGCAGCAGGTATCTGATTTCCATACCGACGACGTTTTCGGCAATTTCCTCAGCACCGGCCAAGCTTTCACGGTAGAGCGATTTGCCGCCGCGGCCGTTGTAGCCGATGTACCAGAAGCTCGCGCTGAGTGGAGACACAAAACCGCCTGGGCTGACTGGGGGGCTGAGCTGTCTGTCCACCGACGTCGCGCAGGTGCTGGTGTAGTCAAAACCTGTGACGCAGTTTCCCGGTGCGGTCCCGGAGGTGTCGAACACCACCGCGTTGGTTCCCGAGACGCTGCTGACCTGTGCAACCACGCCCGAGGTTCCGTCGCAGGCCAGCACGATCGTGTTGCTGCCCATGCTCCCGTTGGGCGTGGTGAGGGTGATCTGCGCGGTGGCGACATCGTGTGACAGGATGCCGGCGCTGAACCCGATGGCGCTGCCCAGAACCTTGACGGCGTCGGTGCCGGCAACGCGCTTTGCGCTGGTGGTGCCGAAAGCCTGGATGGCGGTGACATCGTCAGAGCCTGTGTATCCGATGACGGTGCCCGCGTTCCAGTCGTTTGACCAGGCGACGGTTTTGAGCACGTTGACCACCAAGGGTGTGCCGCACGGGTTGCCACCCGATTGCCGCACTTCCCGCGCCATGAGTTCGAAGGAAATGCGTGCGTTTTCCTGCAAGCGACTGAGCGCCTCGGTGGTCCGGAAGGCTTGCTGGTTGGTGACGAAGATGCTGATCACGCCACCGACAATGATGAGACCCAGCGTCAGTGCAACCATCAGCTCGACCAGGCTGAAGCCCGCTTGATGGCGTGCGGGATGTTGTGGCCGGTGGGCGGCGCGGGCGTGCTTCATAGACGGCTCTGTGTTTCAAATGTCTGGCTGCCCAGGCCTCCGGCACGTTCATCGTCCCAGATCACCTTGACGGTGCACAGCCCGGTGACGTCGCACGAGATGGCGCCACAGGTGCTGGTTGCATCACCCAGACTTTTTTTCATGCTGGTTATCCAATGCTTGCGGTTGTTGGCCGGCAGGTCGCTGCCGGTGATGGCGCCTGCGCTACACAGGCTGAGGGTGTTGTAGTTGCCGGCGAGCGCCGCGTTGCGGTCGGCACGCATGGCATCGAGGATGTAGTAACTCAACATCACCGCCTGGCTGCGCGCATAGCTGCTCTGGTTGGCGCGCAGCGATTTGGACTGCAGACCCGCCATGCCGAGAAGACCCAGCGCCAGGATGAGCACGGCCACGAGTACCTCGATCAGGCCCACTCCCCGTTGGAACCGCGAGTTGTACTGGCGTGATGTTCTGGAACGCGCGCGCCGGGAAGACAGATGAAATTGACTCATGGTGCAGGGCAGGTGGCAGCCACGGACGCTGGCGTGATGGTGGACAGTCGACCGACCGCTGCGATTTGAAGATCGCGCGCCCGGTTGGCGTTGGTTAGCGCGGTGGACGGCTCGCAGATGCGCAGCGTGCCTGCCTGAGAAGCGCCAGACATCAACCTGGCCGTACCGTCGGAAGAAAATGAAACGTATTGCGAGACGTCTGCATCAGCCACCACAACAGTGCTGCTCGGGGCTCGCTGAGTGACGGTGAGCACAGGTTCGACGGGATTGGACGGATCGGGGTTGTCCACACTTGCTGCAGCCCCCGATGATCGAGTGACGTCCACGAAGCTGATCCAGCCCTGCGCCCAGGTGCCAGTCTGGGCACACTTCTCTCCATCAGCGCTCATGCAGACCGTGACGCGAGTACCGCGCTTGATCGCCTCCGAGCGAGCTTGCGCCAGCGTGCCTACGAGGTCGTTGGTGGTGCTGGTGAGGCGGTTGGAGGCGATGGTGGAGCGAAAGCTCGGTACGCCCACCGCCAGCAAGATGGCCGCCACGGCGAGCGCCACGAGAAGCTCGACCAAAGTGAAGCCTGCCTGTCGCCTGGGCGAAACATAAAAAATGAAACGGGACGGATTTTTCACGGCCCGATTTTGCCGTTCGCGTGATTGGACAGCGGGCCCGCGACGCCAAACAGTCGTTTCCGCAGGATGAGCGGTTGGATGTTTTCGTTGTCTGTTGGGATACCACATTTGGATGATGTTTTTTTCACGGTTCAAGCATAAAAAGACTGCCAAAGCGTTCAACCAGGGAGGTTGTGATGACAGGTCGAAAAATTGCCGGATTCACCTTTGTCGAGTTGTTGGTGTCGATAGCGGTGCTGGCGGTGCTGGCCGCGGTGGCTGTTCCGAATCTGGTGCGGTTCTGGCACCAGGCCCGCATGTCGATGGTGAGCAACCAGTTCTTGGCTGATCTGGCCAATGCACGGTCCGAGGCCATCAAGCGTGGTCGGCGGGTGGTGCTGTGCAAATCTTTGGACGGCTTGTTTTGCACCTCCGCGGGGCACTGGAATCAAGGCTGGCTGGTGTTCGAGGATGCCAACAACAATGGCGCTCGCGAGCCAGCCGAGAGACGCATCTCCGTGGTGCAAGGCCAGCCGGCGGGCTGGACCGTCAAAGGCACCTTCAGTGGTGCTCACTATGTGTCCTACCACCCCAGCGGCTGGACCCGGCTGGTGAGTGGCGCCAAGCAGGGTGGAACTTTGACGGTCTGCCGCACGGACGCGGGCCCGACCGAGGGTGTTCAGGTGGTGATCAGCATGGTGGGCAGGCCCCGCAGCCAGCGCGCCAATTTGCCCAGTTGCGGGTAAACGCGCGGCGTCAACGCCGAACTTCGTCCACCAGCGCCCGAAAATCGTCGATGTCCTCGAAGCTGCGGTAGACGCTGGCGAAGCGGATGTAGGCGACTTTGTCGAGCTTCTTGAGCTCGCGCATGACCATCTCGCCCAGGCGGGTGGCCGGCACTTCGCGCACACCGAGGTTGAGCAATTTTTCTTCGATGCGCTCAATCGCGGCGTCGACCTGCTCGGTGCTGACCGGTCGCTTGCGCAGGGCCAGAGCAAACGAGGCGCGCAGCTTGGCTGGGACGTAGTCGACCCGTCGACCGTCTTTTTTGACCACGGCCGGGAAGTTGACCTCGGGCCGCTCGTAGGTGGTGAAACGCTTTTCGCAGTGACCACATTGGCGTCTGCGGCGCACGAAGTCGGCCTCTTCAGAAACCCGGGTCTCCACGACCTGGGTCTCCAGGTGGCCGCAGAACGGACACTTCATCGGGTGGCCGCCCACGCAGCGTTGCAGCGGGGGGGCTGCATCACCCGTAGACTGGGAAACGCGCGGTCAGCGCGTTGACCTTGGCGCGAACCGCATCGATGTTGGCCGAATCGCGAGGGTTGTCGAGCACGTCCGCGATCAGGTGGGCGGTGGCGCGGGCCTCTTCGTCTTTGAAGCCGCGGGTGGTCATGGCCGGGGTGCCGATGCGCACGCCGCTGGTGACCATGGGCTTTTCCGGGTCGTTCGGGATGGAGTTTTTGTTGATGGTCATGTGGGCGCTGCCCAGCACCGCTTCGGCTTCCTTGCCGGTGATTCCTTTGGCGCGCAAATCGACCAGCATCAGGTGACTTTCGGTGCGACCGCTGACGATGCGCAGACCACGCGAAACCAGGGTTTCAGCGACGATGCGTGCATTTGTCAGCACTTGCTGCTGATAAGTTTTGAATTCGGGCGCCAGCGCCTCCTTGAATGCCACCGCCTTGGCGGCGATCACATGCATCAGCGGGCCACCTTGCAGGCCAGGGAAGATGGCGCTGTTGATGGCTTTTTCGTGTTGCGACTTCATCAGGATGATGCCGCCACGCGGGCCGCGCAGACTCTTGTGGGTGGTGGAGGTGACCACATCGGCGTGGGGCACCGGGTTGGGGTAGATGCCGGCGGCGATCAGGCCGGCGTAGTGCGCCATGTCGACCATGAAGATGGCGCCCACGTCTTTGGCCACTTTGGCGAAGCGTTCGAAGTCAATGCGCAAGCTGTAAGCGGAAGCCCCGGCGATGAGGAGTTTTGGCTTGGTTTCGTGGGCTTTGCGCTCCATTGCGTCGTAATCGATCTCTTCCTTGTCGTTCAGACCGTAAGACACCACGTTGAACCACTTGCCGCTCATGTTCAGCGGCATGCCGTGGGTCAGGTGGCCGCCTTCGGCCAGGCTCATGCCCATGATGGTGTCGCCGGGCCTGAGGAACGCGAGAAACACGCCTTCGTTGGCCGAGGCCCCGCAATGCGGCTGTACGTTCGCCGCCTCGGCGCCGAAAAGCTGTTTGACACGATCTATGGCCAGCTGCTCGGCCACGTCCACATGCTCGCAACCGCCGTAGTAACGGCGGCCGGGGTAGCCTTCGGCGTATTTGTTGGTGAGCTGGGTGCCTTGGGCGGCCATGACGGCGGGCGAGGCGTAGTTTTCGCTGGCGATCAGCTCGATGTGATGTTCCTGGCGCGCGTTTTCGGCCTGGATGGCAGCAAACAGCTCGGGGTCGGTTTGCTCGATGAGGATGTTGCGGTCGTACATGGTGGCGGTTGTCGGTGGCGTGATCCCGGCATCGATCCCTCGATCTCGGGCTGCCCAGGCGAACGGCTGAACATCGCCACCCACGGATTTGAGGCGGTGACGGTGCGCTTCCCAGTGGTTTCCCCGGCCTTGGCCTGAAAGCAGGCTGGTCGGAGGGCCACGTCAGCGGGCTTCGCCGGGGTGGTCGGAGCCACCATTTTGCAAAAGCCGCCTATCGCCAGTTGCGCACCGGGTGAGTTTAGCCGAGCCGGCTGTCAGAGGCCGCATGCTTGCCAGAGGAAGCGCCCACCTGTAGATCAGGATTGCAGCATCGGCGCTTCGGCAACGATGGCGGGTGTCTTGCGGGCCTCCGCCTCAACCGCAGCATCGCTGTTGAGCGGGGCGGTCGGCGCTGCTGGCGCTGACGCCGCCGGCGCAGCGACGGGAATGGCAGCGGCCTTGGGGAACGAGGTGGGCATGGGCTTGCCCAGGGCAACGCTCTGGATGCGCAGATGCTCGGCCATCACACGGTCGACGTACCAGCTGCCATCGGTGGTGACGGCGCCCACATACAGCCGCAGGCCACCGTCGATCGATCCGGCCCGCTTGATGCAGTCCTGCAGCACCTTCACGCCGACGCGCAGATTGGTCAATGGGTCGAAGGCCGCGAGCTGTCCACCAAAGTTTTCGTATTTGTCGGTGTGAACACGCGTGAGCACCTGCATCAGGCCTTGTGCGCCGACCGAGCTCTGCGCGAACGGATTGAAACGCGACTCGATCGCCATGATCGCGAGGATCAGCGTGGGGTCGAGCTTGACCTTCTCACCGATGTCGAATGCTTCGGCCACCAGGGCGCCCACGGGCTCGGGGGCCACGCCATATTTGCGGCTGATCCAGAACGCGACTTTGGCCTGCTGCTTGGGCAGCTCGTTGGGCAGGGCGGCGGTCACCCGGTCAACCGCAGTGGGTTCGGGCTCGAACGTCAGCGCAGCGGGATCGCCGCCGTCATTGCTGGCCGCAGACAGCGCTTCCTGGCGGTTCATCAGCCAGCCCAGCAGCTGCTGCTCGCTGGCGATGCGCCAATCGGTGTTCAGGCTCAGGGTGATCAGACCGACCGCGAGCAGCGTGCCGAGCAGGGCGACGCTGTTGTGGGTGATGGCGATGAAGCCTTTGTAGGTATCGCTCAGCGCGAATCGCAGCAAACTCTCAAAGCGCTGCGCTCGCTCGCGCATCGTGGTGGTGATTGTCATGCTCTGGCTCCAGGTTGGCTTGTGGGCCTTGTGTGTGCACAGGTCAGGTGTGCATTCCGTACTCCGCCCCTGTCGGGGGGAGCTTGCTGCGGGATCGCGCAGCGGCATTCGGGTTTACCCCGAATACAAAAGTTGCCGGATGTTATGGGTATGCAAATGTCAAGTCAATGCTTTTGATCGCATTCAAAATAACAAATTGATATATAAAATGCGAGCGCGAGACAGTCTTTCCGACTTTTCTAGCGCGCAAGCCTGCAACGGCGGGGGCTTCGGTGGTGTTGTGACAGGCTTGCCGCCTGTCGCACGAATGCCACCGCTTGTGTCGCAAAAAACCCGATCCGCCAACCTTGAATCAGCCAAGGTTTTGTGATTGGAAATCTCCATCGTGTGCATGGGCACCAGGGCTTGATTCCCGGGCCCGCCGGGCGTAACCTGTCCTCGCGTTTCATGAAGACTCGCATCGTCGGCCAAGAAGCTCCCGCTTCGACCACCGGCAAACTTCAGGTGCAATCTCTTGCACCTTGGCGAAGGAGACATCCAACTCTCCTCGCCGAACCCGATGGCAAGTGCAATTTGCCCGCCATCAGCCCCGGCGGGTTCAGCCCGCCGGGGTTTCTTCATTTTTGGGCCAGCACGTTCGCTGCGTCCAAGGAGTTGCGCGACACTTCTGGCATGACCTCAGCCGCTGCCAGCCACCCGCATACAACACCCCTTCAGCGCTGGGGGCGGCGTTTGCTGATGGCCACCGCAGCGCTGCTGGTGCTCTGGTTGATCGGCTGGCTGGGTGTGCCCCCCTTGCTGAAATGGCAGCTGCAGAAGCAGGGCAGTGCGCGGCTGGGCCGCACGGTCACGGTGGAGCGGGTGGAATTTTTGCCCTGGTCGCTGGAATTGACCGTTCACGGCCTGCGGGTGGCCGACGCGAGCGGTGCTCATGACCAGTTCGCGCTCCAGCGTCTCTATATAGATGCCGAGCTGCAGTCTCTGTTGCGTCTGGCGCCGGTGATCGACACGATCGCCATCGAGCAACCCCGGCTTACGCTGCGGCATTTGGGCGATGGGCGTTACGACATCGATGACATCCTGCAGCGTCTGGCCCGCCCCGCACCGGCCGAACCCGGTGATCCGCAGCGTTTCTCGCTCTACAACATCAGCGTGCTGGGCGGGGAAGTCAGCTTTGTGGACGAGCCGGTAAAGGTGACCCACCACCTAGACAAGCTGGCGCTTGAGGTGCCTTTCCTGAGCAACCTGCCGTCGCGGCGCGAAGTGGTGACACAGCCCAGGCTGTCTTTTGAGCTCAACGGCAGCGCGTTCGACTCGCGGGCCAGCTCCACGCCCTTTGCTGGCGACCGCCAGACCGAGGCGTCGCTGGACATTCCTGCGCTTGATCTCGCGCCCTATTTGCCGTATTGGCCTGCGGCCTGGCCGGCGCGCCCGACCGCCGGCGTGCTGGCGTTGGCGCTCAAGCTCGCTTTCGAACAGCACGAGCGGCCGCGGGTGGTTCTGTCGGGCTCGGCCACGCTGTCAAAGCTGCGCGTGGAGCAGATCCGCAGGGGTGGGCCATCGGCCGAGCTGCTTGCCTGGGACCAGCTGGCCGTGGTGGTGCACCGTGCCGAGCCCCTGGGGCGGAAGGTCGAGCTGGGATCGGTGGCACTGCAGCGGCCGCAGCTCGCGCTGTCTCGCGAGCCCGGCGGGCGCACCAACCTGCAAGCTTTGCTCGACGACTGGTCAGCTGTCTCCGGCAAGGCGACCAATGCACCAGCGACCGCGCCTCCCGCCGCCGAAGCCACCTGGACCATCGAGCTCGGCACACTCACCGTCGTCGACGGCGCTGTCGCCTGGCGCGACACGGCGGTGCAGCCCGCCGCATCGCTGTCGCTAGAACAACTGCAATTTGCCGCACAGACCCTGGCCTGGCCGGTGCGTGAGGCGGTGCCGTTCGAGGCTTCGGCGCTGCTGGACGCCACTCCCATCCGCGTGCAGGGCAGCGCCACCGACGCGCTGGCCAGCGCCACCCTCAGCTTGGCCGAGCTCCCGCTTTCGGTGGCGGCGCCCTATCTGGCCCAGACCCTGGTGCCGCCACTGACCGGGCGCCTGGGCGGAGAGTTGTCGCTGCATTGGCAGGCGGCCAGCGCCGACAAGCCCATGGTCTTGGGTCTGGACGCACCGCGCATCGGGCTTGACGACCTCGCACTGGGTCCGCAGCGCGCGCCGCTGGCCAGCCTCAAACAACTGCAGCTGACCGATCTGTCGGTGGATCTGGTGGGGCGTTCGGTGCAGGTGGGGGCGCTGTCGCTGGAGGGTCCGCGCCTGCCAGTCGTGCGGGAGAAAGATGGCCGCTGGATGGCGCAGCGCTGGCTCAAAGCCAGCGATCCACCGCCCGAGAAGGCGCCGCCCTGGGCGGTGGCGATTTCCCAATTGACGCTGAACAACGGCGATCTGGGCTGGGAGGACCGCCAGCCCGAGCGCCCGGTGGCGCTGAGCCTGGGTGGTGTGCAGCTCCAGATCAAAGACCTGAAACCGCTGGCTGCGGTGCAAGCGCCCATGCCGCTCAAACTGCGGTTGCGGCTGGCTTCGGCGCAGGCGCACCAGGGTGACCCCGGACGCCTGGATTTCCAGGGCGCTCTGCGGCTGCCCGCGGCGGATGCGGCGCACGATCCCGGCTTGTCGCTCAAAGGCCAGCTGCGGGCCGAGCGCCTGCCGGTGCACGCGCTGGAGCCTTACTTTGGCGAACGCCTCAATCTGGAGTTGCTGCGCGCGGACACGAGCTACCGCGGCTCGCTGCAGCTCGGTCTGCCGGCAACCGGTCTGGCGCTCACCTTGGCGGGCGATGTGGCGCTGGAGGATTTCCGCGCCAACACCTTGTCGCCCAGCGAAGAGTTGCTGAACTGGAAAAGCCTGAATTTGCGGGCGCTGACCCTGGACCTGGTGCCAGGCCAGCCGCTGCGCCTGTCGGTGGGCGAGACCGCACTCAGCGACTACTTCGCGCGCGTCATCGTGCAGCCCAATGGCACGCTCAATCTGCAGGGGCTGGTCAAGCCAGAGGAGGGCGTCGCACCCGCGGCTTCCACCAACGCCGCGGGCGCTGCGCCCAACCCGGCAGCCCAGGCCGCCGCCCAGCCCGACATCCGTTTCGGCCCGGTCAGCCTGGTCAATGGACGGGTGTTTTTCTCCGATCGTTTCATTCGGCCCAACTACTCGGCCAACCTGAGCGAGCTCACCGGGGGCATCGGCGCTTTCTCCAGTGCGCCGCCCCCTTCGGCGCCTGGTACCGCCAGCGCTCCGCAGCTCGCCGACCTCACCCTCAAGGGGCGTGCCGAAGGCACGGCGCAGCTCGATATCAGCGGCAAGCTCAACCCGCTGGCGCGCCCGCTGGCGCTGGACATCCAGGGCAAGGTGCGCGACCTGGAACTGCCGCCGCTCTCGCCCTACAGCACCAAGTACGCGGGCTACGGCATCGAGCGCGGCAAACTCAGCATGGAGGTGGCGTACAAGATCGACCCCAGCGGTCAGCTCAGCGCCAGCAACCAGATCGTGCTGAATCAGCTCAGCTTCGGCGAGCGCGTGGCTGGCAGCGACGCGCCCAATCTGCCGGTCAAGCTGGCGGTGGCGCTGCTGGCCGACCGCCAGGGCGTGATCGACATCAACCTGCCGGTCAACGGCTCGATCAACGATCCGCAGTTCCGCCTCGGTCCCCTCATCTGGCGGCTGGTGCTCAACCTGATCGGCAAAGCCATCACCGCGCCGTTCTCGCTGATTGCCAGCGCGCTCGGCGGTGGTGGCGACGAGCTCAGCCGGGTCGATTTTGCGCCGGGGCGTTCCGTGCTCGACGACGCGGCCCGCAAGCGCCTGGACACGGTGGCCAAGGCGCTCGACGATCGGCCGGCGCTGCAGCTCACCGTGATCGGGCAAAGCGATCTGGAGGCCGAACGCAGCGCCTACCAGCGTGCCCAGCTCGAGCGCTTGCTGCTGACCGAAAAGCGGCGCCAGCTCGCGCGCGATGGCGCTGCGGTCACCCGCGATCTGGTGGTGGCGCCAGACGAAGCGCCCGCATTGCTCAAAGCGGTGTACCGGCGGGCCGATATTCCCAAGCCTCGCAATCTGATCGGCATCGCCAAAGACATTCCTGTGGCCGAGATGGAGACCTTGCTGCAGGCGGCGCAACCGGTGAGTGCGGACGCGCTGCGCGAGCTGGCGGTGGCGCGTGGCGTGGCGGTGAAAGACTACCTCGCGACGCGTGAGCTGCCCGAATCCCGCATGTTTCTGGGCGCGCCGGTGCTGACCCGGCAGGGCGACACCTGGCGCCCGCAGGCCGAGCTCAAGTTGGCGCCGCGCTGAACGGCGCCTCAAAGGCGGCGACAATAGCGACTTGGCTCGCGCCGTGTCGGCGCGGGCGTTTTGCCGCCCGCCCGCTGCCCCATTGCCATGTCGCTGTTTTCCCTGCGCAAACCTGCCTCCCCGTCCAAACCCGCCGAGTCCGCCGTGAACCCGTCCGATACCGCCAAGTCCGCCGCCAGCAGCCATCCCCTGGACAACCTGACCGGTGGTGCGTTTTCCGCGCCCACCTCGGGCGAACGCGCAGCCCGCCTGCGGGAATGGCTGACCACCGAGCCCACACCCGAGCAGATGGCCGACGTCTACAAGGAGATCTCGCAACGCGACCGCGGCGCGGCCAAGCCGCTCAAAGAAAAGCTCGACGAACAGAAACGCCAGAAGACCCAGGAGCAGATCGCGGTGGAATGGGCACAAAAAGCGCAGACGCTGCTCGATCAGAGCCGCATGAACCTGGCTGACGCGCTGGCCTGGCAGCGCGACGCGGCACGCGCCGGCGCGCCGCTTTCGCGCGAGCCGCTGGCCACGCTCAGGCAGTCTTTGGCCGAGCGCATCAAGGCGATCGAGGATCTTCAGCACCGGGTGCAGGTGGAGCGTGAGGCCGCGGTGCTGCTGGCGCAACGCATCGAGGTGCTGTCCACCAAGTCCTGGCGCGAGGCCCAGCGCGGTGTCGACGGGCTGCGCGCCGATGTGGCGCTGTGGCAGCAGCAGGCCCAGAGCCTGCAGGACGATGCGCAATGGCTGTGTGTGGAAGCGAAGTTCCCGCCCATGCTGGACGCTTCGCGCCAGCAATTGCAGCTGGTGTGGGACGCGTTTGACGCCGCGCTGGCGCTGGCGGTGGCGGCCGATGCCGATACCAAGGCGCCGTTGCCCGAGGTGCCGGTGTGGGCCGACGAACTGCGCCAGGCGCGCGGTGAGCCGGCGCTGGCTGCGGCCGAGAAGCAGGCTCAACACAGCCATGCCCAGCAGGAGCGACGTGCGCAGGTGGCCACCGAGCTCGACCGGCTGCTGGTCTTGCTGGAGCGCGAACTGTCCGAAGGCCACGGCAAAGCCACGCCCAAGGCGGCCGCCGATGTGCGCAACCTGCTCAAGAGCCAGGGCCGTCTTGTCGGCCCCGAGCTGGAGGCGCGCGCGCATGCCGCGCTGTCTCAGGCCGGGGAACTGGAAGGCTGGCAGCGCTGGCGTGCCGACCAGCTGCGCGAAGAGCTGGTGGCCAAGGCCGAGGCCTTGGTGCAGGTGCCAGAAGGCCAGCGCCTGGGCGGGCGCAAGCTGCAGGAAACCTTGCGCGGGCTGCGCGAACAGTGGAAAACCACCGACCAGGGCGGGCAGCCCAACCACGCGCTGTGGAAGCGGTTCGACGAAGCCTGCAACGAGGCACACAAAGGGGTCGAAGCCTGGCTTGCGCAGGTGCGCCAGCAGGCCGATCAACACAAGGCGCAGCGCCTGGCCCTGATCGAGGAACTCAAGACCTGGACACTGGCGCACGCCGAGCACGCCGACTGGAAGGCCCAGGTCCGCGAGCTGCACGCTTTCTCCGAGCGCTGGCGTCAGGCCGGGCATCTGGGCGAGAAGGCCTTCGCCGAATTGCAGCCGCTGTGGAAAGCCGCCATGCACACGGCCCACGGCCCGCTGGAGGCGGCGCAGGCGACCAGCCTGGCGGCGCGCCGGGCCCTGATCGAAGAAGCGCAGGCGCTCGGTGCGTCGCCGCAGCTGCGCATCGACGCGGTCAAGGCACTGCAGGCGCGCTGGCAGGCCGAGGCGCAGGCGGTGCCGCTGGAGCGCAAGCAGGAACAGAAACTCTGGGACGCCTTCCGCGAGCCGATCGACGCCGCATTTGCCCGCAAGAGCAGCGAGCGCGAGCGGGCCACGGTGGCTTTGAATGCCCACGACCAGCGGGTGCTTGATGCATCGCGCGCGCTGGAGACGGCCAGCGCCGGTGGTGATGCGCAGCAAATTCGTGCCGCGATGACGGCGCTGGAGGCTGCGCTCGCTGGCCAGGCGGAGGAACGGGCGGCCTCAGCCGCACCGGCCCCCGCCCCGACGGCAGCACCGGGACCGATCGAGGCGGTGCCGCCAGCCGATGCCCCCGCAGAAAGTGACACTGGCGCCGAGCCTGCGGCAGAGGAGGCCCCCAGCCCAACACCCGCCAAACCCCCTGCGCCGGCCAAAAAGCTGGTGGCGGTGCGTGGCGACGACCGGCCCGGCATGAAAAAAGCCGAACCCGCCGCGCGCGACGGTCGCCGAGGCGATCGGCCCGATCCGCGCCGCGATGGCGCAGGTGCTGGCTGGCGCGAAGGTCGCGGTGCACGTGAGGAGCGCGAGCCGCGTGGTCCGCGGCTGGGCGATGCGGCGTTCCGTGCGCAGCGCCAGGCGATCGAGTCCGCGCAGCACAGCCTGCGCAAGCTCGCCGAGCAGGCGCATGGTGAGGTGTTGACGCAACTCATGGCGGCCTGGGAGCAGCGCGACGGCCAGCAACTGCCCACCACACAGGCGCTCGGCGGCCGGCTCAGCCCGGCGGCACGCGGCGCGTGGGTGTCGGCACTGGCCAAACCGGCCGTGGCGGCGCCGGCAGACGCGCTGCTGCGCCTGGAAATGGCGGCCGAGGTGCCGAGTCCGGCCGAGGTGCTGAGCGAGCGGCGCATGTTGCAGTTGCAGCTGCTCACGCGCCGCAACGACCCGGGCCCGGCGCAGACCTGGGGTGAGGACGTGGCCCGCGTGCTCGGTGGTACCTTCGATGCGACCCAGGCACGGCGCCTGCAGCAGGTGCTCAAGCAACTGCTCAGGCGCTGAGCGGTACGTCTCCGCCCGGTTGCTTGTCAAGCACCAGACGGTGCTCGCTGGCTGGGCCAGCCGGTGTCAGCGACCCGGGCGGAAAAACCCGTCGTAGAGCGGCACCAGTGCCGGAAACTCGGCGGCAAAGCGCTCGCGGTTGACGAAGTAGGCCTCGCAGGTCACCGCAAAAAATTCGGCTGGGTTCGTGGCTGCGTAGCGGTCCAGCCACGGCGCGTCGCCCCCGAAGCGTTCGGCCAACGCAACCGCTTCCCGAAAACCCTCGAAAGCGGGCTGCATCACAGCCTGCCAGCGGGTCCGCGCTTCGGTTTCGGTGCGCGTGCCCAGAAATCCGCGCGGCAGCGGCGGGGCGCCACCCGGGTGCTGGCCCATTGCAATGCCGCGCATGTCCATTTTGTGCACAAATTCGTGGATCACCACGTTGTGGCCCCGCTCCGCGCCGGCGTCTGCCTGGTTCACCGCCGCCCAGCTCAGCATGATGGGCCCGCGGTCCATCGCCTCGCCGGCCAGCACCTCGCGGTAGCGGTGCACCACGCCGGCGGCGTCGGTCACCTCGCGCTGCGCCACCGCAGCGCCGGGCTGCACGACGATGCCAACGAAATCGTCGTACCAGTCCAGCGCCTGGAGCGAATCGTGCCCCGGCGCCTGGCCCACGCCGCCGAGATGCAGCAAGGGCAGGCAGGCCTGCGCGGCGATCGACAGCGCGATGCTGTCGCTGATCACCAGTCCGTGCGCGCCATGGAATTCTTTTTCGGTCAGGAAGTGGCGACACAGCCGGCGCAGATGCTGCTGCTCGGTGCGGTCGAGGGCCTGCAGAAAGCGGTGGCGGGCCAGCGTCTGGCGCCACAGGCGCTCGGGCACCGGCGGCGGTTCGCGCCAGCGCCGCGGCAGCCAGGCTTGCGCAAAGTGCGGCAGCCGCGCGGTCAGGGAGAAGGTCATTCGGTGGGGCGGGGTGCAGCGGGGCGGGAAACACTCAGTCTGGACACATGGTGTCCAGAGACAGGCGATTCAAGCCCCGGGCATCGAGCCGCAACACCTCGGCGCGGTGCGGCTCAGCGCACAAATCCCAGTCGCTCAGCACCACCCGCTGCAAGGTCGTGCCACGCTCGTCGGGACCGAGCGTGTGCCGGGCCGGGCGGTGGGTGTGGCCGTGGATCAGCGTGTGGGCGCCCGCCTGATGCAAGGCCTGGCGGGCGGCACCGGGGTCGACGTCGGCCCAGAGCGCGGGATCGCTGCCCAGTGCCTGCTTGCGTGTTTCGCTGCGAGCGCGCATGTCGGCGGCCAGCGCTTCGCGCTCGGCCAGCGGGCGCGCGAGAAACGCCTGCTGCCACGCAGGGCTGCGCACCTCGCGGCGAAAGTGCTGGTAGTCCGTGTCTTCCAGGCACATGGCGTCACCGTGGCTGAGCAGCCAGCGCTGGCCCAGAAAATCCAGCACCGTCGGGTCGTCCAGACCGGTCATGCCTGCGGCAGCGCGTGCGTCGGGGCCGAGCAGGAAGTCGCGGTTGCCGGCCATGAAGAAGGCGGGTGTGTGGCGGCTGTGGGTGTGCAGCAGGGCGATGCAGTCGCGCAGAAAACCACGCTCCGGCTGCTGCGGGTCATCGGCCTGGACCTGCAACACGTCGTCGCCGACCCAGACCTCGAAAAGGTCGCCCAGGATGAACAGCGCATCCGCACGCTGTGCCGCCGGCGTCTGCAGGTAACGCCGGAATCCGGCGAAGGTGGCCCGATCGGCGCTGTGCAGGTGCAGATCGGAAATGAAATCGACCGCTTGCCAGTGCGCGGGAGCGCGCCATTCGGCGAAGCGGTCGAGGGCCAGATCGGGCATGTGCTGAGGGTGCGCTGCACCCCGCGCGATCAGAGGGCCACAGCCTTTTCGATCACCACGTCGTCCTTGGGCACGTCACCGTGGCCGCCTTTGCTGCCAGTGGGCACCGCTTCGATTTTTTTCACGATGTCGCTGCCGCCCACCACCTTGCCGAACACCGCGTAGCCCCAGCCCTGGGCGCTCGGCGCGGTGTGGTTCAGGAAGCCGTTGTTGGACACGTTGATGAAGAACTGGGCGCTGGCCGAATGGGGATCGCTGGTGCGCGCCATGGCCACGGTGTAGAGCTCGTTCTTCAGGCCGTTGTTGGCTTCGTTGTTGATCGGTGCGTCGGTGGGCTTCTGGTTCATACCGGGCTCGAAGCCGCCGCCTTGCACCATGAAGCCGGGAATGACGCGGTGGAACACGGTGTTGTTGTAGTGGCCCTTGTTCACGTACGACAGGAAGTTCGCGGTGGACAGCGGCGCCTTCTCGGCGTCAAGTTCCAGGGTGACCACGCCGTGGTTGGTGATGTGCAGTTCGACTTTGGGATTGGCCATGGTTTATTGCTCCAGTGTGGTTTTGAGGATGGTGACCGGGATTTTGGGCACGTTCTGATACATGCCCTGGTTGCCCACTGCGACGCCCTTGATCTTGTCGACAACGTCCATGCCGGCCACGACCTTGCCGAACACGGTGTAGCCATAGCCGTCGGGGCTGGGGGCGTTGAGCGGGTTGTTGTTGACGACGTTGATGAAGAACTGCGCGGTGGCGGAGTTGGGGTTGGCGGTGCGGGCCATGGCGATGGTGCCGCGGTCGTTCTTCAGACCGTTGCTGGCCTCCAGCGGGATCGGTGCGCGGGTGGGCTTTTGCTGCAGATCGGCGGTGAAGCCGCCGCCCTGGATCATGAAACCGTCCATCACGCGGTGGAACACCGTGCCGTCGTAGTGTTTGTCGCGCACGTACTGCAGGAAATTTTCCACCGACTTCGGCGCCTTGTCGGGGTAGAGCTCCAGCACGATGTCACCGGCCGAGGTGCTCAGCCTGACTTTGGGGGCGTCGGCCGCAGCGGCCGCCAGGGGCAGACCAAGGGTCAGCGTGGCACCGGCCATCAGCAGCGCCGTGCGTCGCCGCCAGGAGAAAAGAGGGGGGAGCGATTTCATCAAACAGCACCTTCAAAAATGATTTTCCACTGGTTGTTTTCGCGCATCCAGTACTGGCGCTTGGTGACTCCGCGGCGCGCTCCCTCGGCAACTTCGCCGAAGGTCACCACCAGGGTGTCGTCCTGATCGCGCCAGCGCAGCACGGAGAGGTCTTTGACCTGCAGCGCGCGGTCGCCCTTGGCCTTCACCTCGCCTTCGACGCGCGGCCACCAGTCGGCCAGCGTCTGACCCTGGTTGTCAAAGCGCGGCGAATAGAGCCGCTGGAGCTGGGCCAGATCGCCGGCGCTCTTGAACGCGCGCCAGGCGGCCAGGCTGGCGTCGAAGCCCTCGCGCTCGGCGTTGAGCGCCTCCGGGCGCACCCATTGCAATGTGTTGGCGATCACCACCGGCGTGGTGCGCACGCTCACGCGCGCAAGCAGATTTTTCAGGTCCGGGTTGGAGAGCACCACACAGCCTTCGGAGGCCTGCGGCGCGCGCGCGAACTGCGCACTCGGCGTGCCGTGCAGCCAGATGCCGCTGCCGGTGTTGCCGCGCTGGTTGTCCAGTACGTTGGGGTAATTGAGCGGCAGCGCGCCGGCACCGTACAGATCGGGCAGTTTCTGCGGATCGAGGCTGCTGGTGATGTAGTAGACGCCCAGCGGGGTGCGCAGGTCGCCTTCGGCGCGTTTTTCGACTCCGGCCTGACCGACCGAAATGTAGTAGTCGGCCACCAGTTTCATGCGCGCGGCGGGTGCGCGGCCATGGGTCCCGGCGGCATGCTGCGCGGTGTTTTCGAACAGGTACAGGCGCGAGCGCGACGCGTCGACCGCGATGGCGTGCCGGCTGCTCGATGAGAGCGTGAGGAACTGGCTGGGCAGCGTGCCCTCGGGCGGACGTTCGGTCAGTGCCGCGAGCCGGCGGCGCGATTGCTCGCGCAGCACCAGCAGTTGCTTGCTGGCTGCGAGCGCCTGGGTATCGGGCACGTCACCGAGCTGCCTGACTGGTCGCGTCTGCAGGTTGAGCAGATCGCCCAGCACCAGCTGCGCCAGCTGGAAATTCGGGTGGTCGCGCACCAGGGCCTCGGCCTCGCGCAAGGCCGCGCGCGGCTGGGCCTGCTGGATCCGGTGGTAGACGCCGATCAGCCGCGCCTCGGCCTGGCCCAGCAGCGGGCGTGTGCGGGCCAGTGAGGCATCGGTCAGGGGCTGGTGCTCGAGGCCGGAGCGCACCGCTGCGGCTTCTGGCGTGGCGCTGGGCCGCATGCTGGCCAGTGCGCTGTTGATCAGCGACGGGGATTCCGCGATTGAGGGGGCGCGGGCCGACTCGCTGCCGGCAGCGCGGTGCTGCATCCACCACGAAGACAGTGTCACCACGCCAGCCACCGCGCCGGCCAGCAGCAGGGCCAGCCAGGCCGGGCGCGGGACAGCAATGCCCGGACTGGCCAAGACGCTGGCGTGGCCGCGCTGCGAGGACCGGCTGCCGCCCATCAGGACCTTGTGGATTCGCGCACGATCAGCCAGCGGCCGCCACTGCGCACCAGCTCCAGTGTCTTGCGGCTCGACACATTGAGCGTGTCGGAGCTGTAGCCTTGCTGGAAACGCGCGGTGGCCCGATCGCCGTTGACCTCGACCGACAGATCACTCACGTCGACCCCGATGCGGCTGCGCGGCACGATGCGTGCCTTGCGATCGGCTTCCCAGCTGCTGCGGTTCTGGCCGCCAGCGGGCACGAAGCTGGGGGCGTAGGCACCCAGATACGCCTCCATGTTCTTGCTCGACCAGGCCCTGGCCCAGGCCACCACGGCGGCCTGCACTTCGGACTGGCCACTGGAGGCGCTGGCCGGGGCCGCAGGCGCCTGGGCCACCGGCACGGGGGCGCTGACCGCCGGTTTGGTGGCGGCCACGGGTGCCGCCGGAGTGGAGTCGGGCGCGGGCGCCGCTGCCGCAGTTGCAGCGGGTTTGGCGGCCGCCACGGCGACGGCTGGGGCCTTGGTGCCTGCGGTGGTGGTGAAGATGTTGCGGATCAGGCTGAGCTTGGGTGGCACACCGCTGTTGGTGGTGTCGAGCTGCAAGGCCTTGCTGTAGGCCTGGCTGGCGAGCTTGGCGTACACATCGCCCAGATTTTCGTGCGCAGTGGCATAGCTGGGGTTGGTGCGGATGGCCATCTCCAACGCGGCGCGGGCTTTGTCGAACTGGCTCTGGCCCGCGTAGAGCACGGCCAGGTTGTTGTAGGGCTCGGGCAGCTCGGGAAAATCTTCGGTGAGCTTGGTGAAGGTGGCGATCGCATCGGCCGGCTTGCCGCTCTCGGTCTGGATCACGCCCTTCATGAAGCGCATCTGCGGGTCGCGCGGTTTGCTCGCGAGATACTGATCGACCTTGCCCAGGGCTTCGTTGAACTGGCCCGCGCGCACCAGACGGTTGACCTCGGCGTACTCGTCGGCCTGGGCCCTGGCGGTGGCGCTGCCGAGCGAGGCACACACCAGGGTTGCGAGCGCGATCTGGCGCCAGCCCAACCAACGTTGGGCGCGGCGCGTGGTGTGGTGGAGCATGGAGGGTGTAGGTGGCAACATAAGACCTCGGTCGTCGGGCAGAACCACTGCACAGGCCCCGTTTCGGGCTGGCATTGCGGCGACGCAAACCGTGCGTCAGCAGGGGTTCAGTGGCGCGCTGGCTATACTGCTGGATTGTATCTGAGGGGTCTCCAGGCACCCGCAGCGCGTGGCCTCCGGCCGGGGTTTTCCTGCCCCGTGCGGCCATGCCGGCCCGCCACCGGGCAGCACGCCACGACCCCGCCTCCCACCTGACATGACGCTGAAAATCTACAACACCCTGGCTCGGCGTCTGGAGGCGTTCGAACCGCTGGAACCCGGTCATGTGCGCATGTACGTCTGCGGCATGACGATTTACGACCTGTGCCACATCGGCCATGCCCGCATGATGATGGCGTTCGACATCGTGCAGCGCTGGCTCAAGGTGAGCGGCTACCGCGTGACCTATGTGCGCAACATCACCGACATCGACGACAAGATCATCCGGCGAGCACTGGAGCGCGGCATCACCCTGCGCGCGCTGACCACCGAAATGACCCAGGCGATGCACCAGGACATCGCCACCCTGGGCATCGAGCCCCCCACCGTGGAGCCGCGCGCCACCGACTATGTGCCGCAGATGCTGGGCCTGATCGAGCGGCTCGAAGCCAAGGGGCTGGCCTACCGTGCCGAGGGAGGGGACGTGAACTTTGCGGTGCGCAAGTTCCCCGGCTACGGCAAGCTCTCGGGCAAGTCGCTGGACGACCTGCGCGCCGGTGAGCGGGTGGCCGTGGGCAGCGACAAGAGCGATCCGCTGGACTTCGTGTTGTGGAAGGCGGCCAAGCCCGAGGAACCGAGCGAGGCGCAGTGGCCCAGCGCCTACGGGCTGGGCCGCCCGGGCTGGCACATCGAGTGCTCGGCCATGTGCGGCGCGCTGCTGGGTGAAACCTTTGACATCCACGGCGGTGGTGCGGATCTGCAGTTTCCGCACCACGAGAATGAAATTGCGCAGTCCGAAGGCGCCAACGGCCAGCCGCTGGCCCGCTTCTGGATGCACAACGGCTTTGTGCGGGTGGACAACGAGAAGATGTCCAAGAGCCTGGGCAACTTCTTCACCATCCGCGAGGTGCTGGCGAAATACGACGCCGAGACCCTGCGCTTTTTTATGGTGCGCACGCACTACCGCAGCCCGCTGAACTACAGCGATACCCACTTGGACGATGCCCGCGGCGCGCTCAAGCGCCTCTACACCACGCTGGTATCGGTGGCACCGGCACCGCTGGATGCCATCGACTGGAATCAGCCTTTTGCGCAGCGCTTTCGCGCTGCGATGGACGAGGATTTCGGCACACCGGAGGCAATCGCGGTGTTGTTCGATCTCGCCAGCGAAGTGAACCGCAATCAGGACGCCGAGCTGGCTGGTCTGTTGCGCGCCCTCGGCAGCACGCTGGGCCTGTTGCAGAGCGACCCGGCGCGCTTCCTCCAGGGCGGAGCGGGTGCCCAGGCGCTCGATGAATCGGCCGTCTCGGCCCAGATTGCGGAGCGTGCCGCGGCCAAAGCAGCGAAGAACTTCGCCGAGGCCGACCGCATTCGCCAGGCGCTGCTGGCCCAGGGCATTGCGCTGAAAGACAGCGCGACCGGAACCACCTGGGAGCGTGTCTGATGGCGGCCGCCCCCGCACTCGATTTCGGCGCCGACGCACCTGCCTACTGGGGTGAGGCCTGCCGCCATCTCATGAAGCGCGACCGGGTGATGAAGAAGCTGATCCCGCAGCACGCGGGTGTCTGTCTGCAGTCGCGCGGCGACGCGTTTGTCACGCTGGCGCGCAGCATCGTCGGTCAGCAAATTTCCGTGAAGGCCGCGCAGTCGGTGTGGGACCGCTTCGAAGCGCTGCCGCGCCAGATGACGCCATCGCAGGTGCTCAAGCTCAAGGTGGACGACATGCGTGCCGCCGGTTTGTCGGCGCGCAAGGTCGAGTACCTGGTCGACCTGGCGCTGCATTTCGCCAACAACCAGGTGCATGAGGGTGCCTGGGGTCAGATGGACGACGAAGCCATCATCACCGAGCTGGTCGCAATCCGTGGCATCGGTCGCTGGACCGCCGAAATGTTCCTGCTGTTTCACCTGCTGCGCCCCAACGTGCTGCCGCTGGACGACGTGGGTTTGCAAAACGGCATCAGCCAGCGCTATTTCTCGGGCGAGCCGGTCAGCCGCAGTGAAATCCGCGAACTCGCTGCGCCCTGGGCGCCGTTTTGCAGCGTGGCGACTTGGTATATTTGGCGCTCGCTGGACCCCGCTCCCGTGTCGTACTGAGAATCACAAGACGTCGTTGAACACCGGTTCTGGGCTGGCCCCAGCACCGCGATACCGGGCAAGCAGCAGCGCAGCGCGCGCAACCGGGTCGCCCAAGACCACAGGAGCCTTACCTTGGCCAAAAAAACCTTTCTCGATTTCGAGCAGCCCATTGCAGAGCTCGAAAGCAAGATCGATGAACTGCGTTATGTGCAGACCGAATCTGCGGTCGACATTTCCGAGGAAATCGATCGGCTCGCCGGCAAGAGCCTGCAGCTCACCAAAGACATCTACAGCAACCTCACGCCCTGGCAGATCACCAAGATCGCGCGCCACGCCGACCGGCCTTACACGCTGGACTATGTGCGCGAAATCTTCACCCACTTCCAGGAGCTGCACGGCGACCGGCATTTCGCCGACGACCTGGCCATCGTCGGTGGTCTGGCGCGCTTCAACGGCCAGCCCTGCATGGTGGTCGGTCACCAGAAAGGCCGCGACACCAAGGAGCGTGGCCTGCGCAACTTCGGCATGACCCGGCCCGAGGGTTACCGCAAGGCCTTGCGACTGATGAAGCTGGCCGAGAAGTTCAAGTTGCCGGTGTTCACCTTCGTCGACACACCGGGGGCCTTCCCCGGACTCGATGCAGAAGAGCGCGGTCAGTCGGAGGCGATCGGGCGCAACATCTTCGAGATGACACAGCTTGAGGTGCCCATCATCTCCACCATCATCGGCGAGGGTGGTTCGGGTGGCGCACTGGCGATTTCGGTGGCTGATCAGGTACTGATGCTGCAGTACTCGGTGTATTCGGTCATCAGCCCGGAAGGTTGCGCCTCGATTCTCTGGAAAACCAGCGACCGCGCCAGCGATGCGGCCGACGCCCTGGGTATCACCGCACACCGCCTGAAAGCGCTGGGCCTGGTGGACAAAATTGTTCACGAACCGGTGGGTGGTGCACACCGCGACCACAAGCAGATGGCGTCGTTCCTCAAACGCGCGCTCAACGATGCGTGGCGCCAGCTGGCCGATCTCAAGACCAAGGAACTGGTCGAACGGCGTTACGCACGCCTGAACAGCTACGGCCGCTTCACCGACACCAAGGCAGACAGCAAGACGGACAAGCGGTGAGGTGAACGCAGGCGCTGCGCCGGTCAACCCCGCTGCGCCGGCACTGGCGCGGTGGAGCGCTCAGCAGGACTGGGCGGACGCACCACCGGCTCCGATGGCGATCGCCTACAGCGCGGGCGCCGATTCCACCGCCTTGCTGCTCGCCGCGCACGCGCGCTGGCCCGGACGCGTGGTGGCGCTGCATGTGCACCATGGGTTGCAGTCGGCCGCCGACAGGTTTGAAGCAACGGCGCGCGACACCTGCACCCGGCTGGGCGCCGATCTGGCGGTGCAGCGGGTGGGTGCTGCGCCTGCGGCGGGGCAGAGCCCCGAAGATGCGGCACGCCAGGCGCGCTACCGTGCGCTGGCGGCGATGGCCAGCGATCTGGGCGCCGCCGGTGTGCTGCTGGGCCACCACGCCGACGATCAGGCCGAGACGCTGCTGCTGGCGCTCAGCCGCGGCGCCGGCCTGCCGGGCCTGGCGGCGATGGGCGAGAACTTCGAGCGCCATGGGATGCGTTTTGGCCGACCTTTGCTTGACGTGCCGGCGTCTGCGTTGCGCGCCTGGCTGCAAACGGTGCAACAACCGTTTGTGGACGATCCGACCAATGCCGATGTCCGCTTCACCCGCAACCGCATTCGTGCCCTCTTGATGCCCGCCTGGGCACAAAGCTTCCCCGGTTTTCGGCCCATGCTCGCGCGCAGCGCACGCCACGCGGCGCAGGCGCAGACCTTGCTCGACGAGCTGGCCGACACCGATCTCGGGCACACCGGCGACCCCCCCGCCATCGCGGCGCTGCAGGCGCTCAGCCGTGCGCGCCAGGCCAACGCGCTGCGGCGCTGGCTGCGTCGCAGTGCGCAGGTGGCACCCAGCGATGCGCAACTGGCGGAACTGCTGGACCAGGTCGCCGACTGCCGCACACGCGGTCACCACATCCGCCTGCGGCTGGCCGATGGGACGGTGACGCGGCAGGGCGAGCGGCTGCTGTACACACCGCCGATATAATTTTGGGCTGACTGCGGTCCACCGGGCCGTGTCAGTCTGCGACGTGCGCGCTGTGATGTGCGGCACCGTCGAACCCTCAATCTCCCAATGGTTCACCGATGGCCCTGATCGTTCACAAATACGGCGGCACTTCCATGGGCTCGCCAGAGCGCATCCGCAACGTGGCGCGCCGTGTCGCCAAATGGCACCGCGCTGGCCACCAGATGGTGATCGTGCCCAGCGCCATGAGCGGCGAAACCAACCGCCTGCTCGGTCTGGCCAGAGAAATTGCGCCCGACGGCGCGGGCAGCGCCCACGGTCGCGAACTCGACATGCTGGCTGCCACCGGTGAGCAGGCCTCGTCGGCGCTGCTGGCGCTGGCGCTGCAGGCCGAGGGCCTGCAGGCGGTGAGTCTGGCCGGCTGGCAGGTGCCGATCCGCACCAACAGTTCGCACACCAAAGCCCGTATCGAATCGATCGACGAAGGCCGTGTACGTGCCGAGCTCGACGCCGGCAAGGTGGTCATCGTCACCGGCTTTCAGGGCATCGACCCGCAGGGCAACATCACCACCCTGGGGCGTGGCGGCAGCGACACCTCGGCAGTCGCGGTGGCCGCGGCGCTCAAGGCAGCCGAGTGTCTGATCTTCACCGACGTGGACGGGGTTTACACCACCGATCCGCGCGTGGTGCCCGAGGCGCGCCGCCTGCTGCGGGTGAGCTTCGAGGAAATGCTGGAGATGGCCAGCCTGGGCAGCAAGGTGCTGCAGATTCGCTCGGTGGAATTTGCCGGCAAGTACAAGGTGCCGCTGCGGGTGCTCTCCAGCTTCACGCCACCCGATATCGATCTGAACGAAGAAGCCGCCTCCGGCACCCTGATCACTTTTGAGGAAGACGAAGATATGGAACGCGCTGTTGTCTCCGGAATCGCATTCAACCGCGATGAAGCCAAGGTCTCCGTGCTGGGCGTGCCCGACAAGCCCGGTATCGCCTACCAGATCCTGGGTGCGGTGGCCGACGCCAATGTCGAGGTCGACGTGATCCTGCAGAACTCGGGTCGCGATGGCAAAACCGATTTCAGCTTCACCGTGCAGCACGGTGACTACCAGAAAACCATCGATCTGCTCAAGAGCGAAGTGCTGCCCAAGCTGGGCGCAGAAGAGGTCACGGGCGACACCCGCATCTGCAAGGTCAGCATCGTGGGCATCGGCATGCGCAGCCACGTCGGTGTGGCCAGCCGCATGTTCAAGTGCCTGAGCGACGAGGGCATCAACATCCAGATGATCTCCACCTCCGAGATCAAAACCTCGGTGGTGATCGACGAAAAATACATGGAGCTGGCGGTGCGCGCGCTGCACCGCGAGTTCGATCTGGATCAGAACACCGACACCATTTCGGCGTGATGCCGTTTCGCTGTGTGGCCAGCCGGGCCACCAGCGAGTTCAGGCATAATCAGAGGCTTCGGAGCGATGACCGAGTGGCCGAAGGTGCTCCCCTGCTAAGGGAGTATGGGGTGTAGAGCCTCATCGAGGGTTCGAATCCCTCTCGCTCCGCCAACTCATCGAAAACCCGCCCACATGTTGCATGTGGGCGGGTTTTCTTTTGCTTGTTCGAATTTGCTCCCTGGCGACTGGGTTTTTGCGGTCGCTGTGGACAATGACGCCATGCCTCCACCCACCGCCAACACGCTCACCACCACCGCATTTGCCACGCTGCTGCTGATCGCTTTCATGATGGGCGCCAACCACGTGGCGGCGCGGCTGGCGTTTGATCACGGGGTCGATGTGGCCACGGCGGTCGTGTTTCGCAGCGGTGTCACTGCGCTGGCGGTCACGCTGCTGCTGCGCTGGCAGCGCGTGCCGGTGCGGCTCACGCCGCGCCACCGCAAGGCCTTGCCCGCCATCGGTGTGCTGGTGGCGGTGCAGAGCCTGTGCCTGTATTCGTCGGTGGCGCGGCTGCCGGTGGCGCTGGCCTTGCTGGCGTTCAACACCTACCCGCTGTGGACGGCATTGTGGGCGCGTGTGGTTTATGGGCACCGGCCCGAGCCGCGGGTGCTGCGCGTGATGCCGGTGATGCTGATCGGGCTGGCGCTGGCGCTCGATGTGTTTGGAGCCGCGTCAAACCTCGGCGCTGCGGCGCACTGGTCCGAGATTGGTGTGGGGGTGGGGTTTGCGCTCGCCGCTGCGGCCACTTTCGGGCTGGCGCTGGTGCTGACCCAGCACGAGGCGGCCGACCTGGACGGGCGTTTTCGCACCGCGACCACCATGGGCATGGTGGCGCTTCTGGCCTTGGTGGGTGTGGGTTCGCAGGGTGGTTTTCACCTGCCACAGGTGGCGCTGGGCTGGCTCGGATTGATCGGCCTGACGGCGCTGTACGGCACCGCGTTCACCATCATGTTCACCGTCCTGCCGCGGCTCGGTGTGGTGGGCAATTCGGCCATCATGAACGTGGAGCCGATTTTTGCGCTGGTGCTGGCCTGGGCCCTGCTGGGGCAGACGATTGCGCCGGTGCAGGTCGCTGGCGGCCTGCTGGTCGTGACCACGGTGATGTGGCTGGGGCTGCGCCGGCGTTCTTAGATTTCGGCACCACAGCACCACAGCATCCGGGAATCAGAAATTTTTGCTGTGGGCGCCGCTGTATGGGGCGCCCATTGTCGTCGCACCGCATGGCCCCGTCACGGTGCCGCGTGCGCCACACCGAGGCGCGTAGTTTCTCCCGATGCTCCTGGCCCGATCACGGCCAGGTCTGGGCTCGGTCAGGCCCCACAAGCTCCATCCCACGTCACCTTCGGCGTGTTCTCAAGGAGGCTGACATGACAAACCCTTTCTCTTTCACCCGTCTGGCGCTGGTTGCTGCCATGCTGACCGCCTTGGGCGGTGCGGCCCTGGTGTTTGCCGCGCAATCGGCACCGAACGACGCCCTGGCCATTCAGCAAACCCCCATCTCGCTCACGCAGGCGATCGCTGCTGCCGAGCAGCACGTGGGCGGCAAGGCCTCGCAGGCCGAACTCGACGTGTCCAGGAAGGGAGTGGTTTTCGAGGTCGAGGTGGTCAAGGGCAGCGAGGTGTTCGACGTCGAGATCGAGATCGACGCCAAGGACGCACACGTCATCGCCTCCGTGCTCGACAAGCCGGACCACGGCGACCCGACGACAAACGCGACTGATCGTCCACGGACCGAGGGGCCTCGCCCCGCGCTGTTTCCCAATCTCGTGAGTCCCATCGCATGGAAGCCTTGAACCAATCCCTGTTTCTGTGGATCAATGCCGCGCCCGGTGCTCCTGTGTGGGCGCTGTGGCTGGCGCACGGATGTGCGGCGTAATCTGCTCTGGCTGGTGCCGGCGGCCCTGCTGGTGGGCTGGGAGACCTTGTTCGACGCGACGCGCTTCGCACAGCGCCTGCGGGTGAGCGTCTGGTTAAAAGGGCCAGGTTGACCGCGTTGGTGCGTGTTGCCCCAGCGCCGACTCACTCACGGCGCACATGTCCAGTTCCCGTTCAGTGGCGGCTGTCCTGATGCAGCAACTGCGCCAGGCGGGCGGTCTCGTTGCCGCTGGCGGTGAGGGTGCGTCCGTCCCGGGTTTGCAGCTGCTGGCCAGCCTGCAGCTCGCCAACGTTGCCAAATTTGTTTTCCAGCGCCATCTTGCCGTTCTGGAAGATGTGCAACGTGCCGCCGTCCGACAACGCGACAGTTTGGATCTGCCCAAACTGGTCTGGTGTGTTGCCGCTCGTTGAGCCCATGGTGGCAGCACTGGCGCCCAGCACGAGGGTGGACAGCAGCCCAGCGGCAGAGAGAGATTTGAAGTGAGCAGACATGGTGAAACTCCTGAAAGGTCACGCAGGTATTTGCGTGACTGGAAGCTTCCTCGGCCCGACTTAGCTGATCGTGAAAGGGGCTCACCGCTCGTCCGATGGCGATGGGCAGATCGAGATTTCGCGCCACTTCACTCGTCGAGTGAAGCGCTCCAGCGGTCGTTCCAGGCGCCGGGTTCGCGCGCCTGCTCCAGATCACGGCGGTCGCGTTTGGTGGGCCGGCCCTGGGTGATGGTCTGTGCCGGTTCGGGGGCGAGGCGGCGCAGCTCGGCAGCGGCCAGGCGCACGGCCAGCGACTCGGGCGTCTCCTCGTAGAGCAGGGCGGCCACCGGAGCCGACCCCCGCACACCCGACAGTGCCCTGACGACGACCGTGCGAATGACCGGCCCGTTGCGGATGGCCAATGTGTCGCCGACTTTCACCTCTTTGGCGGGCTTGGCGCTTTGCCCGTTGACCAGCACCCGGCCTTTGTCGATCTCTTCGCAAGAGAGGCCGCGTGTCTTGTAGAAGCGGGCAGCCCAGAGCCATTTGTCCAGACGAACTTTGCCGGAGGAGTCCGTGGGAGTGACCATGGGAAGTGGTGAGCTGGGCAGTTCAGATGGCGATGCTGCGGATTGTGCATGGCATCGTGAAATGCGGCGCGTCGCGCACGGTTACCATGCCGCCATGATCCGGGACGACCGCCTGCCGCGCGACGCGCAAAGCATTCTTGAACTGGCCGCAAGGTCGATGTTCGAGCTGTTTGCGAATGCCAGCGAGGGCATGATGCTGGTCGACCGCGAAGGCCGGGTGGTCTGGATCAACGACCAGTACCGCCGCTTTCTGCCCGCGCTGGGTTACGAGCGCGAGTCCGACTTTGTTGGTCATCCGGTCTCCAGCGTGGTGCAGAACACGCAGATGCACCAGGTGCTGGCCACCGGCAAGCCGATCCTGATCGACCTGCTCACCAACAGGGCCGGCACCTTTGTGGTCAGCCGAATTCCGCTGCGCGACGATGCGGGCGAAGTCATCGGTGTGCTGGGCATCGTCTTGTTCGATCACCCGGAGACCACGTTGCAGCCGCTGATCGCGAAGTTTGCGCGGCTCGAGCAAGACCTGAACGATGCGCGGCGCGAGCTCGCCAGCCAGCGCCGCAGCAAATACACCTTTGCCAGTTTTGTCGGCACCAGCGCCAGTGCCATCGAGGTCAAGCGCCAGGCGCGCCGCGCCGCACTTTCCAGCAGCCCGGTGCTGCTGCTGGGCGAGACCGGCACCGGCAAGGAGTTGCTGGCCCACGCGATCCACGCCGCCTCGCCGCGCGCCGGGCGGCCGTTCGTGAGTGTGAACATGGCAGCGGTACCCGAGACGCTGCTGGAGGCCGAGTTCTTCGGCGTCGCGCCGGGTGCCTACACCGGCGCCGAGAAGAAGGGCCGCGACGGCAAATTCAGAATTGCCGACGGTGGCACCCTGTTTCTCGATGAGCTGGGCGACATGCCGATGGCCATGCAGGTCAAGCTGCTGCGCGCGCTGCAGGAGGGCGAGATCGAGCCGCTGGGCTCGAACAAGCTGGTGCAGTTCGATGTGCGTGTGGTCGCGGCCACCTCGCGCGACCTGCAGCACATGGTGCGGGACGGCCGTTTTCGAGAGGACCTGTTCTACCGGCTCAACGTGTTGCCGATCCGTGTGCCGCCGCTGCGCGAGCGCCAGAGCGACATTGCCTTGCTGACCGAAACGCTCTGCGAAGACATCGCCTCGCGCGGCGGCGGCCACCACATGGAATTCACCGCCCGGGCTCAGGCCCTGCTGGATGCGCAGACCTGGCGCGGCAACATCCGCGAGCTGCGCAACGTGCTGGAACAGCTGGCGTTGCGCAACGATTCGCCGCAGATCGACGCGGCGCAGGTGCGCGCGGTGCTGGCGGCGGCGGGCCTGCCCCAGGAGGCGCTGGTGGCGCAACGCTTGCCCTTGACGGCGGTGGAGCCGGCCGCCACCGAGCCTCGCGGCGCAGCCATCCGCACCATGGCCGAGCGCATTGCCGAGCTGGAACACCGGGCCATCAGCGAGGCACTGGTCCACACCGGCGGCAACCGCACCGCGGCGGCCCGGTTGCTCGGGATTTCCCGCGCCAGTCTCTACGACCGGCTGGAGAAGATGGAAGCGGGTATGGCGACACCGTCTGATACTTAGACGATTGTCTGATAATCAGACGATTGTGTTCGATTCGATGTGTCTGAATAAAAGACGAATCGAGTGGTAGTGATAAAAACGTTAATAAAATCAACGTTTTACTGATCAGGCACGGAATCTGCTAATACTGATTCACGGCGTTTCGCGCTGTGCCCTTTTTCACCCAGGAGACAAAACATGACCCTCACCACCCGCCGCGTTGCGGTGATCGCACTTGCCTGTTCGGCGTCCATCGCTTCCCTGGCGTTCGCCCAGTCCAGCAAAGGCGAGATCCGCATCGCCCACATCCACAGCAAGACCGGCGCGCTCGAGGCCTACGCCAAGCAGACGCAGGCCGGCCTGATGATGGGTTTGAGCTACGCCACCGGCGGCACCATGGTGGTTGCGGGCAAGAAAATCGTGGTGATCGAGAAGGACGACCAGGGCAAGCCCGACGTGGGCAAGAGCCTGCTGGCCGCTGCTTACGCCGACGACAAGGTGGACCTGGCCATCGGCCCGACCGCCTCGCCCGTGGC
>CAYRIT010000028.1:0-30441 GCA_964424415.1 uncultured Hydrogenophaga sp.
GGCAGGAACACTGGCGCGGATCCGGGTGTCTTCGGTGATGTAACCGGCAGCGTCCTGCGGTACGTTCAGGTCGGCGCGGATGAAGACACGTTTGCCGGCGGCTTGGCCACGGGCGCAGAGGTCGGAGAAGCGGAGGAATTGCATGAGGAAACACCAGTCGGGGGCTGCGGGACGGGATTGATTGTAGGAGCCGCTCCCGCCCCGGCAAGCCCGCCGGGCGGGCTCGGACAGCGGGTTCGGCCGTCGTCGTTGAAATCGCCCGGTCGGCGCCCGGGTGACAGGCCGCGCACCCGCTTGCAGGTGCCCGCGAACTGCGCCAGCGCAGTGGTGATAGCGCAGAGGATGGCGGCCAAGGCCGATGAACGGACGCGGGATGTCAGGGGCGAGCACGGCAGCTGGTGGTTCGCGACTCATGCAGACTCTTGAAAGCGGGGCTGCCGGCCTCATGAATCCCCCCCCGGCACACACGCTGAAGCCGGTGTTCATCGGACGTTCAGACCAGCTGTCCCAACATGGACCCATCGCCGGTTTTCCGGTTTTCTCAGGAGCCATCCATGTTCACTTCTCGCAACCGTTTGCTCACGGGCCTGGTGCTGGCAGGGCTGATCGCCGCCCCCATCGCCCAGGCCAGCGACAAAGACCATGAGCGCGCCCGCCAGGCGGTGCAGGCCGGACAGGTGATACCCCTGCCCACCGTGCTCGACAAGCTCGCGACCACGCACCCTGGCCAGGTGCTGGAAGTGGAGCTGGAGCGCAAGCGCGACGTCTGGACTTACGAGATCAAGCTGCTGCAGCCCGACGGGCAACTCCTCAAGCTGGAACTCGACGCCAGGACCGCCGAGGTGTTGCGCAGCAAAATACGGCAATGAACCCCTTGCCCGTGCGCCGAACCGGCCACCTCGCCCGCCCATGAAACTGCTGCTGGTTGAAGACGAACCCACCTTGCGCCGCCAGCTGCGCCAGGGACTGGAGGGCGCGGGCTACGCGGTGGACGAGGCCGACAACGGGCGCGACGCTCAGTTTCTCGGCGACACCGAAACCTTCGACGCGGTGGTGCTCGATCTCGGTCTGCCCGTGCTCGACGGGCTGACCGTGCTGCAGCGCTGGCGCGCGGCGGGGCGCAGCATGCCGGTGCTGATCCTGACCGCACGCGACAACTGGAGCGAGAAGGTGGCCGGCATCGATGCCGGGGCCGACGACTACCTGACCAAACCCTTCCACATGGAAGAGTTGCTGGCGCGGCTGCGGGCCCTGATCCGCCGCGCCAGCGGGCTGGCGTCGCCGGTGCTGCGCTGCGGACCACTCACGCTGGACACGCGCAGCGCCCGCGTGAGCGTGGAGGGGGAGCCGGTGGTGCTGACCAGCCACGAATACAAGCTGCTTGACTACCTGATGCACCGGCCCGACGCGGTGGTCTCGCGCACCGAACTCACCGAACACCTCTACGCGCAGGACTTCGACCGCGATTCCAACACCATCGAGGTGTTCGTCGGCCGGCTGCGCAAGAAGCTGCCGGCCGAGATGATCGAAACCGTGCGCGGCCAGGGTTACCGTCTGGTGTCATCCGCATGATGCACGTCGCCGCGCACGCGCCGCGCGCCCGCTGCTCGGGCCGGAGGCCTCGGTGAAACACGGGTTTCGCACCGGCTCGCTGCGCTTTCGTCTGCTGGCCGCCACCCTGGCGGCGCTGAGTGTGGCCCTGGTGCTGGCCGGGCTGCTGCTGGCCGGGCTGTTTCGCGAGCATGTGATGCGCCAGTTCGAGTCGGCGCTCACCGACCAGCTCGATCAGCTCACCGCGCGGCTGGAGGTGGACGCGTCGGGCCAACCGCAGATCGACGGGCAGCGCCTGTCGGACCCGCGCTGGCAGCGGCCTTATTCGGGCCTGTACTGGCAGATCGATCAGCTGAGCGCCGACGGTCAGACGCGCGACGCCGTGCTGCGCTCACGCTCTCTGTGGGACGAGCGCCTGGATCTGGTGGCCGACGCTCTCGCGGATGGTCAGCGCCATGTGCACCCGGGCACCGGCCCGCAAGGCCAGCCGCTGCTGCTGGTCGAGCGCACCGTGCGCACCGGCGAGGCGCCCGGCGCTCGCTGGCGGCTGGTGGTGGCCAGCGACCTCGCACGGACCGAACAGGCGGTGCGCGATTTCAACCGCATGCTGGCGCTTTCGCTGGCCGCGCTGGGCCTGCTGCTGGTGCTGGCAGCGCAGGCCCAGGTGACGGTGGGGCTGGCCCCGCTGAAAGCCCTGCAGCACGCGCTCAACCGGGTGCGCGACGGGCAGGCGCCGCGGCTGCAGGGCGGGTTTCCCGACGAGTTGCAGCCGCTGGTCCAGGATTTCAACGCGGTGCTCGATCGCAACGCCGAGGCGACGGCGCGCGCGCGCACCCAGGCCGGCAACCTCGCGCACGCGCTCAAGACGCCGCTGGCGGTGATGGCACAGGCGGCGCGCGATCCCGCCGAGCGCAACGCGCTGCCCGCGCTGGTGGCCGAGCAGGTGGCGGTGGCCCAGCGCCAGCTCGACTGGCAGCTGGCGCGCGCCCGCGCCGCGGCAACCCAGGGTCTGCCGGGACAGCGCACCGAGGTGGTACCGGTGATCCAGGGCCTGCTGCGTGTGATGGGAAAAGTACATGCCGCGCGCGATCTGCACTGGCGCGCGCCCGCGCCGGACAACAACCCCCTGTTTGCCGGCGAGGCCCAGGACCTGCAGGACATGCTGGGCAATCTGCTGGACAATGCCGCGCGCTGGGCGGCGCACGAGGTGGCTGTGGCAACGCAGCGGCAGGGTGATCGGCTGCTGATCACAATCGACGACGACGGCCCGGGCATCGCCCCCGCGCGACGCCGTGCCGCGCTCACGCGGGGCACCCGGCTGGACGAATCGGTACCGGGCTCGGGCCTGGGCCTGCACATCGTGGCGGAGCTGGCCGACCTCTACGGGGGAGCGCTCGAACTGGACGACAGCCCGCTGGGGGGCCTGCGTGTGCGCCTGACCCTGCCCGCGCCGTCCGCCGCGGCCTGAGCGCCACGGCGGCGCGTTCGGCAGGCCGGTCAGCGCGAGGGCACGATGCCATCCTGAAAAGCCGCGCCCAGACGGCGCGCGAGCACGTGTGTCACCCGCAGCGTGACCCAGGCAGCAAACACGCCCAGCGCGATGCCCGCGACCATGTCGGACGGGAAGTGCACCCCCAGCGCCACGCGACTCCAGGCCACCAGCAGCGCGCTGAGCAGGAAGCCGGCGCGCACCAGCGGATGTCGGGTCCACAAACAGCCCACCGCGCCGATCGCCCAGGCGATGCTGGCGTGGCTGCTCGGGAAACTCGCCGAAGGCTCCTTGGCGATCCATTGGTGACCCAGACCGAGCACGAACGGCCGAGGCATCGGCCAGGTGGCGGAGATGCCGCGCACGATGAACCAGGCCAGCAACATCGCCAGCAGCATGTGCAGCGCCGCGCAACGCCAGCGGCCCGGGCCAATCACGATGGCCGCCAGCACGGTGAGAAGCGCCGCGGTGGGCCAGACGGTGGTGCCAAAGCGCGCCAGGTCCATCAGCCAGGCCGGGGCGTGCGGGCCCAGGTTGAGCCCGAGAAACACCTGCTCGTCGAATGCGTTCATGGTTGGCGTCGGCAAGATCGGCGGACGGTGCGCGGACTGCGCTTGGCGCGCAGGCCACCCTGCACACACCCGCTGCAGGCAGGTCGGGTCATTGCGGAGCGCCTTCCTGCACCTGGCACGGCGCCACCGCGTCCAGCGACACGTTGTGAACCCCGGTCGACACATCCATCAGCCCGAGCACGGTGTGGAACAGGTTGTCGTGCGACAGGGACTCGCCAGAGCGCTGGCGCAGGCAATTGGTGCGCACGCCGCTGCGCTGTTGCAGCGCGGGCGAGAGCCAGGCAACCATGGGCACACGGGTCTGTTGATCGGGTGCGAAAGCGTAGGGCACACCGTGCAGGTAGAGCCCGCCCTCGCCCAGCGATTCGCCGTGGTCGGAGAGGTAGATCAGCCCGGTGTCATAGTGACCCGCTCTGGACTGCTGTTGCAGCCATTGCAGCGACTGGTCGAGGAAGTGGTCGGTGTAGGCGATCGTGTTGTCGTAGGCATTGATCAGCTGGTCGGGCGCGCAGGCCGAGAGCGTGTTGCTGGTGCACTCGGGCAGGAAGGGCTTGCGGTCGGCGGGTGTGCGCCGGGCGTAGGCCGGACCGTGGCTGCCCATCTGGTGCAGCACCAGCACCACACCGCGTGCGCGCCGGGCCGGATCGAGCGCGGCGATGCGCTGGTCGAGGCCGCTGAGCATGGCTTCGTCGAAACACTCGTCGCCATCACACAGACCGGGCTGCTGGAACTCGCGCGTGCTGACGTGGGGCACCCGCTCGCACACGCCCTTGCAGCCCGACTGGTTGTCCAGCCAGAGCACGGCCAGGCCGGCGCGCTGCAGCACATCGAGCAGGTTCTCTTCGGTGGGGGTTTTGTCGCCGCCCTGCTCGCGGGTCAGCGGCGAGAAGATGCAGGGCAAGGACACATGGGTGTTGGTGCCGCAGGCGCGTACCTGGGTGAAGTTGACCAGATCGCCTTGCTGCTGCCACCGTTTGAGCGCCGGCGTGGTGTCGCGGGCATAGTCGCTCAGGCCCCAGTTCTGGGCCCGCGCGGTCTCACCCACCACCAGCATCAGCAGCGGTGGCCGCTGCTGCGTGGTGTAGCTGGCGCCCAGCGCCGCGTCTTCACCCACCGGAACCAGCGTGCGCACCTGCTGGGGCAGCTGGTCGGCGGCAACCCGGCCTGCTGCGTACACGCTGTTGAGCGGGTTGATCATGTAGCGCACGCTTTTGTGGTTGCGCATCAACGAAGCCAGGCCCTGGTAGCTCAGCAGCCCCACGCCCACCACCAGCAGCAGGCCGGTGGCCACGCCGGCCACGTTGCGACCGGTCTGGCTCCACCAGGGGCGCGCAACGATGGGGCGGCGCCACAGCCACCACAGCGGTGGCCCGGCCACCAGCAGCGCGGTGCCGAGCAGGCGCAGCGACAGCAGGTCGCGCACCTCGCGCACGTCGGTGTGGACCACGTTGGCGATCATGGTCGGGTCGATCACCGCGCCGTACTGCCACATGAAATAGGTGTTGAACGCCGCCACCAGGACCAGCAACGAGGCCAGCGGGCGGAACACACGCGGCCAGGCCAGCAGCGAGAGCAGGGCGGCGCTGGCGCTGGCCACCACCAAGCCCAGCCCGGCCAGCAGGGCGAGGCGGTGCGCCAGGGTGTCATCGAGCGCAACAATGCGTTGCCACAGCGGCAGGTTGCCAGGCCCGGCCAGCCAGAGCGCGATCAGCCAGACCGCCTGGATCGGGCGGCGCACCGGCTCCGTGGCCAAAGGGAGCGACCCGGCGCGCGCCGGGGCTGAGGAAGAAACGGACATGGAACACCAGCAGGCACCAGGAAAATCTGGCGCGACCAGCGTAGGCAGCGGGTGTTAAGTCAACCTTATCTGCGGATCGCCGGGCCGGCTGGCGGCGGTTTTGCTCAGCGCGGCCAGCTCAGGCTGAAGCGGGTGGTCATGGGCGCCGTGCCGTTGCTGCGCTCCAGCCGCGCGCCCATCTGCTCGGCCAGGCGCTCGACCAGCCGCAGGCCCAGACCCAGGCCATCGCTGGCGATGTGCGGCGGCGCTGCGCCCGCGCGCTGGCCGTCGTCGCTGACCGAAACGCCCTGAGCCTCGGCGCTGCGCCAGACCGCCACCACGACCTGTGTGCCCGGTGGCGTGTGGCGCAAAGCATTGGCGATCAGGTTGCGCAGCGCCAGCTCCAGCAGCATGGGCGCAGCGTGCACCCGCACCGGCTCGTCTGGCTGAACCAGCGACAACTCGTGTCCGCTGGCGTGGCCCTGCGGCGCGTATTCGGCCACCAGTTGCACGGCGACCTCGGCCAGATCCAGCGCCACCGGGGGGTGCCCCGTCTCGCCACCGGGCGCGCCATGTCGCTGCGCGCGCGCCAGATCCAGCAGCTGCGACAGGATGCGCCCGGCGCGCAGGGCCTCCTGTTCCAGCTGGGCCAGTCTCTCGGGCGCAGGCTCATGCTGCGCACCGCCAGCGAGCAAGGCGATCGCGGCCAGCGGCGTGCGCAGCTCGTGGGCCACATCCGAGGCAAAGGCCCGTTCGCGCTGTGCTTGCGCCTGCAGGCTGTCGACCAGGGTGTTGATGGCCGAAACGGTGCTGACGAATTCGCGGTGGCGGTGGCTGCCGTCCAGCCGCTGGCCGGCGGCGCTGTCGAGCACGGACACCTCGCGCGACAAACGATCCAGCGGGCGCAGACCGCGCCGTATGCTCCACCCCAGCAGCAGCGCCACCAGCGGCAACAGCAGCAGAGCGGGCAGGGTGACGTGTTCGGCCATGTCCCAGCCCAGGGCCTTCTGTGCCCGCTGGTCCATCAGCACCGCCACCCGGTACACCCGGCCGTCGCGCGGCTGTTGTGCAACAAAGGCGCGCCAGTTGTGCGGACCGCTCCCGCCGGTGAACACCACGGTGCGCAGGCCCGGTGTGACCAGGGCAGAAAGATCGAGCCCCGCCGCGAGCCGGTGTGTGTCGTTCACCAGGACGCCGTCTTCCCAGGCCAGTGCCGCGATGTTCTGGACGTACTCGCCACCGGTGTCCTCGGGCACCAGTGTTGGCGCGGCGCTGGACGGCCGATCGACCGCCGCCGCCAGCCAGAGCTGGCCCACCGAGACCAGCTGTCCGTCGATGAACTTGCGCGCCTCGTGAAACCCGGTGGAGATTGCCACCACCGACAGCGTGACCCACACCGCCAGCACCGCACCAAACGTCCGGTTCCAGAGCTGGCGCCACAGGGTCGGGCGCAACGGGGTGGCGGCCGCGGTCATGGCCGCCCAGTTTCCGGCGCGGACATGGGCCCAGGCGCAGGGACTTGAGGGGTCGGCACAAAATAACCTACCCCACGCACCGTCTTGATCAGCGATTCCCCGAGTTTGCGCCGCAGGTGGTGCACATGCACCTCCAGCGCGTTGCTCTCCAGCGCCTCGCCAAACCCGTACAGCGCCGATTCCAGCCGCGATTTGGACAACACATTCGGGCTGGCCTGCAGCAGCGTGAGCAGGAGCGCAAATTCCTTGCCCCCCAGCGGCACCATCTCGCCGGCCCGCAACACCGTGTGGGCCGCCGGATCGAGGGTGATCTCGCCGTGTTCGATCACCGGCTTGCTGCGCCCGCTGGCGCGGCGCAGCATGGCACGCAGGCGGGCCAGCAGCTCGTTGGCGTCGAACGGTTTGACGATGTAGTCGTCCGCGCCACTGTCCAGTCCACCGATGCGGTCGCTCACCCCGTCGCGCGCGGTCATGATCAGCACCGGCATGTCGGGCTGTGGCCCCACAGCGCTGGCTTGCGGCGCAGAGCGGCGCAGCCGGGCCAGCAAATCGAGCCCGTCGCCGTCGGGCAGACCGAGGTCGAGCAGCATCACATCGAACGACTCCACCGACAGCGCCGTCCAGGCCGCGGCCAACGTGGCGCACTGGTCCACCGCATAACCCGCCTGGCGCAGCGATGCCACCAGGCCACTGGCAATGCCGGGATCGTCTTCCACCACCAAAGCGCGCATGTCGGTTCCGCTGAAATCGTCGCTGGCCGGACTGGCCGCTGCGCCCGATTATCCGGCGCCAGGGCCGGATTTAAGCGCGACTTAACCTCGCGCCGCCACACTGCCAGCGCATGCTGCCCACCGCGTCCGCCACACTTCCCCTCTCGCCTGCCCGCACCGCCCAACCGGTGGTGCGCTGGCTGCTCGGCTTGCTGGTCGTCACGTTGCTGTGGGATCTCAGTGGCACCGACCTGCCGGTGATGCGCTGGCTGGGCTCGGCCAGCGGTTTTCCGCTCCGGGACCGGTGGTTTCTGGAACACCTGTTGCACGACGCCTGGCGCCAGCTGTTCGTGGGTCTGTACTTGCTGATGTGGGTCTGGGCCTCGTGGCCCACCCGCTGGAACCTGGCCCTCTTGGATGCCGTGGTCCTGCCACGGCGCGAGCGTCTCACGCTGGCGCTGCTGGTGGCGCTCAGTCTGCTGGTGGTCAACCTGGTGAAAAATGCCAGCCAGACCAGCTGTCCCTGGGACCTGGAGATCTTCGGCGGTACCGCACGCTACGTCTCGCACTGGAGCCTGTGGCAGGGCAGCGATGGCGGCTCGGGCCGCTGCTTTCCCGGCGGCCACGCCTCCAGCGCGTTTGCCTTCCTCGGCCTGTGCCTGCCCTGGCTGATACCGCCGCAAGGGACAGGCCGCGCGCCCGGTGCCGGCCATCGGTGGCTCACCGGGCTGTTGCTCGCTGGCCTGACCGCCGGCGCGGTGCAGACCGTGCGCGGCGCCCACTACCCCAGCCACACCCTGTGGACCCTGCTGATCTGCGGCGCCGTATCCTGGGCCGGCTGGCGTCTCGCGCTGCCCAGGTTGTCTCAGGCCTGAAGCCCGTCAAGGCAGTGGCGGAGCGCGGGGGCCATCGAATTCAGCGCCGGGCCGCTCCAAGCTGAATTCGCACCCCCTCGAGGGGCAGCGGCCCGCGAAGCGCCGGAGCGCAGGGGCCAGTCCCCCTCACCAACCCAACCCCACATGCAGCGGCAGATACACCGCCATGCCCGCCACGATGGTGCCCAGCACCCCGCGGCGCCAGGCAAACCAGGCCAGGCCACCGGCCACCGAGAACAGGCGCGCGTCCTGCCAGGTGGTGATGAAGGCGCCGTTGTGCATCACCACCTCCGGAATCACCACCGCCGCCAGCGCGGCAATGGGCGCGTACTGCAGGCCACGGTGCGCCCAGCGTGGCAGGGTCCAGGGTTTGCTGGAGATGAAGAAAAAGCTGCGTGTGATCACACTCACCACGCCCAGCGCCAGGATCGTCACCAGCGTGCGGGGGTCGAGATCAAACACTGGGCGATCCTGAGGCACGGGCAGCGGCGCCACCGGGTGGCCTGGCGCTGGCCTCGATCACCAGGCAGACGGCCACCGCCGCGGCAATCGCAACCACGATGTTCAGACGCAGCGGCAGGGCCCAGGCCGCGACCGCCGCCGCACCGGCCACGCCGGCCGAGACCATGCGCAGCGGCGAGCTGGCCATGGACGCCAGCACCCCCACCAGCGCCAGAATGCCGGCAAAACCCAGCCCCCAGGCGGTGGGGATCGCATTCGCCAGAGCGATCCCGATCAGGCTGGTGAGCATCCAGGACGTGTAGTTGATCGCACAGTTGCCCATCAAGTAGGCATGCTGCTGCAGCCGATCCTGCGGCGTGGCGCCAGGCACCGGGTAGCGGCGGGTGAAAAAAACGTAGGTCAGGTCGACCGTGACGTAACCGGTCACCAGCCGCTGCCACAGCGGCAAATGCATCATGTAGGGCCGCAGGTGCAACGAAAACACCACAAAGCGCAAATTGACGCAGAAGGCGGCGATCACGATCACCCAGACCGGCGCCCCGGCGACCAGCATGGGCACGGCGGCCAGTTGCGCGCTGCCGGCAAACACGATCAGCGTCATCAGCACCGCCTCCAGCACCGACAGGCCCGATTTCACCATCGCCACACCGGTCATCAGGCCCCAGGCGGCGATGCCCACAGACACATGGCTCTGGTCGCGAATGCCGGCCCAGAACTCGGGGTGTCGGCGGTAGGCGGGCAGCAGAAACATCAGGCCGGTCCCGCCGTGTCCAGCGCGCCGAGCCGCTGGCCGGCGCCCAGCGTGAAACCGCGCAGGAAGTCGCCTGCGCCCAGACGTTTGCCGCCAGCGCGTTGCAACTGCAGCAACACCAGCACGCCGTCACCGGTCTGCACCCGGATGCCTTCGGGGCCGGCTGCGAGCACCTGGCCGGGCACCACGGTCGCCGCTCCGGGGGCCGGCTCTGCACGCGCGGCCCAGATCTTGATGGTCTCGCCCACCAGCGTGGTCTGGGCGCCCGGGAACGGGTCGAAGGCGCGCACCCGGCGCGCCAGCTGCGCCGCGGGCAGGCGCCAGTCGATCGCAGCCTCGGCCTTCTCGATCTTGTGCGCATAGGTCACGCCCTCGGCCGGCTGCGGGACCGGCCGCAGGTCGCCGCCGGTGGCGCGCTCCAGCGCCTCGACGATCAGGCGCGCGCCGAGCACGGCGAGACGGTCGTGCAGGCTGGCGGTGGTGTCGTCGGGGCCGATGGCCAGCGGTTCGACCAGCAGCATGTCGCCAGTGTCCAGCCCCGCATCCATCTGCATGATGGTCACGCCGGTTTGCGTGTCGCCAGCCTCGATCGCGCGGTGAATCGGCGCGGCGCCGCGCCAGCGCGGCAACAGCGAGGCGTGGATGTTCAGGCAGCCCAGGCCCATGGTCCCCACGCCTCCCGCTGCGCATGGTGCACCGGACGATGGGCCGCCCATGGCATCCAGCGCCCATTGCGGCAGGATCAGGCCGTAGGCGGCGACCACCATGGCGTCGGCCTGCGCGGCTTCGATCACCTCGCGCGCGGCGGCGGCATCGTCGGGATATTTGCCATCCAGCCGCAGGCTGCGTGGCTGGGCCACCCCGATGCCGTGCTCGAGCGCAAACTGCTTGACGGGCGAGGCCTGCAGTTTCATGCCGCGGCCCGCAGGTCGATCGGGCTGGGTCAGCACCAGCGCGATCTCAAAGCCTGCGGCGTGCAGCCGCTCCAGCGCCGCGCGGGCAAATTCCGGCGTGCCGGCAAAAACGATTCTCATGGCTTGGGTGAAGGAAGTGCGGGCTGCGGACGGGGCTGCGTCAATGCTCGAAGTCGGGCCGATCGTCGGGCATTGGCTCGTCGGTGAACATCACGCGCCGCACCACGCCGGCGCGATCCAGATGCAAATGCACCTGCCGCGGCCGCGTGGCTTCCTCAAAACGGTAGGTCCAGATGTCGCCGTCCCAGCGCGCCACGCGCTCGATCAGCGCCGGACGACCCAGGTTCAACAACGCATCGTCGCGCGTCCAGTGATCGACCTCGATACGCTGCAGCCAGCCAGCGTCCATCACCTGCTCGATCTGGCGCAGCCGGCCGTCGGCGTCCAGGTCCAGGTTGTAGACCTGCTGCCCGGCGGGCTGGCGCGAATACTGCAACCGCGTGCCATTGGTCAGCGCATGCACGGCGGTGGGCCGGCCCAGGCGGGATTCAATCTCGCTGCGAGTGGCACCCAGCGGCACCCGCTCGGGCATCAGCACACAGCCAGCAAGCAGCGCCGCCAGCACCAACGCCAGCCAGCGCCCAAAAACCATCACGCCGCGTGGCCGCATCACACCCGCTGCGCTTCGCGTTGCGCCTTGAGCAGCTTGCTCTTGATGCGGTCGCGCTTGAGCGGTGAGAGGTACTCGACGAACACCTTGCCCAACAGATGGTCCATCTCGTGCTGGATGCACACCGCGAGCATGCCCTCGGCATCGAGGGTGCGCGACGTGCCGGCTGCGTCAAGCGCGCGCACCCGCACCGCAATCGAGCGCTCCACGCCATCGTAAATACCGGGCACGGAAAGACAGCCTTCCTCACCTTTGCGTTTTTCCGGGCTGGCCCATTCGATTTCCGGATTGATCAACACCATCGGTTGATTGCGCTCTTCGCTCACGTCGATCACCACCAGCCGCTCATGCACATCCACCTGGGTGGCGGCCAGACCAATACCGTTGGCGTCGTACATGGTGGCGAACATGCGGTCGATCAGATCGCGGATACGCGCGTCAACCGCAGCCACCGGGCGTGCTAGGGTGTGCAAGCGGGGATCGGGGAAACACAAAATCGGCAGGAGCTGGTCGGCATTCATGGCAAACGCGGGGGCCGTTTTCCACCACCCGTCGGTGACGAGCGGTCAGGTGTTCGGAGACCCATATCAAAGGGTGGAGAATTTGTCTCTATTCTCGTCATTTTTCAAACGCTGCGTTGCCGCGATGAGCCATTAACATTGCCTAATCAAAGGCTTGGGCCCAGAATCAAATGCGACTTGTCAAGACCAAAATGCTGCTGCGATCACGCCCCGGGCTCCCCGCCGGTGACCCGTTTGACCGGCCGCGCATGCCCCAGGGCCTACTCATGCCAATCCAGACCGTCTCGCCTGCCGCTTTCAATTCCCTGCACCGCCTGAGCCCGCTGGTCGGTGCCTGCGCTCTGGTGGCCGGTCTGCTGAGCAGCACCGCCTGGGCTCAGAACGCGCCCAACTTCCCGATCACGCCGGGCCAGCGCGCCACCGCCAACCAGGTCGCCGAGGCGGGTGTGCCCTTGTCCGAGCTGGCGCCGAATGCCCCCGACAGCTACACCATCAAGCGCGGCGACACCCTCTGGGCCATTTCGCGCATCTTCCTCAAGAGCCCGTGGCGCTGGCCAGAGCTCTGGGGCATGAACCTGGCGGAGATCCGCAACCCGCACCTGATTTTCCCTGGCCAGATCCTGTATCTCGACAAATCCAACGGCCGTGCCACGCTGTCCACCCGCCGCCCTGGGGGCGGCGTGGAGACGGTGAAAGTTGTGCCACGCATCCGCTCGGAGAACATGAGCGACACAGCCGTGCCACCGATTTCGCTGCAGGCCATCGAGGCCTTCCTGACGGAATCGCTGATCGTCGATGAAGCGACGCTGGCACGCGCTCCGCGCATCGTTGCCACACAAGAGACGCGCGTGCTGCTCAGCCGCGGTGACCGCGCCTACGCCCGCGGCGCCTACAGCAGCGGCGGTCCTGGCGCGCCGCTCACCCTGGTCGACGGAAAACCGAACGGTTTCCGCGTGTTCCGCAACGCGGTGCCGCTCAAGGACCCAACCACCGGGGAGGTTCTCGGTTACGAAGCCCAGTACCTGGGGAAGGCCGTGCTCGAACGCAGCGAGTCCGCCACCGCGGTGGCTCCGCTCGATGGCGTGGGTCCGGCCGAGCTGATCCCAGCCACCATCGACATCATCTCGGCCAAGGAAGAAATGCGGGTGGGCGACCGCATGCTGCCCGAACCGGACCGCGATCTCTCCAACTACGTACCGCGTGCGCCGTCCGCAGCGCAAGCGGGCCAGGTGGTGTCCATCCACGGCAACGCGGTGACCTACGCGGCTCAAAACCAGGTGGTGGTGATCAACCGCGGCAAGAACGACGGTATGGAGCGCGGCCATGTGCTGGCGATCCTGCGCGACAACAACACCCTGACCGATCGCACCGATAGCGCACGCCCCACGCTGCGCCTGCCGGGCGAGCGCAATGGCCTGATGATGGTCTTTCACACCTTTGACCGCCTCTCCTACGCCCTGGTGCTGGAGATCAGCGATGGCGTCAAGGTGGGCGACACCTTCGTCAACCCCTGAGCGGCCTGGGCGGCATGGCCCCACACGAGCTGGCCGCCTGGCTGCGCTTGCTCGGGACACCGGGGGTCGGATCGGACAGCGCGCGCAAACTGCTCGCTGCGTTTGGCCCGCCCGCAGCGGTTTTTGTGCAGGAACGCGCCGCATTGCATGCGGTCGTCGGGCCCAGGCTTGCGCTGGCCCTGCTCACCCCGCCCGACGATCTCGACGCCACCATTGAGACCACCACCCACTGGCTGGCGGGCGGCAGCAACCGCCACGTGCTGAGCTTGGACGACCCGCATTTTGCGCCCGAGCTGCTCCAAACGGCCGATCCACCGCTGCTGCTGTATGTGCTGGGGCAGATCGAGACCTTGCAGCATCCTCAGCGCCTGGCCATTGTGGGCAGCCGCAACCCCACGCCTCAGGGCGAGCAGAACGCCCGGCAGTTTGCCCAGGCGCTGGGTGAAGCCGGCGTCTGTGTGGTCTCGGGACTGGCACTGGGCGTGGACGGCGCTGCACACGAAGGCGCACTGGCCGGCGGTGCGCCCACACTCGCAGTGGTCGGTACCGGGCTGGATCGCGTCTACCCCAAGCGGCATCTCGCCCTGGCCCACCAAATTGCAGAACAGGGTGCGCTGATCAGCGAATATGCCCTGGGCACCCCACCGCTGCCGGCCAATTTCCCGCGCCGTAACCGACTCATCGCCGGATTGTCGCAAGGCACACTGGTGGTCGAAGCGGCGCTGCACTCTGGCTCGCTGATCACCGCGCGCCTGGCGGCCGAGCAAGGGCGGGAGGTGTTCGCCATTCCGGGTTCGATCCATGCCCCCCAGTCGCGCGGCTGCCACGCCCTGATCCGTCAAGGGGCCAAGCTGGTCGAGTCGGCACAGGACATTCTGGAGGATCTGCGCCTCAATACCCCAGGCACTCGTACGAAACCCGAGCCGATCGAAGACCCGCTGGCCGATCCCGACGGCCTGCTGAAAGCCATGGGCTTCGACCCGGTGAGCCTGGACGCCCTGCAGGCCCGCACCGGCCTGGACACCGCCACCCTGCAAGCCCGGCTGCTGGAACTCGAACTGCAAGGGGATGTGGGGCGTTTGCCCGGTGGCCTGCTGCAACGTTTGGGCCAGGGCTGAGCACACGCGGCGTCTGCGCGGAGGTCAACAAGCGGATCGGCGGGCGCCCAAACCCGGAACGCCGTGAAACCGGCCCAGACAAGCCACCTGCATTGTCCCCTTGAGGGGGTGACGCGCCGCAAGCGCGGCGGTGGGTCAGTTCAACAACCGCTCGGGGTTGGCATCGAGCTTGGCCAGCGCATCGCGGGTAGCGCGCACTGTCAGCGCCTCCTCTTCACTCGGCACCAACAGGCCGGCCTGCAAATAGGCCGCCACACGGGAAGACTGGATCAGGAAGCAGCGCCCCCCGTTCGTCACAAACAGATAGAGCTGGCCGCGCTGGCTGCGCCATGCGAATTGCACGCTGTTGAGCCGGCCGTTGTGGTCCAGGCCGAACCACGAGCCGATCTGCAACTCCACCGCCCAGGCACGCATGGCCTCATTGGGCTGGCTGCCGCCCTGGCTGATCACCTCGATGTTGCTGGCGTCGACGCCGGTGATCATCTCGATGCTCTCGTTGTCCAGATCAAAATCGCCCACACCACCCTCGGGCATGTAGTCCTCCAGGTGAGCCAGCCGCTGCGAAAGCCGGTCCAGCCGCTCCTGCGGGATCGCCTCGGTGCGTGACATGAAAGCGTCGGCCAGGATGTCGCTCACCGATTTGATGTGCTGGTCCTGCAGGCCTGCGGTGTAACCGAGCAACCCCATTCCCTGGCGCAGGCGTTGCAGCAGATAGGGCAGTTGCTGAATCACGCGGGCGCGATCATTGCGGTCGGGTTTGGCACTGGCCGCCCACAGCAGGTCGGTGGCCACCTGCTTGAGCGCGGTTGTTTGCTCATGCTGAGGACCGTGGCGGACGCTGGTCACCGCCAGCACCTCGACCCAGACCTTGAACAGGAAGTCACGTATCTCGTCACGCACCGGCACATCATCAAGCAGCTTGCGCAACTCGATCGTGTATTGCACCGACAGCGTTTCCTTTTGCTCGACCTGCTGCGCCACGCTCACGAAGCGGCTCGCGCTGCCCTGCTCGCTGAGATGGGTCGAGAGGAACTTCTCGAATTCGTCATAAACCAGCTGAAAAACCCGGCGGCCGGTTTCCGGGTACTGCTCAATCACCTGCACCACACGCTTGATCTCCGCCTCCAGCGCGGTCGAACCCACGTTGGACTCAAAGCCCAGCACACACGAACCCAGGCGATCAATCAGGCGGCGCGCCGGGTGTTGCAGGGCGCTGAAGAACTCGGGCTCGGCCAGCGCTACCCGCAGCACCGGGATCTGCAAGCGGGCGAACCAGACACGCACGCTGGGCGGGATCCGTTCTTCTGCCAGGATGGCCTGAAACATCAGCGCCACCACTTCGATTGTGGCCTTCTCCGACGAAGTCGACGCGGCGTGCTTGAGCTCGGTGGTGCGCTGGCGCAGCGCGGTCGCGGCCTGCTCCACCTGCGCCGGACCGACCACCAGCGCCGCCGAGCCGCCCAGGGAAGCGGCACCAGCGTCCCCACTGGCCATGGAAGGCATGGCTTGCGCCATCGCCTGCTGCAAACGCGGCGACGGCGGTGGCAGCAGCTGTGTGGCTTCGAAATCGCCACCCACCTTGTCCATCAGCAGGCGCTTGAGGCGACCGACCACGCCTTGGGCGCGCATGCGCGCGCGCGCCAGCGGGGTCGAACCCGTCAACATCCGCGTTTCTTCGTGCACACCCATGCCGGACGACCCCATGCCCGCACGGCCGCTACCGGGAGCGCCCAGACCGCTGGAACCGACACCCGAATCACCTCCACTTGGCAGGGACCCAGCCCGGGGCCGCACCTGGGCGCCACCGGCGGCGCCACTGAAGTCCGAACCGCCGCCCCGGCTGCCCGGAAAACCCGCCCCCGAACCGTCGCCACCCGCCCCACGCTCCGGAGCCGCTTCCCCCCCCGCTTTGCCACTGCTGCGCGCGCCCGGTGCGCGCTTGACCAGCGACTGCAGGTCGATTTCTTTCATCACGCCGCTGGCCACCAGGAACTCGTTGGCCGCCTTGTACGCCTCATGCATCCTGAGCGTCAGCACGGGCGCCATCGCGTCTTGCACCAGTTGCCAGGCCTCACGTGTCATGCCCGACGCCAGCCACTGATCGACCAGCACGCGGGCGGCCACATCTGGCAGCAGCACATCACCGCGCGGCAATTCCTGGCGTTTTTCCAGGTGCTGGATGCGCAGGCGCAAATCGTTGAGTTCGGAGGAAGCTGCTTCGAGCACCCGCATCGCCAGGCGGGAAGCCAGGATCTGGTCGTCGATGGCCCCTTCGGCCACCAGTTCCAGGCGCCCACCGGTGCTTTGAGCATCGAGTGCCGGCGCCGAGCGCGGCAGGAGCGAGCGCTGCAAGGCCTTGCGGCTGTGGTTGAGCCAGACCACCTGCTGGTTCTGGAAGCCGGTCCAGGCGTCGCGTCGGGTCTGGATTTCACGAGCCGAACCGGCCTGGTCCAGAATGCCGGTCAGGCGCTGGTCACACGCTTTGCCCAGCTCCGGAAGCATGCGCCCCACATGAACCACAAAGAGTTCACGGGCCTGTTTGGCCAAGGAGGAGGCGTGCTGATCAATTGAAGCCACGGTTCTTTGAGTATGACTCGGATGTGAGAAAAATCACGCTGGAATACCCTGCCCAGTTTACCCAAGCGCCAAGGTCACAGGCTTACACCACAGCACCTGCGTTCGGATCGTCTGGATCGCCTTCTTTTTTGGGCCCGCCCTTGATCAGGTCTTCGCGTTTGATGCCCAGCCACATCGCGATGGCTGCGGCCACAAACACCGACGAGTAGATACCAAACAAAATACCGATGGTCAGCGCCAACGCGAAGTAATGCAGGGTCGGGCCGCCAAACAGCAGCATCGACAGCACCATGATCTGGGTGGAGCCGTGTGTGATGATGGTCCGGCTGATGGTGGACGTGATCGCGTGGTCGATGATCTGCTGCGTCGACATCTTGCGCTGCCGGCGGAAACTCTCACGAATACGATCAAAAATAACAACAGATTCGTTGACCGAATATCCGAGCACCGCCAGAACGGCCGCCAGCACCGCCAGCGAGAACTCCCACTGGAAGAAGGCAAAGAAGCCGAGAATGATCACCACGTCGTGCAGGTTGGCGATGATGGCCGAGACCGCGTACTTCCATTCGAAGCGAAACGCCAAGTAGATCATGATGCCCACGATCACCATGGCCAGCGCTTTCAGGCCGTTTTCCACCAGCTCGCGCCCCACCTGAGGGCCCACAAATTCGGTGCGCCGCAGCTCCACCGCTGGGTTCTGCGCCTTCAGCGCCAAGATCAGCGCCTGGCTTTGCTCCCCCGAGGTGCTGCCTTCGCGCACCGGCAGGCGCAGCAGCACGTCGCGCGAGGTGCCGAAGTTCTGCACCGGCACCTCCGCATAACCGAGCGACTCAACCACCTGGCGCACGGCGGACAGGTCCGCCGGCTGTTCGTAGGCGACCTCCATCACCGTGCCGCCGGTGAACTCCACCGACAGGTTCAGCCCGCGGGTCACGAGGAACACCACCGCGGCGATGAAGGTGACGATCGAGATCGCGTTCAGCACCAGCGCGTGGCGCATGAACGGGATGTCCTTGCGGATGCGGAAAAATTCCATGGGTCAGGTCCTTGTCGGGTCGGGCGGCAGCGGCGCTCCGTCGGCGCTCGGGGTGGACACCGTGCCACCGGGGCGCCAGACGGTGCCGATGGACACCGATTTCAGTTTTTTCTTGCTGCCGTACCAGAAATTCACCAGGCCGCGCGAGAAGAACACGCTGGAGAACATGCTGGTGAGGATGCCGATGCAGTGCACCACCGCAAACCCGCGCACCGGGCCCGAGCCGAACAGCAACAGGGCAACACCGGCAATCCGGGTGGTGACGTTGGAGTCCAGGATGGTGCCCCAGGCGTGGTCGAAACCGGCGTTGATCGCCATCTGCGGCGAGGCGCCGCGGCGCAGTTCTTCGCGCACCCGCTCGTTGATCAGCACGTTGGAGTCGATTGCCATGCCGAGCGCCAGCGCCATCGCGGCGATACCGGGCAGGGTGAGCGTGGCCTGCAGCATGGACAGCACCGCCACCAGCAGCACCAGATTGAACCCGAGCGCCAGGCTGGAGAACACACCGAACAGCATGTAGTAGACACACATGAACACCACGATCACCGCGAAGCCCCAGATCACGCTGTGGAAACCTTTGGCGATGTTGTCGGCGCCCAGACTGGGGCCGATGGTGCGTTCTTCGATGATCTCCATCGGTGCGGCCAGCGAGCCGGCGCGCAACAGCAGAGCGGTGTCGTTGGCCTCCACCGTGGTCATGGCGCCGGAAATCTGCACCCGGCCGCCACCAATTTCACCGCGGATCACCGGCGCAGTCACCACCTCGCCCCGGCCCTTCTCGAACAGGATGATGGCCATGCGTTTGCCAACGTTCTCGCGCGTCACATCGCGGAAAACGCGCGCGCCTTTGGCGTCCAGCGTAAGGTGCACCGCAGGCTGCTGGGTGTCGTCAAAGCCGGCCTGGGCGTCGGTGAGGTTTTCGCCGGTCAGCAGCACGTCGCGTTTGACGATCACCGGCTGGCCACTGCGCTCGGGGTAACGCTCGGAGCCAAACGGCACCGGCGCGGTGCCACGCTCGGCCGCCTGGCCTTCTGTGCTCTCGTCGACCAGGCGCACTTCCAGCGTCGCAGTGCGTCCCAGGATGTCCTTGGCCTTGGCCGTGTCCTGCACGCCGGGGAGTTGCACCACGATGCGGTCCGCACCCTGCTGCTGGATCACCGGCTCGGCCACGCCAAGCTCGTTGATCCGGTTGTGCAGCGTGGTCATGTTCTGTTTGAGCGCCTGGTCCTGCACCAGCCGCACCGCCTCGGGCTTGAGCGTGGCGCTCAGGCGGTAATCGGTGCCTTCCACCGTTTCCTTGACGACCAGATCGGCAAACTGGTCCTGGATGATGACGCGCGCGGCGTCGGCGGTCTGCGCGTCGCGGGCACGGATCTCGATCGTCTGGCCGCTGCGGCTGATGCCGCTGTGGCGCACACTTTTTTCGCGCAACGCGGTACGCAGGTCACCGGTGAGCACGTCGGTCCGGCGCTGCAGCGCCGCCGGCATGTCCACCTGCAGCATGAAATGCACACCGCCCCGCAGGTCCAGTCCCAGGTACATGGGCGAGGCGTGCAGGCTGGCGAGCCACAGCGGGGTGCGCGGCAGCAGATTGAGTGCCACCACGTGGCCCGGGTTGGTGGCGTCGGGGTTGAACGCGTGCTCCAGCGCGTCGCGCGCCTTGATCTGGTCGTCGGTGCTGTCAAAGCGCGCCTTGACCGAGCTGCCATCGAGCTGGATCAGCGACGGTTTGAGCGATGCCGCCGCCAGCGCCTGCTCGACCCGGGTCACCGTGGTGGTGTCGATACGCACCGAGGCCCGGGCCGCCGACACCTGCACCGCCGGTGACTCGCCAAACAGGTTGGGCAGCGCGTACAGCACACCAATCACCAGCGCCACCGCGATGATCAGGTACTTCCAGAGGGGATAACGGTTCATGAGACTGCAGGCACCGAGGCGTGTGGGGAGTTGACCGGAGGCGCCGCGGAACCGGCTCTGCCGGGCCGCCAGCGCCGCCCCCTTGAGGGGGTCGCGCGAAGCGCGGCGGGTGTTACTTCAAGGTGCCTTTGGGCAGCACCTGCGTGACCGCAGAACGCTGCATCTGCACTTCCACGCCCGCCGCCAGCTCCACACCGATGAAGGTCTCGCCGATCTTGGAGACCTTGCCCAGGAAGCCCCCGGCGGTCACCACCTCGTCGCCCTTGGCGAGCGCTTCCACCATGGCCTTGTGGTCTTTCTGGCGCTTCATCTGCGGACGGATCATCACGAAGTACAGCACCACAAACATCAGCACCAGCGGCAGCAGGCTCATCAGGGTGGAGGTGGTGTCGCCACCGGCAGCGGTCTGGGCGAAGGCAGAAGAAATGAACACGGGAATACTCCAACGGGGTTGACTGGGCTCGGGCGCCCAAGCGGCGCACGGACACACCCCTGGGGCGTGCCCGACTTAGCCGAACATTGTATGTCGCCGCCTTGCGACAGCAAGCCGTCGACGGCGCCCCAAAACCGCGCGACGCCCTCAGGCCACCCGCGCTGCCTCGCTGTCACCCGCCGCCCAGCGCACCTTCAGCTCGCTCCAGCGGCTGCTCGCCGCGGCCAGGTTGCGCGCTTTCACGTGGCCAAAGCCCTTGATCTGCTCGGGCACCCGGGCCATTTCGAGCGCCAGCGCGTGGTTGCTGGCGTCCAGTTCGGGCAGCATGGCGTCGATCTCGCTGCGGTATTCGCCGATCAATGCGCGCTCGGTGCGGCGTTCTTCGGTGCGGCCGAACACGTCGAGCGCGGTGCCGCGCAGGCCCTTGAACTTCGCCAGCCAGCGGAAGGCCGTGAACATGAACGGGCCGTATTTCTTCTTGACCAGCTCGCCCTTCTCGTTCTTCTTGGCCAGCAACGGCGGCGCCAGGTGCACGCGCAGGGTGTAGTCACCCTCGAACTGGGCGGCGATGCGCTCGTGGAAAGACGTATCGCTGTGCAGACGGGCCACCTCGTATTCGTCCTTGTAGGCCATGAGCTTGAACAGATAGCGCGCCACCGCCATCGTCAGGTCCGACTTGCCCAGCGGGGCCTCCGCCTTGCGCACGCGCTCGACAAACGCCTGGTAGTCGGAGGCGTAGGCCTTGTTCTGGTACGCAGTGAGGAACTCGACGCGCCGTGCCATCACGGTCGCCACACTCTCGCGCGGTTTGAAGTGGATCACCTGCGCACCACCGTCGGCAAGCAGGGAAGCAAACGCCTGCGGGTCGTGCGCGGCACGCCGGCCCCACTCGAACGCCGCCTTGTTGTTCTCGATCTGCACACCGTTGAGCTCGATGGCACGCATCAGCGCGGTGTGGCCCAGCGGCACCCAGCCACGCTGCCAGGCGTAGCCCAGCATCATGGGGTTGGTGTAGATGCTGTCGCCCATGAATTTGGAGGCAGCTGCCTCGGCGTCGAACACCCCCACCGCCTCGGGCCGCAGGTGCTCCACCAGGGCGTCCACACAGGCCTGGGCCGGGTTCTGCCACTCGGCGTTTTTCACGAACGCCGCCGTGGGTGTGGCGTTGGCGTTGAGCGCCACATGGCTGCGACCGGTGCGCAGCCGGGCCCAGGTTTCCTTGTTGGCGGCCACCAGCGGGTCGCAACCGATCACCAGATCGGCCGACGCGGCAGCGACACGGGTGGTGCGGATGTCATCCTGGTGCGCGCCGATCAGCACATGGCTCCAGGTGGCGCCACCTTTTTGTGCCAGGCCCGCCGCGTCCTGCGTCACGATGCCCTTGCCTTCGATGTGCGCGGCCATGCCGAGCAGCTGGCCGATGGTGATGACCCCGGTGCCACCGACGCCAGCCACGATCACGCCCCAGGCCTCTCGATCGAGCGGCGGCTGCACCGGCTCGGGCAGTGCGCCGCCGGTCCACTCGGCCCGGGCTTCGCCCTTTTTCTTCTTGCGCAGCTGGCCGCCATCGACCGTGACAAAACTCGGGCAGAAGCCCTTGACGCACGAGAAGTCCTTGTTGCAGCTGCTCTGGTTGATGGTGCGCTTGCGGCCGAATTCGGTCTCCAGCGGCTCCACCGAGAGGCAGTTGGACTGCACGCCGCAGTCGCCACAGCCTTCACACACCAGCTCGTTGATGACCACACGCTCGGTCGGCTCGACCATCGTGCCGCGCTTGCGGCGGCGGCGCTTTTCGGTGGCACAGGTCTGGTCGTAAATGATGACCGTGGTGCCCGGGATGTCCCGGAATTCGCGCTGCACCGCGTCCAGCGTGTCGCGGTGCTGGATGGCGATGCCCGCCGGCAGACCACTGACGCTGGCGTATTTTTCAGGCTCGTCGGTGACGATGGTGATCTTGACCGCTCCCTCGGCGCGCATGCTTTGTGCGATCTGCACCACCGAGTGGCCCTCGGGCCGCTCGCCCACCTGCTGGCCACCGGTCATGGCGACCGCGTCGTTGTAGAGGATCTTGTAGGTGATGTTCACGCCCGCGGCGATGCTCTGGCGGATGGCCAGGATGCCGCTGTGGAAGTAGGTGCCGTCGCCCAGGTTGGCGAACATGTGCCGATCGTGGCTGAACGGCTGCTGGCCGACCCAGGGCACGCCCTCGCCACCCATCTGGGTGAAGCCCTCGGTGGCGCGGTCCATCCAGATGGTCATGAAATGGCAGCCGATGCCGGCCATGGCGCGCGAACCCTCGGGGACCTTGGTGGAGGTGTTGTGTGGGCAACCCGAGCAGAACCAGGGCTGGCGCTCGGCGCCCGCCAGGGGTGAATTTGCGCCCTGGGCAAGCAGCGTCTGCATCGCCTGCTCCTGTGCGTTCAGGATGGCGAGCTGGGTGTCGATGCGCGCCATCACATCGTCGGGCACACCAAGCTTCTTGAGCCGCTTGGCGATGGCCCGCGCGATGATGGCCGGCGAGAGGTCGGCGTTGGCGCGCAGCAGGTGGTGGGCGCTGGGATTGGGGTTGCTCCACTCGCCGCCGGTGTAGTCGCCCGCCACCTCGTCGAACTTGCCCAGCACGTGGGGACGCACGTCGCTGCGCCAGTTGTAGAGCTCTTCCTTGAGCTGGTACTCGATGACCTGGCGCTTCTCTTCCACCACCAGGATCTCGCGCAGGCCGGTGGCAAATTCGCGCGTGGTCTGCGCCTCCAGCGGCCAGACCACCGCCACTTTGTGCAGGCGCAGGCCGATGCGCTGGCAGGTGGCGTCGTCCAGACCCAGATCGAGCAGCGCCTGGCGGGTGTCGTTGTAGGCCTTGCCGCTGGCGATCACACCGAAACGGTCGCTCGGTCCGCTGATGACGTTGTGGTTGAGCTTGTTGGCGCGCACATAGGCGAGGGCCGCATACCACTTGTAGTCAAACAGACGCGCTTCCTGATCGAGCGCGTGGTCGGGCCAGCGGATGTGCAGACCACCGGGCGGCATCTCGAACTCGGGGATCACGATCTCGACCCGCTCGGGATCGATCATGGCGGTGGCGCTGGATTCGACGATCTCCTGGATCGTTTTCATGCCGGCCCAGACACCGCTGAAGCGGCTCATGGCCAGCGCGTGCAGCCCCAGGTCCAGGATGTCCTGCACCGAAGTCGGGAAAAACACCGGCAGGCCGCAGGCCTTGAAGATGTGGTCGCTCTGGTGGGCCGCGGTCGAGCTCTTGGCCACGTGGTCGTCACCGGCCACCGCGATCACGCCGCCCCAGGGGGTGGTGCCGGCCATGTTGGCGTGCTTGAAGACGTCGGAGCAGCGGTCCACGCCGGGGCCTTTGCCGTACCAGATGCCAAACACACCGTCGAACCGGTTGCTGCCAGGCGGCGCAAAACCGAGCTGCTGCGTGCCCCAGAGCGCGGTGGCCGCCAGCTCCTCGTTCACACCGGGCTGGAACACGATGTTCTGCTGTTTGAGGTAAGGCGCGGCTTTCTGCAAGGCCTGGTCGTAGCCGCCGAGCGGCGAGCCGCGGTAGCCACTGATGAACCCGGCCGTGTTCTTGCCGACCAGCGCATCGCGCTGGCGTTGCAGCATCGGCAGCTTGACCAGCGCCTGGATGCCGCTCATGAAGGCGCGACCGTGGTCGAGCGAATACTTGTCGTCCAGCGTCACCGTTTCCAGGGCGCGGCGGATGTGTTCGGGCAGGGGCGCGTTCATGGTTTGTCTCCAGTCGTGTGGGCTCGCCTTGTGGGCGAATCGGGCCACGGAATCGGGGCTGGTAAGCCCAGCTCAGTGTGCCGCACAGTGTATGACCCGTTCCGCGACAGGTGTTTGCTTTTCATGCCGTCAAACACGATGATCGTGAAAGTTAATTGCTGAAAAATACAAATGACAGAAACACTTGACCGCTTCGATCTGGCCATCCTGAACGAATTGCAGCGCGACGGACGCCTCACCAACGCCGAACTGGCGCAGCGTGTCGGCCTGTCGGCCGCGCCTTGCTGGCGGCGCGTGCGCGCGCTGGAGACGGCGGGCTTCATCCGCGGCTACCGGGCCGAGCTGGACCGGGAAAAAATCGGCCTCGGGGTGCTGGCCTTTGTGCGGCTGGACGCCGAGCGCAACCACGGCGACGTGACGCGCTCGCTGGAGGCCGCCATCCGCGACATCCCGCAGATCGTGAGCTGCCACTACATCAGCGGCTCGGGCACCTTCGAGTTCCAGGTGGTCTGCTCCGACCTGGCCGAATTCAGCCGGTTTGCGCGCGAGGTGCTGCTCAACCTGCCCAATGTCAAAGACCTGCACACCAGCTTTTCGCTGGGCGAGGTCAAGGCGGTCGGCGCACTGCCGCTGGCGCACCTGAACCCTTGGCCCATGAGTACCAAAGTGGCCGGCACGGCAGGACGGCACAAAACTTGAGCGCCGTGCAGCGCCATCTGTCGTTTGCCAACGACCGTTGAAACGAAAAGACCTCTGATTTTGTTCAATGTGTGACGTTTTGCCGGACAACGGCTAGGCCAAACAAGGGTTTGCCCCATAACATCGCGCCACCCCAGTTTCCGATGCATGTGCAGCAAAAGTGTTGCAAACAGCATTCCCCACCGAAAGCACGATCATGAAAAAGACATTGCTCCTGAAGACCGCCCTGGCGTTTGCCCTGGCCACCCCGCTGCTGGCATCGGCCGAGTCGCAGCTCGTCACTGGTGCCGGAAGCGCCACCGCGCGTCTGGACTTCCGCGTGGTCGTGCCCAGGGTGCTGTTCCTGGGTGTGGGCACCGGCGCCGCCGGCCTCACGACCAACACCACCATTGACCAGGTGACCTTCGACTACACCACCAACGCCGCTGCCGTTGGCACGGGCGCTGCCGCCGGTGCCATCACCGGCAACGTGGTGCCGGTTCGTGTGATCGGCAACAACGGTCAGGTGACCCTGGCCGCCACCACCACCGGGGCGCTGACCAACGCCACCGCCGACACCATCGCCTGGTCCGAAATCTCCGCCACCACCAGCTTGGCCGCACTGCCCAGCCCGGTCATCCCGGCCACGGGTGCGGGCGCGGCGTCCAACGTGACGCTGTCTTCCGGCACCAAGATCACCGATCGCACGGCCAACTGGACCTTCAGCTACGCCAACACGGCCGTGGTGGCACCCGGCACCTACGGCACCACCAACGGCCGCGTGACCTACACCGCTGCCATGCCCTGAGCCTGCGCAGAAGCTAAGGGGGCGGCACATCTGCCGCCGCCGGCCTCACGGAGGGTTTGCCCAGTGCAACCCTCCGTTGCCATTTCAGGCGCCCGCCCCGCACACCCTGACGGGGCAGTCAGAGACCTTTTCCGGACCGCCACGGCCAGCAAGACACCATGAAGCAAACGACCCGCTCCAGCACCACCCGCCTTGTGGCGGGTGCCTGTCTGGCGGTGCTGTGCCTGGCGGAAATGGCCGCGGCCCATGCCTGGTCGCTGACGATCACCTCCGGCGACCGCCGCCTGTTTCTGCACGTCGGCAACGGCGCCGTGAGCCGCGCCAGCAGCAACTTCGATGGCACATTGGGCCGCAGTGGCCCGATCAACCTGGTGCAGGTCACGGTGCCGGTGAGCCAGCTGGGCAACGGCACGGACCTGCCCATGACCAGCAACAGCACCCAGTCCACCAGCCTGTACGGGGATGGCAACAACACCTGTCCGACGCCCGCCAGCCAGGTGATGGTCGGCGCCGGTTACCGCAACAATGGCAACAATGCGGCCAATGCCACACTGTCCGTCTCCTCGCCCACCAGCCTGGCCACCACCAGCGGCGACGCCATCCCGTTCACCGAAATCCGCTGGACCGTTTCTGCCCCGGGCAGCAATGTGCCCACCGTGATTCCCGCCGGCACCTTCAACGGCGGCACCCAGACACTCGCCACGGTGCCGCGCAACCGCTACCTTGAAAACTGCCACTCCTACATCTACGCCAACAACGCGGTGCGGGCGGCCGGCACCTACAACGGCCAGGTGACCTACACCCTCAGCAGCCCATGACAGCATTCCTTCGCCTTGCCACGGCGCTGCTGTGCAGCTTCCTGGCCAGCGCCAGCTGGGCCAACCCGCACCGACTGGACGACTCGCTAAGCCACACGGTGCCCCCCAACGTGCAGATGCAGTGGATGCCCCTGGCGCCAGGGCAGCCCTTCGCGGGCGGCATGGAAGCCGCGCTGCGCGTGAACATCCGCATCGACACACGCGACTGGATCGGGCGCAGCGGGCGCATCTACATGGTGCTGCCACGCGATCAGGCCTCCACCATCGAAGCCGTCTGGACCACCCAGGGCCGCCTGCAGGCGGGCCGCCTGGTGTCGGGCGAGCGCGCCCTGGTGTTCGCGGGGCAGATCACCACCCCCACGCTGGAAGACCAGTTGCAGGTGCGCCTGCGTTCCAACGCCGACTGGACATCGAACGCGCGGCGCCTGAATTTCCATTTCGAACTGGATGCCGACTGATTCCGCCATGCGCCCTGCCGTCCCGAATTTTTTTCGCCTCCCCCTTGCCACGCTGTCCGGCGGGCTGTGTGTCATCGCCCTGGCCAGCGCCCCGATCAGCGCCCTGGCGCAGGGCTTCGCGGCCTACATCACGCCGCCGCGTTTCGAGGTGCAGGTGACCGCCGGCCAGAACCTGCGGCAGGTGGTGGAGATCCAGCATGTGGGACAACAGAAGGGCAACTACCGCGTCTACACCAACGACTGGACCTTCCTGCCCGACAACTCGGTGGCGTTCAGCGATGCCTTGTCCGCCGACAGCTGCCGCCCGTGGGTCGCGGTCGAACGGCGCGAACTGACGATCGAGCCCGGCGCGCGCTACCGCTACCGGTTCGAGATCACCCCGCCGCCCGGCACGCCGGCGCGCGAGTGCCGTTTCGCGCTGATGGTCGAAGGCCTGGAGGCCGCGCGTGTGCAGGGCACCCTCGACTTCCCCGTGGGAGGCCGCATCGGCGTGATCGTGTACGCGAGCGTGGGTGACGCGGCCCCGCAACTGGAGATCACCGCCACCCGCGTGGCCCAGGTCGACGGCAAGCCCACCGCCGTGGTCGACGTGCACAACCGCGGCAACGCCCACGGCCGCCTGGAAGGCTTCCTCAATGGCACCGACGCCAATGGCGCGCGCTTCGAAATGGCCCCGGCCGATCTGCCCATCCTGCCGGGCGAGACGCGGCGCATCGCCATCACGCCCGTCGCCGAAGACGGCAAACCCGTCCCCGAGATCCGCTTTCCGCTGACGGTCAAAGGCAACCTGGAATGGGGCAAAAACCGCCTGCCGCTGGACGCGAGCTTTGCCCCATGAGGGGGCGGGTACCGCGTCCGGCCCACTGCCTGCTGGCGCTCCTGGGTGTCTCAACGCCCGGGCTCTCTGCCTGGGCACAAAGCGCGCCCACGCCACCCGCGACCAACGGCACCAGCGCACCGGCCTATGTGGACCGGGTGATCGAAGGCCTGCCGCCCGAACCGACGGACGATGCCGAGGCCACCGCCTACGACCGCGGTGGCTGGCCGCGCTTCCTGCGCCTGGAAACCCGCCTGGGTACCCAGCCGTTCGACGTTGCGCGCAAGACCCGCATCGGCTACGGCATCTATGGCCTGCTGGAGACGCCCAACCACGGCACGCTCTCGGTCGACGGCAGCTACGCGCCGAGCGACAGCAGCGGCACGCTCACGCTGCGCCAGCGCGCGATGCCGTTGACAGGGGGCTGGCTGACCAGCAACGAACTGGGTGTGATCACCCCGCCTGCGCCCGGCATCCTGCGGCTGCCCGCACGCATCTACCTGCCTTCGGCCATCCTGCAGGGCATCGGCACCGAATGGGAAAACCCGGGCCGCGGTCTGCAATTGCAGGCCAGCACCGGTGAACCGGGGCGGCTGGATTTCCTGCCCGCCAACGGCTTTCGCAAGCTGCCGGGCCAGCGCACCACGTTCGGCGGGCAGTGGCGCCTCAACGCGGACGGCACCAATCCGCTGTCCAGCCAGGGCTGGACCGTCGCCGTGCAGCACGAGGACGCACGCAGGGTCTCCAACCTGGACGTGCCGATGCAGGCGAGCGACATCGTCGACGCCAACTCCACCCTGCTGGCGCTGCGACACGAGGGCGCGGAACACCGCATCCAGGGCCAGGTGCTGCGCACGCAGGCCAGCCACGTGGGTGGCGGGCGCAGCGGCTTCTGGATCGACAGCGAATGGGACGATGGCCCGCGCAAACACGGCCTGGGCGCCTACCGTCTCGATCAGGACCTGAGCTGGGCCAACCTGCCGCTGGCCAACGATCTGGTGGGTGTGTACGCGCGCACCAGCTGGCGCACACGCCAATGGTCGGCCGAGGGCTCGGTGGACTGGCTCGATTCCATCAGCGGGCGCAACGGCAGCGGCTTCTTTGCCACCGGCTCGGCGCGCTGGCGCCTCAACCGCGACCACACCGTGGGCGCCGGCACCACCGTGCGCCACTTCGGCGGCGACGCCTGGAGCACCTACGGCGACTGGCGGTTCCAGAACGGCTGGGGCAACAGCGGCCTGCGCCTGGAGTTCGTCCATGGCAACAGCGAGGCCAACTCGCGCTGGCTGACCTGGGACCAGGAATGGCTGGTGCCACAGAGCTGGTCCGTCTCCAGCAGCCTGGGCACCGGCGCGTACGCCGCTTACCAGGGCCGCCCTTCGGAATCGGTCTGGAACGCTGCGCTGAGCCTGTCCGCCCCGGTGACCAACAAGGCCAGCCTGCGCGGCAACATCAACACCGAGCACAGCAACACCGGGCAGTCGCGCCACAGCCTGAACCTGGGTGGCCAGTGGCGCATCGACCCGCGCTGGAGCCTGGAGGCGAACTACAGCCGCTCGGTCGGGCGCAGCCGCTTCAACCCGTCACTCGACCCGCTGGCCCCGCCGCTGACCATCGTCATCCCGCAGTCCGACCGCACCTTCTACGCCGTGCTGCGCTACGAATTGCAGGCCGGCAGCCGCAACACGCCACTGGGCGGCAGCGGCCTGGACGGCGGCGGGCGTGTCGAGGGCGTGGTGTATTTCGACGCCAACAAGAGCGGCACACAGGAGGCCAGCGAGCTTGGTGTGCCCAACGTCACCGTGTTCCTGGACAACCGCTACGGCGTGCGCACCGACAGCCAGGGCCGCTTCGAGTTCCCGTTTGTGGCAGCGGGTGCGCGCACGGTGAGCGTGCGCAGCGACACCCTGCCCCTGCCGTGGACGACGGTGGGCGACGGTCAGGCGCGGGTGGACGTCCGCTTGCGTGACACCACCCCCCTGAGCATCCCGGTGCAGCGAATGAACGACTGATTGCCGCCGGCTGGTGGCGGCAATCACCGCACCCAGGCCTCAAGTTCGCCAGAAATGCACCGATTTACCGGGCATGTTCTGGCGATCACACCCCTTGAAGTCCTGTCTGGTCACCCTGGCGGTGACCCTGGCAGCTCCGCTGGCCATGGCCGAGAGCGGCTTCGCGCCGCCCGGCGGCAAGGCCAGTGCGGCGCTGGATTTCCGCATCATCATCCCCCCGGTGATGCGGGTGCTGGAAAACAGCCACCCCAGCGAACTGCAAGCCGACGCCTCGGGCGCGCTGGGCGGCCAGCAGCGGCTGGTGGTGGTCTCGAACATGAAGCGCGGCTTTTGCGTCAGCTTGCGCATGACCGAACCGCAGCGCACGGGCTGGCGTGTGCAACACACCAGCGGCGAAGCGGGTGTGCGCCTGACACCCGCGGCCGACGGCTACCGCCTGTGCACCTCCAAGCCCGGGCGTTACACGCTGCAGTTGCGGCACGAGTTCGACACCGCCGCGCTGCAGGCCGCCCAGGGCTGGCCAGTGCAGACAGACCTGGTCACCCTCTGAGCCGCCGACCGGCCTCGCCTGGCTTCAGATGCGTGTGGCCCCTGCGTGGACACGCCTGGCGCCCAGATACAGCAAGGGCACCAGCAACAAGGCGCGTGTTCCCGGCTCCGGCACCACGCGCCAATAACCGCTGAAGATGGGGTAATTGGTATCGCCGGTCATGACCGGACCATCGGAGAAGAGATGTCCCGACC
>CAYRIT010000029.1:0-10391 GCA_964424415.1 uncultured Hydrogenophaga sp.
ACCACGTAGTTCCACACCAGGTCGTTGGGGCGCAGGAAGCTGAAGGTGGTGGAAAGATCGCGACCGGGCATGAGACCGCCCTTGGCGAACTGCATCTCGCGGTACTTGACGAAGTTCTCGTCGATGAACACATCAAGGATGCCGGAATCGGTGAAATCGATCAGCGTCGTGAGGAAGGTGGCGCTGTTCACCGGCTCCTCGCCGCGCGCGGCCAGCACCGCCAGCGCGTTGGACAGCATGGTGCCGCCGACACAGAAGCCCAGCGCGTTGATGGTCTCGGCGCCGGTGATGTCCCGCGTGACCGCGATGGCCTGGATCACCGCGTCTTCGATGTAGTTGTCCCAGGTCTTGTGCGCCAGCGACTCGTCCGGATTGCGCCAGCTCACCACAAAGGTGCGGTGGCCCTGTTCCACGCTGTAGCGGATCAGCGAGTTGGTAGGCTGCAGATCGAGGATGTAGAACTTGTTGATGCAGGGCGGCACCAGCAGAAACGGACGCTCGTAAACCTTGGCGGTCAGCGGCTTGTATTCGATCAGCTGGAACAGCTCGTTCTCGAACACCACCGCACCTTCGGTGGTGGCCACGTTCTTGCCGACCTCGAACACACTCTCGTCGGTCATCGACACGTGGCCCTGCTTCATGTCGTGCAGCAGGTTGGCCACGCCCTTGGCAATGCTTTCGCCCTGGGTGTCGATCGCTTTTTTCTGTGCCTCGGCATTGAAAGCGAGAAAGTTGCTGGGCGCGCTGGCATCGATCCACTGCTGTACCGCAAAGCGCACCCGTGTGCGTGTCTTGGCGTCGCCCTGCACCGCATCGGCCATCGCCATCAGGGTGCGCGCGTTGAGCAGGTAGGACGCGGCGGAGAAAGCCGCCACCGGGTTGCTGGCCCAGGCTTCACCGGTGAAGCGACGATCGCCCTGGGGCTTGGCACCCATGCCCTGATTCCAGAGTTCTGCCACCTCTTTGAGGTAGGTGCTTTGAATCGCCAGCATGCGCGCCGGCTCAAAACTCACCGGGTGGCCCGCCGCCTGAGTGAACAGGTGTCCCATGCCCGCCAGGCCGGTGCTGGCATCACCGACACCACCGAACCCGGCCGCGCCGGTATTGGGCATGAAGGCCTTGAATGCGGCCCAGGGATCGGCGGCGGTGGCGCCGGGTGCTGCGGCAGCGCCGGGAAACGCCTGCGCGGCCTGTGTCCACTGGTCAACGAGGTTTTGCTGAAACTGCTCCGCTGCCGCCAGCCAAGCTTGTTGCGGGGACTTCCCTGATGCCATTGCTGTCTCCAATGATTTTTTTGACGTCCTATTATCGACCAGCGTCTGCCGCTGATCGACTTGCTCAAGTATCGGCGGTCTGGCTTCCTGCAGTCTGACGCTTCAAAAAAAGGATGTTTGTGTACCTGATTGTGATCGGTTGGTTGTACGTGGTGCTCATGATGGCGGTGGCGGAAGCCAGCAACACCACGGGCACCGTGCTCGGTGCCATCGTGACCTTTGTGCTGTACGGGCTGCTGCCGATCGCGCTGGTGGTCTACATCATGCGCACCCCGCAGCGGCGCAAGGCCATCAAGGCGCGCGAAGCTGCCGAGGACCAGGCGCGGCACACCGCCATGGCGGCGGTGCAGACAGCTTCATGCGAGCCAGACGCAGGCAGCCATGCGCCCGGTGCTGCCGAGCCGAATGGCGTCGCGCCGGTGCGAAAAGAAGTCTGAGGCCTGGTCCACGGTGCACCAGCGCGCGCTGCTGTCGTTTCCGTAGCAACGCAGCACACCCATCGCGTGCAAACGCTGGCGCGCCAGCGCCGCCAGATCGGCCAGCCACTTGCCACCGGTCAGCGCTGTGAAGCTGGCTGCGGCCGCGGGATCGTCGGCAAGAAACGCTGCACGCACCTCCGGCCCCACCTCGAACGCCGTCGGTCCGATACAAGGGCCCAGCCAGACCAGCGTGTCGGCCGCGATCGCGGCACGCGAGCGCTGCGGACTGTGTTTCTGAGCCTGCGCCACCAGGGCGTCGAAGGTCGACTCCAGCACGCCCCGACCCGCCTGGCCAGCCAGGCCACGCCAGCCGGCGTGGGCGGCCGCCACCTGAGAGCCGTGTTGATCGGTGAACAGCACCGGCAGGCAGTCGGCCACCATCACGGTGCAGGCGAGCCCCGGCTCGGTGCTCAGGCAGGCATCGGCCTGTGTGCCATCGAGGGTCTGCGCGGTCAGCCGAGCCACCGTGGTGCCATGCACCTGACGCAGAAACACCGGCCGGGCGCCCAGCGCGCCGGCCAGCGCCGCGCGGTTGGCCGCCACCGCCTGCGGATCGTCACCCACATGGTCACCGAGATTCAGCGTGTCAAACGGCGCCCGCGAGGCGCCCCCGTCGCGCGTCGTGAACAAGGCACGCACACTTGGCGGTGCGGGCCATTCGGGCCGCCAGGCCGCCGGCAGTGGCACGCCCTCAGGCCTCGGCATCCGGGCAGGCGGAAGGCTGGGCCGCCTGGAACGCGGGCAGTGCCATGCAGGCGTCGAACACCGCCATGGTGCGCGGCAGACCGTCGAGCGGTGTGTTGAAACGCTGGCCGTTGAAAATCTGCGGCACCAGGCAGCAGTCGGCGAGCGTGGGGGTGTCGCCGTGGCAGAAACGGCTCACCGACGCCTGCGCCAGCTGGCGTTCGAACGCCTCCAGCCCGGTGCGAACCCAGTGCCGGTACCAGACATTCTTGGCCTCTTCGTCCACCTTGAGCTCGCGGGTCAGGTACTTGAGCACCCGCAGGTTGTTGATCGGGTGGATTTCGCAGGCGATCGACTGCGCCAGCGCCCGCACCCGGGCGCGGCCCAGCGCGTCGGCTGGCAACAGCGCTGGTGTGGGATGTTGCTCGTCGAGGTACTCGATGATGGCCATCGATTGCGACAGGCGTGTGCCGTCGTCCAGTTCGAGCAGCGGCACCAGACCGTCGGCCGCGATCCCGCTGTAGCCCGGCTGCTTGTGCTCGCCCTTGACCAGGTGCACCGGCAGGTATTCGTAGGGCAGGCCCTTGAGCGCGAGCGCGATGCGCACCCGGAACGAGGCGGAGGAACGAAAGTAGTTGTAGAGCTTCATGGCCGGAGAGGATAAACCGGTTGGCACCACAGGGTTCGCGCTCCACGCGGCCTCATGGGCCGGCTTCGCCGCTCACGCTGCGCCCGTCGTCGGCGCGCAGCCTCAGGAACACCAGCGAAGACGACACCGTGAGCATCCCGAGCGCCAGAAACGCCATGTGCACACCACGCACCATGTCGCTGGCCGAGGCGGTGAGCCCGCCCGGGATGATCCAGGCGGCAACCAGCGAGGCCACCGCCACACCAAAGCTCATCGAGAGTTGCTGGAGGGTGCTGGCCATGCTGGTGTCGGCGGGCCCGACGTCGGCGTACACCAGCGTGTTCATGCTGCTGTACTGAACCGAGGAGCAGAAGCCGAACACAAAACCCTGCACCAGAATGCGCCAGACCGGTGTGCCTGGGCCCACGGTGGCGAACGCGGCGATCGCCGCACCCATGGCCAGGGTGTTGGCGAGCAGCACGCGGCGGTAACCGAAACGCCGCAGCAGATGCGGCACCACCATCTTCGTGCTCATGGCCGCCAGCGGCTGCGGCACGATCAGCAGCGCTGCCTGCACCGGGCTGAAGCCCATGCCCACCTGTTAGAGCAAAGGCAGCAGAAACGGCATGCCCCCGGCGCCCAGGCGGGTGACAAAACTCCCGGTCACCGCCACGCGCAGGGTGCGGATGCGCAGCAGCACCAGGCGCAGCAGCGGCCGGGCCATGCCCAGCGCGTGGCACGCGTACGCGGCCAGCAACACCATCGAGGTGCCAGCAAGCCCAGCATGGCCGGCCAACCCAGGCTGTGCTCACCAAACACCTCCAGCACATACGACAGCAGCGCCACCCCGGTGCAGAACAGCAGCAGGCCACTCCAGTCCAGCGGGTCCACCACCACCGTGCGGTAGTCGGGCAGGAAACGGTGCACCCAGTACAGGCCAAATGGCAGGTTGACAAAAAAGATGGCGCGCCAGTGCAGGTAATGGACGATGAAGCCGCCGGCCACCTGCCCGACCATGGGTCCGATCAGTCCGGGAATGGCCACAAAAGTCATGGCCCGGATCAGCTCCGACTTGGGGAAGGTGCGCACCAGGGTGAGCCGTCCCACCGGCACCATCATCGCGCCGCCCATGCCCTGCACGATCCGGCTGGCCACCAGCATGTGGATGTTGGTGGCCAGCCCGCACAACAGCGAGCCCAGGATGAAGATTGCAATCGCGGTGAAGAACACCCGCCGGGCGCCGAAGCGGTCGGCCACCCAGCCGCTGAGCGGCACAAACACAGCCACCGCCAGCGTGTAGCTGCTGAGCACCGCTTTCATGCTCAGGGGCGCCACACCCAGGGCCTCTGCGATGGTGGGCACCGCGGTGTTCAGGATGGTGGCGTCCAGCGTCTCCATGAAAAACGCCACCGCCACCAGCCAGGGCAGCAGGCGCTTGACGCGCGCCGCGCCCTCCTCCGCCAACACGGGGTTTTGCAAGCTGCTCACAGCTGAAACCCCATCCACAGGATCAGCCCTTCGCCCATGTCGCGCAGCCAGCCGGGCTCGCGGACCTCGAACACCTGGGCACTGCGGCGCTCGTGCTCGAACCAGGCGGTGAAACGCTGCGCCGCATCGGGTGTGTGAAACGCCAGCATGAGCTCGTAGTTGAGAAACAGGCTGCGCCCATCGAGGTTGGCCGAACCCGCCAGCGCCAGCGTGTCGTCCACCACCACCAGCTTGGCGTGGCACATGCCCGGTGTCAGCCAGACCCGGCCGCCGGCACGCGCCAGCGCGCGCAGCGAGCGACCCCGCGCCCAGTCGGACAGGCGGTGGTTGGAGCGCGCCGGCAGCAGCAGATCGACCTGCACGCCTCGCTGAGCCGCCAGGCACAACGCCATCAGCAGGCTGGCGTCGGGAACAAAGTACGGCGTGGACAGCAGCAGCCGGTGTTGTGCCCGGTAGGCCGCGCTCACCAGCAGCGCGTGCAAGGTGTCTGCGCTCTGGTCGGGGCCGGAGGCGACCAGTTGCGCGCAGTTCTCGGCGGGTGGGGCCAGGATCGTGGGCAGTGGGGTCTGGGAAACCGGTGTCGTGCGACCAACCTCACCCACCGCAAACGCCCAGTCGCGCTCGAACAGGTCGGCCGCCTGCGCCAGCACCGGGCCGCCCAGCGCGAAGCTCAGATCGATCCACGGTGGCGATCCCGGCGCACCGTCGAAATACTCGGCGCCCAGGTTGCGCCCGCCGCACCACAGCCGCGCGGCTGGTGTGTCGGCGTCGACCAGCACCAGCTTGCGGTGGTCGCGCAGGTTGGTGCGGCCGGGCAGTGGCGAGCTCAGCGGCGAGACAAACAACGCCACCGCGCCGCCCGCCTGCCGCAGCCGCCGCAGATCGGGTGGCCGCGCCATCAGGCTGCCCAGACCGTCAATCAGCAGGCGCACCCGCACACCCGCCTCAGCCCTGGCGCAGAGCGCCGCGAGCACCTGCTCGCCCAGCGCGTCGCGCCGCAAGATGAAGGTGCACAGGTCGATCGATTGCCGCGCCTGGCCGATCAGATCCAGCAGGGCCTCGCGCGCAGCCCTGCCATGGGGATGGATCTGCAGCTCGGTGTAGGGCTGCGGCGCCGGTTGTCCCAGGGCCAGCAGGGTGCTGACCGCCCAGGGGTTCTGCGCTTCGCGGGACGCCACCGCCAGGGGGTAGCTGCCTTGCGGGCGGGCCCGCTTGCGGGTGCCAAACATCCAGAACGCCGGCAGCGCCAGATACGGCACGAACACGATGAACAGCATCCAGGCGATCGCCGCCGCCGGCTGGCGGCGCGCATGGTCTGCGCGCGACTGCACCACGTAGACGAGCACCGCCAGCACGACGATCAGGCCGTGCAGGGTGAACCAGGAAATGTCGGCCATGGTGGTCAGCCCGAACGCCCGATGTGCATGGGCAGAGCTTACGGCCGCGCCGGGCAGAACCTGTCGGTCCCGCGACGCGAGTCGCCGCTTTCATCACCACCTAAGGATTGGCTCGCAAGCTCATTCGTTGAGCCCCTGCGAGTCCAACGGGCCGGTGGCTCGTTTCGTCCCTTTTCTGTCTTTCTGGAAGGACTCCCATGGCGACCGAATCCTCCCCCTGGCCCGCACCGCGCGCCCTGCCGGATCTCGGCACCCCGGAGCACCAGGTCGCCGAGCTGGTGGGCCAGGTCTACGCACAGGCGCCACTGACCGAGCGCGGGCGTCTGCTGGCCACCTTGCTGCCGAGCGCCGGCCTGCTCAGCCTGGTGGCCGTGGCCAACGGCGTGTTTGCGCGCATCCGTCTGGACGAGCACTGGCCCTCGCTGCGGTGGCTGCACGGCGAGCTAGTGCGGGTGCAGCCTGCCGACGTGAGCGAGCTGGTCGAGCGGCTGCAGTACACCCGCAGCGAAGTGCTCGATGCGCTGATGCAGTGGGTCAGCGCATCGCCGGTGCTGGCATCCTGCGCCGCAGCGACGGTGCTGGCGGGCTTGCTGATACACCGCCGCTCGCAATCTGGTGATGACGGGATGGAGCCCCCGCCCTGATCCAACCCTGTGAGGCAGGCAACGGGTCGTGCCCTGCCCGCCTGGCCCGAGCGCGCGAACTGGCGCAGGAAGCCCGGTGGCAGGACGGGTCGCTGCTGGCGGCGCAGCACACCCTGGCGATCACGCCGGCACCCGAACAGGCTGGCACGGTGGACCACCGCACAACACGCCGCCCTTGGCCGCGAAGTCGGTTGCTCAAGAACGTGGCCGGCCGCTGGGAACCGGCCTGACCACCCACCCGAACATCCAGAACACACCCCATGGTTCAGTTGCCCAAAATCCGCCTGCGCCGCCTGCAGAAACAATTCGGCCCCGGCCTCATCACCGGCGCCGCCGACGACGATCCCAGTGGCATCGCCACCTACTCGCAGGCCGGCGCGCAGTTCGGCTACGGGATGCTGTGGACGGTGGTGCTCACCCTGCCGTTGATGGCGGCGATCCAGATCGTGAGCGCGCGCATCGGCTTTGTGACCCGCCGTGGCCTGGCCGCCAACATCAAGCGCGCCTTTCCGCGCAGCGTGCTGCTGGCGGTGGTGGCGCTGCTGGTGGCGGCCAACACCCTCAACCTCGCCGCCGACATCGCGGCCATGGCCGAGGCATTGACTCTGCTGGTGGGCGGCCCACCCCATGTGTACGCCATCACCTTCGGCCTGCTGTGCCTGGTGCTGCAGGTCTTCCTGCCCTACAAAACCTATGTGCGCTGGCTCAAATGGCTCACCCTGAGCCTGCTGGCCTATGTGGCGGTGGCGCTGATGTTGCGGCTCGACTGGTGGCAGGTGCTGGCCGAGGTGGTGCACCCCCGCCCGCCCTGGGACACCCAACGCCACGAGGTGCTGCTGATGGTGGTGGCGCTGTTCGGCACCACCATCAGCCCCTATTTGCTTTTCTGGCAGGCCGCGCAGGAAATGGAAGACCTGAGCGACACCGGACCCCACACGCCGCGCGGGGTGCGCCACCACCTGCGCCGCATCAAGCTCGACACCACCGTGGGCATGGGGTTTTCCAACCTCGTCGCGTTTTTCATCATCCTGAGCACCGCGGCCACGCTGCACGCCGCCGGGGTCACCAACATCCAGACCTCGGCCGAGGCGGCGCAGGCCCTTCGCCCGCTGGCGGGCGATTTCACTTTCCTGGTGTTCAGCCTGGGCATCATCGGCACCGGCCTGCTGGCGGTGCCGGTGCTGGCCGGTTCCGCCGGTTATGCGGTGGCGAAACCATGGGCTGGCGCGGCAGCCTGAGCGCCCGGATCGACCAGGGCGAAGGGCGTGGCTTCTACGCCGTGATCTCGGCCGCCACGGTGGGTGGTGTCATCCTGTGCTTCACCCCTACCGACCCGGTGAAGGAGCTGTTCTGGGCGGCGGTGATCAACGGGGTGATTGCGGTGCCCATCATGGCGGTGATGATGCTGATCGCCAGTCGCCGCTCGGTCATGGGCATCCACGTGATCGGGCCGCGTCTGCGGGTGCTGGGCTGGCTCGCCACACGGCTGATGGCCGCCACCGTGGTCGCGATGGCCGCCACCTGAGGTGGGCCGCGACCGTGCGGCCAGTCAGACCCGACAATGCCGGTTGTGAAACCACGCCCGCTGCCCCAACTCCATGCCCATTCGCGTCTGATCGGCTCGCTGCTGGCCGGCGCCCTGGTGACCACCCTGCTGCCTGGGGAGCTGCGCTGGGTGACCCGCGCGCTGATCGGCTGGAATCTGGCGGTGTGGCTGTATCTGCTGCTGGTGGCGGCGCTGATGCTGCGCGCCGATCACGACCGGCTGCACCGCGTGGCGCTGGCGCAGGCCGAGAGCGCGCTCACGGTGCTGGTGGTGGTGGTGCTGGCGGCGATCGCCAGCCTGGCGGGGGTGGTGGTCGAGCTCTCGGCGGCCAAGGCCGGTGGCGCCGGTGTCGCGCTGCCCCATGTGCTGTTCGCCATGTGCACCGTGACCGGTGGCTGGCTGCTGGTGCCCACCCTGTTCACGCTCACCTACGCCAGCGCCTACCACCAGGGACAGCGCGCAGGCCTGCACTTTCCCGACACCGACCCCAGCTTTCGCCCCGTCTACAGCGATTTCCTCTATTTCGCTTTCACCATCGCGGTGGCCTCGCAGACGGCCGACGTGAGCGTCACGCAACCGGCGATGCGCCGGTTGGTGCTGCTGCAATCGGTGCTGTCGTTCGCCTTCAACACCGCGGTGCTTGCGCTGACCATCAACATCGCGGCCAGCCTGTTTTAGTCGGGGTTTCCGGGCGCCAGCATCGGCGCGCCGAGGTGGCCCACCTTGACCCAGATCAGTGCGCCCTCGCCCTCGGTGAACGGCGTGTGCTGGCTCCAGCGCGGACTGCGCAGCCAGCTGTGGCGCGGGTAGCGGCCGTGTTCGTCGAGAAACACACCGTCGAGCACAAAAATCTCTTCACCCCCAGGGTGGCGGTGGCTGTTGAAGCGGGTGTGGGGCGCCCAGCGCACCAGCGCCGTGCTCACGCCGTTGTGCTCGTGCAGCGGCATCACCGACAGGCCGGGCACCAGGCCCGGCCGCCACGGGGTGCGGCCGGTGTCGATGCACACCGTCTCGGTGTCGCCCGGGCCGAACTGCCAGAGCTTGACCAGCAGCAGGCAGCCATCCACAGAAAACGGCGCGTGCGAACTGCCGGGCGGGTTGCGCAGGTAACTGCCGGCGCGGTGGTCGCCCTGTTCGTCGGAGAACGTGCCGTCAAGCACCAGAATCTCCTCACCACCACCGTGCAGGTGCCGGTCGAAACGCGAGCCCGGCGCGTAGCGCACGATGCTGGTGGCGCGCGCCACCTCGCCGCCGACGCGGTCGAGCATCCGGCGCTCGACACCGGGCAGCGGCGACGCGGACCAGGGCAACGTGTCGGTGCACAAGGCCACGCGTTGCTCGAAGTTGCTGTGCAGATCGTCTGTCATGGGACATCTCCAGCCGGCTGAACCGGTGCCTGCCCCTGTGCCAGCGCGCGCAAAGCCTCGGCCAGCGCCGGCACCATGCTGACCGCGTTGCTCGGGTGGGCGATGCAGTCGGTGCTCCAGACCTCGCCCACACCGGCGTCTTTCACCAGCGCCAGCGCGCCTTCGGCAAACAGGGCGTGGGTCACCGCCACATCAACCGAGGCGGCTCTGGCGGCCATCAGCGCACGCGCCGCCTGGGCCAGGGTGTGGCCGGAGCTGGCCACGTCGTCCATCAGCACCACCGCCCGACCGTGCACCGGCAGCGCGGGCAGCTCGATGCTGACCGCGCGGTCGCCGTGGCGCTGCTTGTGGCACACGGCAAAATCCCAGCCGTGGCGCGCGGCGGCCTGCGCCACCCATTGCAAGGACTCTTCGTCGGGCCCGATCAGTAGCGCATCGGGCCGGTGCTGCTGCACCCAATCGGCGAGCACCGGTGCGCCGCTGAGCACGATGGCGTCGGCCACCGGCACCGCCTCCTGCAGCGTGGCGACACGGTGCAGGTGCGGGTCGACCGTGATCACGGCATCGAACAGATCGGCCAGGAAACGGCCGACGATGCGCTGGCTCACCACCTCGCCCGGATGGAACGCGATGTCCTGGCGCATGTAGGCCAGATACGGTACCACCAGCGTCAGGTGTTGTGCGCCCAGTTCGCGCGCAGCCTGTGCCACCAGCAGCAGCTCGACCAGCTTTTCGTTCGGCTCGTTGAGCGTGCGCCAGACCACCACACGCGCGGGCAGCGTCTCGGGCAGCTTGAGCCGCAGCTCGCCGTCGGGGAAACGGTGGCGCTCGATGGCACGCGGTCGCAGGCCGGAGGCCTTGGCCGCGCGTTCGGCGATCGCCAC
>CAYRIT010000029.1:10491-29990 GCA_964424415.1 uncultured Hydrogenophaga sp.
GCGATGCGTGCGATCTGCAGGTTGTCGATGCCCACCACCACGCCACTGCTCGTTGCCCGAACGTCCAGCGTGAGCGCCCCCAGCGGCGGATGCTGGTGATCGAAATGGCGGCTGCCCTGGGCCGCAATCATGGCCTGCATCTGCGCCAGCGCACGACCCGAATCGAGGATGTCGCGCGCGATGCCAAAGCCGTCACCGCCGCGCACATCGGGGCTGCATTCGATGATGCGGCCGGCCAGTCGCAGCGATTTCTGTCGCAGATCGGACGGCGCGTCGGGGTGGTTCTCCAGCACCTGCATCACGTCGCGCGCCTCCAGCACCGGGCCGACGCCACGGCCGATCGGCTGGCGGCCGTCGGTGATCACCACGTCAAGCGACAGGTGCATGCGCTGCGCCACGTACTCGAACAGGCGGCGCAGGCGCTGCGCCTCGGGCATGGAACGCACCTTGGCCGTGGGACCGATGGGAATGTCGAGCACCAGGTGGGTGGAGCCGGCAGCGACCTTCTTGGACAGGATGGAGGCGACCATCTGGCCCGGCGAATCGATGTTCAGCGGTCGCTCGACCGAGATCAGCACATCGTCTGCCGGCGACAGCCGGGCGGTGCCGCCCCAGACCAGGAAGCCACGGTGCCGGCGCACGATGTTGGTGAGCTGCTCGAACGGCAACTCCACATTGGCCAGCACCGCCATGGTGTCGGCTGTGCCGGCTGGCGAGGTGATGGCGCGGGAGGAGGTTTTGGGAAACACCAGCCCGTGGGCCGCCACGATCGGCACCACCAGCATCGAGGTGCGGTTGCCCGGTATGCCGCCGATGCAATGTTTGTCCACCACCAGCGGCGCCTCCCAGTCGAGCCGCCGGCCGCTGGCGACCATGGCTTCGGTGAGGAAGTAGACCTCTTCGCGGTCGAGCTCGCTGCGGTTGCAGGCGACCACAAACGCGGTCAGCTCGATCTTGGAATAGCGGTACTCGGCGATGTCGCCCACGATGGCGGCAAAGTCTTCGCGGCCGAGCCGCTCGCCGTTGATCTTGCGAAACAGCGCCGGCATCGACACCGGCGGCTCGGCCTGCGAGACCGTGGCCGCATGGCCGTCGGGCACCTCCAGTTGCGCAAACGCGTCCTCCGACACACCGAGCTCGCCGCAACCGACGATGGACGCGTCGTCCACCACATTCAGTGTGGCCAGGATGCTGTTGCCATTGGCATGCACCTCCACCTTGGAGAGCGCCTGAAAGCCCTCGGCGCGGTACACCGCGCAATCGCGGTGCAGGTAGGCCACGTTCTCGTGGTAGGTGTCGATGGCCACGCGCTTGAGCGACAGGCCGTTGGACGGCGGCGCATCAAGGGGCGCAAACAGCGGGGGCTGGGGTGCGGTAACGGTCTCCATGCCGTCACGATACACCGGCAGGGGTGTCAGCCCACCACCAGACGGATCGCGGGCATCACCCGCTCGGAATCGGTGCGGCGCTCCAGTGCCAGGCGCATGTTCATCTGGGCCACCTCGGTGTGCTCGGACGCCAGCGCCTGCGCGCGCGCGCTCTGGCCCCCGCGCAGCGCATCGAACAGCATGTGGTGCTGGCGGTGGGCGTACAGCATCCAGTCGCGGTCCAGTGCCAGCGTGCCCTGCATCGGCAGCATGGCCGAGGCCGGCGCGAATGGCAACTTGTCGTTGAGCGCCACGGCGCGCTGCAAGGCCCGGTTGCCGCAGGCTTGCAGCACCAGCGCGTGAAACCGGTCGTTCATGGCCGCGTAGGCCGCGTAGCTGACCAGCGTGAGCGGGGTGGCTGCCAGCAGCCGGTCGCCCTCGTCCAGACTGGCCTGCAGGTCGGCCTGCAACTGGCGCGACACACCGTGCTCGGCCACCAGTCGCGCCGCCATGCCTTCGAGATGGCCACGCACCGCAATCGCGTCGATCACCTCCTGCGCGGTGAACTGGCGCACCAAGTACTTGCCGGTTTCGTTCGCCTCCACCAGGCCCTCCTGCTCCAGCGTGACCAGCGCCGCACGCACGGGGGTGCGCGAGGCGCCCAGGCGCTCGGCCAGCTGCTGCTCAGCCAGGCGATGCCCAGGCTCGAACGCGCCGCTCAGGATCAGATCGCGCAGTTGCATCAACACGGTGTCTTGCAGGCTCATGCAACAAACTGTACACTGATTTTTTCAAACGGGATACCGTTTATCCAGCCCAGCAGGAGACCCATGAAAGCCGAACTCAACGAACGCATCACCCGGGTCGGTCCCGGCACCCCCGGTGGGGCCTTGCTGCGCCACTACTGGCAGCCGGTCGCCCTGCTGGACGAATTCGACCCGGCGCTCGACCCGGCCATGGCACTGCGCCCGGTGAAAGCGGTTCGGGTCCTGGGGCAGAACTTCGTGCTGTTTCGCAACGCCGAAGGCGTCTACGGCCTGCTGGACCGCGACTGCCCCCACCGCGGCGCCGATCTGGCGTTTGGCCGCAACGAAGGTGACGGCCTGCGCTGCCCGTTCCACGGCTGGAAATTTGACGTCACTGGCCAATGCACCGAGACCCCGGGAGAACCCGCCGGCAGCACCCTGTGCAACCGGGTGCGCCAGCGCAGCTACCCGCTGCTGGAAAAAGGCGGCGTGCTGTTCGGCTGGTTCGGCCCCGAGGGCAGCACACCGCCGCCCTTCCCCGCGCTCGACGCGTTCGAGGCGCCGGCCAGTCACAGCTTCGCGTTCAAAGGCCTGTGGCACTGCAACTGGCTGCAATCGTTCGAGGTCGGCATCGACCCGGCACATGCGTCCTATCTGCACCGGTTTTTCAACGACGCCTCGCTCGACGACAGCTACGGCAAGCAGTTCCGCGGCGCCAGCGCCGGCGACGTGGGCGGCGAGCGCTGGCCCATGACCAAGGTGATGCGCGAATTCGGCCAGCCCGAGATTTCGTTCACCGCCCAGCCCTATGGTCTGCAGCTCACCGCGCTGCGCAAGATGACCGAGGCGCTGGCCCATGTGCGCGTGACCAACGCGGTGTTTCCGCAGACTTTCGTGATCCCGCTGTCGGAGACCATGACCATCACGCAGATGCACGTGCCGGTGGACGACACCCACAACTACTGGTACGCCTTCTTCACCAGCTTCGACGCACCGGTGGACAAGCACACCATGCGCCAGCAGCGTCTGGCCGCTGTCACCCTGCCCGACTACATCCCGAAGTCGGGCCGCCACAACAACTGGGGCTTCAACGCCGAAGAGCAGAACCACCGCACCTACCTCGGCATGGGTGAGGACGACATCAACGTGCACGACCAGTGGGCCTGCGAAAGCATGGGCGCGATCCAGGACCGCACCCGCGAACACCTGGGCACCACCGACAAAGTGGTCATGGCCAACCGCCGCCTGCTGCAGCAAGCCATCGACACGGTCGAGCAAGGCGGCACGCCGCCCGGCATCGCCGACGCCGCGCTGCACAGTGCCATCGCCGGCCCCGACACAGTGGACGGCATCGCACCCGCCGAGGGCTGGCAGACCTGGTGGCAGGAGGCGGTGCGCTCCAAGCGCGAGGGTGCGCCCTGGCACCAGCCACACGGCAGCGCAACGGCCCACCACGCGAACAGCCCGGCATGAGCGCGACACCCAAAGAGGCGCGCGCCAGCTTCGCGCAGCACTGCGGTGTGCACAACGCGGCGCGTGACGCCGCCTGCCGGCAGCTCGCGGGGCTGATCGAATCCAGCGGCGTGGAGACGGTGCGCGTGGGCTGGTGCGACCTGCACGGCCAGCTGCGCGGCAAGAGCCTGATGGCCAGCGCCGCCATGCGTGCGCTGCACGACGGGGTCGGCATGGTGGGCACGCTGATGCTCAAGGACACCGGCGACCGCACCGCGTGGAAGGTGTTCGAGCCCGGCGCCACCGCCGATCTGCCCGGTTTTGCTGGCGCCGCCAACCTGCTGCTGCTGCCCGACCCGTCCAGCTTCACCACCCTGCCCTGGGCCCCGCGCACCGGCTGGTTGCGTGCCCAGCCGTGGTTTGCCGACGGCACCCCGGTGGGCCTGGACACACGGCAGGTGTTGCAGAGTGCGCTGGCGCGGCTGGCCGACGCCGGCTTCGGCCTCAAGACCGGGCTGGAAGTCGAATTTCACATCTACCGCATCACGGACGACACACCCCAGCTCGATCCCGACCGCGCCGCCTGGCCCGGCGAGCCGCCCCGTGTGGCGATGGTCCACCCTGGCTACAACCTGCACGCCGAGGCCTGCCTGGACATGGCCCACGAGCCGCTGGACATCGTGCGCCGCACCGCGCAGGCGCTCGGCCTGCCGCTGCAGACGCTGGAAATCGAGCTCGGCCCCAGCCAGGTGGAAGCCGTGTTCGACGCCACCGATGCGCTCACCGCAGCCGACCAGATGGTGCTGTTTCGCAATGGCGTGCGCCAGGCGCTGCGCCGCGCCGGCTACCACGCCAGCTTCATGTGCCGCCCGCCGTTCCCGCACATCATGTCCAGCGGCTGGCACCTGCACCAGTCGCTGGTGGATCTCGAGACCGGCGCCAACGCCTTCGTGCGCACCACACCCGCCGAAGGCAGCACGCCGGTCGACGCGCGCCACTGCCTCTCCGATACCGGCGCCCACTGGCTGGCCGGCCTGCTGGACCATGCACGCGGCATGACGGCCTTGTGCACACCCACCATCAACGGTTATGGCCGCTTCCATCCCAACGCCCTCGCGCCCTCGGCGGTGCACTGGGGTCAGGACAACCGCGGCGCGATGCTGCGTGTGGTGGGCGCACCGGGTGACCCGGCCACACGCATCGAGAACCGCGTCGGCGAGCCGGCAGCCAACCCCTACCTCTACATCGCCGCCCAGATACACGCCGGACTCGATGGTCTGGCCCGCGCACTCACGCCACCGCCCGGCAGCGAAGCACCCTACGCCGAAGGTGGCGAACGCCTGCCCGCCTCGCTCGGTGATGCCCTGGCCGCGCTGCGCGACGACACCGAACTGAGCGCCGGTCTGGGCCGGGGTTTTGTGCCCTACTTCTGTCGCATCAAACAGCACGAGATCGAGCGCCACGCGCAGGCCGAAGACCCGCAGGACTTCGAACGCCGTGAGTATTTCAGCCGCACCTGACCGCCACCCCCGCACACCATGATCCACATCCGCTTCATCGCCGCCGACCAGTCGGTACAAGACATCCAGGCCCGAGCCGGGCAAAGCCTCATGAAAGCTGCGGTGGACGCCGGCGTGCCCGGCATCGCGGCCGACTGCGGCGGCACGCTCACCTGCGCCACCTGCCATGTGATGCTCGACGCACCCTGGGCCGACCGCCTGCCTGCGCCCGCGGCCGACGAGCGCGACATGCTGGACTTCGCGGCCATCCCGCCAGAGCCCGGCAGCCGCCTGAGCTGCCAGATCGCCCTCACGCCCGAGCTCGACGGCCTGCAGGTGCGCCTGCCGGCCAGCCAGTACTGAGCCTCGCTGTTGCCACCCGCCAGTGCTCCTTACACTGGCGGCTTTTGCTGCCCGAAAGACACCCATGCGCTTTGCCTTCCCACCGCCGCCCACCCCCTCCGTGCCGGTCATCGGCACCGACGAACGCTTCCCGGTTCACCGCATTTACTGCGTGGGCCGCAACTACGAAGAACACGCCAGGGAGATGGGCTTCACCGGCCGCGAGCCACCGTTCTTTTTCCTGAAGCCGGCCGATGCCATCGTGGTGGCCGAGGCCGGCCAGACCGCCTCCATCCCCTACCCCAGCCTGACCCACAACCTGCACCACGAGGTGGAGCTGGTGGTGGCCATCGGCCGCGGTGGCAAGAACATCCGCGCCGCCGATGCCCAGCAGCACATCTTTGGCTACGCGGTCGGCCTGGACATGACCCGGCGCGACCTGCAGACCGAGATGAAAAAACAGGGCCGCCCCTGGTGCATCGGAAAGGCCTACGACCAGTCGGCGCCGATCGGTCCGATCACCCCCGCCGCGCAGGCCGGGGACATCGGCCACGCCGCGCTGTGGATCCAGGTCAACGGCGCCGACCGCCAGCGCAGCCAGGTCAGCAAGCTGATCTGGGCCATCGGCGAGGTGATCGAACACCTGTCGGCCGCCTGGGAACTGCAGCCCGGCGACCTGATCTACACCGGCACCCCCGAAGGGGTGGCTGCGGTGGGCCGTGGCGACACCATGAGTGCCGGCGTCGACGGCCTGACCCCGATTTCGGTGTGCGTGGCCTGAATGGCGAGTGAGCGACGAGGCGCACCGGGTCGTCGCAACCTTCTGTCGGCGGACCCGCTGCGGCTGAACCGATGTCACAAAAACGCCTCGAAATCGTGTGCAGACGAGGCTGCGCACGGGTTTGACCCGAAACCCGGCCGACCCCAAATCCCTTAGGGTTGCGTCACCCACAGTGGCAACCCTTTTTTGCATCCCAACAGGAGATCCCTTCATGATCCAACGCAGAACCCTGATCCAGTCCGGCGCCGCGCTCGCCCTCGGCGCTCCGGCGCTGGTGGGCTTTGCCCAGCAAAGTGTCACGCTCAAGTTCCACACCTTCATGTCGCCACAGTCCAACGTGTGGCTCAACATGCACAAGGCCTGGATGGACAAGGTCACCGCCGACTCGCAAGGCCGCATCAAATTCGAGGCCTACCCGGCCATGCAGCTCGGCGGATCGCCGGTACAGCTCTTCGACCAGGCCAAGGACGGCGTGGTCGACGTGGTCTGGACCCTGCCCGGCAACACCCCGGGCCGCTTCCCGCGCATCGAAGCCTTCGAGCTGCCGTTCATGATGAACAACGCCGAAGCCACCTCCAAGGCCTACTGGGAGTACGTGCAGACGGTGGCCAAGGACGAGTTCCGCGATGTGCACCCGATCGCCCTGCAGGTGCATGGTCCGGGTGTGATCCACATGCGCGACAAGCTGGTCAAGACCGCCGCCGACCTGGTCGGATCGAAAGTGCGCGGCCCCACCCGCCAGATCACCAAGATGCTCGGCCTGCTCGGTGCCACGCCCGTGGGCATGCCGCTGCCCGCCATCACCGACTCGCTCTCCAAGGGTGTGATCGACGGCTGTGTGATCCCCTGGGAGGTGGTGCCCTCGGTCAAGGTGCAGGAGCTGGCCAAGTTCCACAGCGAATTCGACCCGGCCGGCGGCGCGCTCTACACCACCACCTTTGTGATGGCGATGAACAAGGCCAAATACGCCTCGCTCGCGCCCGATCTCAAGGCGGTGATCGACAAAAACTCCGGTCTGGAAACCTCGGGCTGGCTGGGCAAGGTGCAACAGGCCGGTGACGTCGCCGGCCGTGCCGCAGCCGTCAAGCTGGGCAACACCATCTACACGGTGCCGCCGGCCGAGGCACAGGAATTCAAGCGCAAGGCGCGCCTGGTCGAAGTGGAGTGGATTCAGGACATGGACAAGCGCGGCTTCAACGGCAAGCAGTTGCTGGAGGCCGCACGCAACCTGATCGCCAAACACGGCAAGACCACCAAGGCCTGACCCGGCCCGGGTGACAGACCTTCGGCCAAGGGCTCCTGCGGGAGCCCTTGCTGCTTTTCGAGCTCGGTCCGCGCCGCGAGGGCCTTGTCTGGCGTTGCCCTAAACTCGCTTCCATGCAGCGCAGCCCTATCAAACACTGCCGCGAATGCGGTGCCGCCGTTCAGTACCGCCTGCCCGACGATGGCGATACCAAGCCGCGCGCCGTGTGCACGGTCTGCGCCACCGTGCACTACGAAAACCCGCTCAATGTGGTGGGCACCGTACCGGTCTGGGGCGACACAGGCGACCGGGTTCTGCTGTGCAAGCGCAACATCGAACCCCGCTTTGGCAAGTGGACACTGCCGGCCGGCTTTCTGGAGCTGGGCGAAACCACGGCCGAAGGCGCGCTGCGCGAGACAGACGAAGAGTCCGGCGCACACATTGCACTCGGTGAACTGTTCACCCTCATGAATGTGGCGCGTGTGGGCCAGGTGCATCTGTATTACCGCGCGCGGCTGCTCAGCGACCGCTTCAACCCCGGTTACGAGACCATCGAGGCCCGGCTTTTCACCGAAGCCGAAATTCCCTGGGACGAGATCGCGTTTCGCACCGTCAAGGAGACGCTGGAGCGCTACTTCGCCGACCGCCGCGACGGCCAGTTTCGCTTCCACACGCTCGACATCGTCTAGGTCGGACCCAGCGGTCACCCGTTCGTTGTGCCGGCGGTTCACGCCGGGTGATGGCCAGGTCTCGCACCCTCCGCCGCGCAGCGATCGGCCCAGGAACGCACAGGGCCGAGCAGGGTCACGACCGAACCCTCCCCGGGATCTCGATGCGTCCGGCATCTCGCATGGCCTGGCGCGTCAGCGCGTCCCGGATGCGCCGGGTCGGATGGCTGGGCCAACCTGCAGCCGGATGGTGTCCGTCACGCCGACCACACCCCGCAGCGGTCGAATGGCGCGCTCGACCGCAAGCCGCTGAAAGGACCAGGCGACCTCACCGCTCAGTTCGACCCGCCCGCCTTTGACCTGAATCGCGACCCGGGACCGGGACACCAGCGTGTTCCACCTCAGCACATCCCCGATCGCCGCCGCAATCTGCGCATCGCTGCGGCGATCGGCGTCTGGCGGCAACACCTCCAGCGCGTTCTCGATCGCCTTGACACCGGCCACACACTCCACCGCGCGCTGGGTCGCCACCGACTCGGGGTAGCTGTCCAGCGTGCCACCCAATGTCACCAGGCCGCGCCTCACCGTCAAACACACACGGGATTCGGGAACCAACGGGTCCCGGCGCAATGCCGCAAGGATGTCCGTCTTCAACTCGGCGTCGCTTTTCATGGCGTCTTGGTCCACGGTTGTTTCAAAGGCCACAGCCTAGGAACTTCCTGCACCGCCAGTTTGAGAAATGTCAAAGGGCCAGCAGGTCCGGGCCGGCGCCGCCTTCCACCGGTCCGGGACGGAAACGTGGTGGGGGCACACCCCGGGCGGGGCACGCTGTAACACGCCGTTTGCACAGTGACACAAATCACCGCCGGTTTGAAATCACCGCAGGCCAGAGCTGTACCAGCATTCAGGCAGCAACCGGTTGCCCGCACGGGTGGGCCTGCAAGCTGGGTATTGCGCAGCCGATGCCAGCCCTTAAGCCCATCTTTTGTGGAGATCACGCATGTCCGATTCGCCGACCGTGCCAGCCGTTGCCTCCTCGCCGTGGCCAGACGCCGCGTCGGACAACACGCTGGGGCCATCGCCCAAACCCAGCACATCGACACCGCTCTTCCCGCACCCGTCCAGCCTCTCGAACATCGGTTTGGCCAACGGGCAGCGGCCGTCGGTCTGGCGTGAGTCGCTGGCGATGGTGCAGGCCCACCTGCCCTACACCCGGCGTGCCGTGCACGCCAAGGAAACCATCTACCGGTGTGGTGACCCGTTTGAAACCCTGTACCTGATCAACTGTGGCAGCTGCAAGCTCTTGAACCTCGCGGCCGACGGTCGCGAGCTGCCGGTGGATTTCTGCCTCCGGGGCGACTGGCTGGGATTTGATGGCATCGGCGGCGCCCGCCATGCCTGCACAGCCATCGCGCTGGACAGCGGCGAACTGTGGGCGCTTTCCTACAGCGCCCTGATCCAGGCCAGCCGGGCGTCACCCGAGGTGATGCCGGTGCTGCTGAAGGCGTTGAGCGAGCAGATGACCCAACACCACGACAAGGCGCTGTCGATCTGCACCCTCGCAGCCGACGCACGGGTGGCCGATTTTCTGCTGCACTGGGCACAGGCGCTGGCGGACCGCGACCTGCGCAACGACGAGATCGCGGTTCCCATGACGCGCGCAGAGATCGGCAGCCACCTGGGCATCACGCTCGAATCGGTGAGCCGGGCACTCTCCAAGATGGCGCAGCAGGGCGTGATCCGCTTTGGTGACAACGTCCGCCGCAACATCGGCATTCCCAGCCTGAGCACGCTCGGCGCCTTTGTGCAGGCCCACACCCCGCAACAGCCGCGCGGTGTCACCGAGGCTGCGGCGCCGCGGCTGCCAGCGCCTGTCGCATGGCGGCGGCGAGTTCGCCCTTGCTGAACGGTTTCCTCAGCAGGGGCCACCTCTCGAGTTCTTGCAGGCGCTCGTCATTCAGGTTTTGGGAATAGCCTGAGCACAGCAGAATGGCCAGGGCAGGATGGCGCTCGTGGACCTGGTTTGCCAGCGCCGTGCCTTTCATGCCCTGCCCCAGCTCGACATCGGTGAGCAGCAGGTCGCAGGTGCTCGGCCCCTGCAGTTCGCTCCACGCCGTTTCGGCGCTCGCATGCTGCGAGACACTGCAGTGCAGCGATTGCAGAAACTGCCAGGTGACATGGCGCACATCCGGGTCGTCCTCAACCAGCAGCACACGCAGACCCGCAGGCAGCTCATGGCGCTCACTCGGCAGGCCATGCGAATCCGGTGTCTCGCCCCCACTCGCCGGCAGCACCAGGGTGATGGTCGTGCCCTGTCCGGGTGTGCTGTCCAGGCGGATATGCCCTCTGGACTGATGAGCGAAGCCATACGCCGAGCTCAGGCCCAGACCGGTGCCGCGGCCACTGGCCTTGGTGGTGAAAAACGGCTCGAAGGCGTGTTCTTTCACCGCTGCGGTCATGCCCAACCCCGTATCGGTAACAACGATCTGCACACCGGTGGGCTCTGGGCCTGGTGTCCGACTGGAGCCCGGCTCCGATCCGATCGGGCCGAAATGTGGCGTGCAGACAAAGCTCAGCGCACCGCCATCGGGCATGGCGTCGCGCGCGTTGATGGCCATGTTGAGCAAGGCGGATTCCAGCTGCACCTTGTCGGCCAGACAGGCCGGGGTATCGGGTGCCACGCGCCAATGCAGCGTGATGCTTTCGCCCAGCGTGCGCCGCAGCAACTCCATCAGCGGCGGGAACAGCGCCTGGAGCTCGACCCGGCCCGGCAGGAGCACCTGGCGCCGGGAAAACGCAAGCAACTGCCCAGTGAGCTGGGCCGCACGCTGACTCGCGCCGCCCGCCGCCTGCACCAGGCTCAGCCCTTGCCCCCCGCCGTGCGCCACGAGATATTCCTCGGCCATCTGCAGGTTGCCCTGGATGATGGTCAGCAGGTTGTTGAAGTCGTGGGCGATGCCGCCAGTGAGCTGACCAATGGCCTCCATCTTGTGGGCCTGGCGCAGTCGCTGCTCGGCCTGGGCCCGGCGCAATCCGGTGGCCAGGATGTTGGCCACCGCCTGCAGGAACTTCACATCGTCGGCCTCGAAACTGTCGACGCGCTGCGACGCCACGGTCAGGACGCCTTCCACATGACCCTGGTCCGGGATGGGTACAACGATGCCACTGCGCACGCCCGCCTCGGTCGCGGCCACCGGTATGTCGATACGTGTCTCCAGCGCAGCATTGGGGACGATCAACACCTCACCGTGGGTCATCACGTAGCCCGCATGGTGGCGCGGGTCGATGGGAATGACATCGCCCACCGCCCGACCGTGTCCCAAACCGGAAAGGCTGACCACGCGGATTGCCTGCAGCCCCGGTTCGACCAGGTACACCGCCGCACCAACGCCCCCCAAGGCCCGGATGGCGAGGTCGGCCACCGGCTCCATCAGCTCCCGGGGATCGGTCAGATCGACCGCCAGCCGCGCCAGCTCGGCCAGTTGCTCGTAGTGCCTGGCCAGGCGCAGCGCGCGCTGCACACGCGGGTAGGCGCCGGCCTTTCGAAAAGCGATCGCCATGTGTGGCGCGCCATCGACCTCGATCGGCGTGAGCGTGACCTCGACGCTCAGCTCCCGTCCATCGGCATGGCGCAAGCTGACCATGTCCCGCCGGCCCATCGGGTAGGGATCGGGGAGACGGTCAAACGGGGGGCGCAGAACCGGGGCGCTTTGGTCCGCCAGCAACAGGCGGTTCAGGTTTTGGCCCTGCAGGCGCTGCGGGTCGTGGCCCGTCACGGTCTTGAGCGCGCGATTGGCCAGCAGGATGCGGCCGTCGCGGTCCACCACCAGCAACGCGTCGGGCAAGGCATCGGCCAGTGCGGCCATGCCCGCCCGGTCCACCGCCAGCCGGCCCTCAGGCAGGGCATTGAACAGGTGCCGGATCAGCCGGGGTGGGCCACTGGGCAGCAAATCGCCGGGGTGGGTCTCCATCAGCGCCCTTCATCAAGGTCTGCGACCTCGGCCGAATTGACCAGCACATAGCCTGCGTTGCGCACCGACTTGAGGATTTCGGGTTGGCCCGGATTGGGCTCGATCTTCTTGCGCAGCCGGCTCACCAGCACGTCGATCGCCCGATCAAACGGCGCTGCCTCACGCCCGCGGGTGGCTTCCAGCAGGAAGTCGCGCGACAACACACGCCCGGGGTGCGAGGCGAGGACACGCAGCAGATCGAACTCGCCGGTGGTCAGGCCAACTTCCTGACCATCGGGCGCCAGCAGGCGGCGACCGCTGCAATCCATCAACCAGCCAAAGAACGCGAGCGGATCGTGGTGCGCCGCCGGTGCCGGTGCCGGTGCCGGTGCGGTTTCCAGGGTGCGGCGCAACACCGCCTTGATGCGGGCCAGCAACTCGCGCAGATCAAACGGTTTGGTCACGTAATCGTCGGCACCCATCTCCAGCCCCACGATTTTGTCGACCTGGTCCGAGCGACCCGTGACCAGAATGATGGCAACGCGCCAGTGCTCGCGCAGACGGCGCGCCAGTACCAGGCCGTCTTCGCGGCCCAAGCCGATGTCGAGCAGCACCAGATCCGGCGCGTCCTGGCGCATCAACGCCATCAGGGTTGTGCCGTTGCCCACCCGGCTGACACGAAAGCCATGCTCCTGCAGGTAGTTGGCGAGCATCAAGGTGATGTCGGGTTCGTCATCCACCACCGCAATGTGTCGTGGTTTCATGTCTCTGGCTTCCTGGGTGTGGCTGCAGATGGTCGATCAGCGCGCGCTGATCGGATCCTCGCGAAATCACAAGACTGCCGAGCATACCGAAACCCATCTGGCCGCAGGCGGCAAGCCAGCGTCACATGCGACGATGGCGTGCGCCGTGTGTTGCGAAATCTCAAGGTCTGGAAATGTCTGGGCCCCAGCATCGAGGAACCCGTCCCAGCAGGGAATTGCACGATGGTCACCACCCACCGAACATCCAGGGCATGCGAAGGCAGCGCCTGGGGATGCGGCTGGATGTTCGATCGCCGTGGCCCATGCGCCTGCCATGCGCGCTTCGCGGTGGCCGGCACCGGAGGAATGCCTGTGGTGGCCACAAGCCGCGGATGCCCAGTCAGCCCCGCGCCCTCTCGGCATGAGGGCAGGACCGTGACCCGCTGTCTGCCCCGGCCAACCAGGCGCAAGATCGGCATCGGGCCCAGGGCCTTGCCAGGCACGCTGGCGTGGCCGGACGATCCGACCGGCACCGTCGAGTGCCACGTGCCGCCCTGCGAGTCCGATTGCAGCATCCAGCTGTTGCAAGGTGCCCCCAACGGGCCATCCATTCAGGAGGACCGGCATGTTCAGCGACCGCGATGACGCCGCCCACCAGCTCGCCGATCGGCTGGCCGACCACAAAGGACGGAACCCGCTGATTCTCGCCATCCCGCGCGGTGCCGTTCCCATGGGCATCACGCTGGCCAGACTGCTTGGTGGCGAGGTCGACGTGGTGCTGGTGCGCAAGCTGCGCGCGCCCTACTCGCCCGAGGTAGCGATTGGATCGGTGGATGAAAGTGGCTGGAGTTACATCGCACCTCACGCCGCCTCGATGGGTGCCGACCCGGACTACATCGCCGCCGAAAAACATCTGCAGCTGCAAACCCTCCGCGCGCGGCGCGCGCAGTATTCGCCGCTTCGTCCGCCGATCGATCCACGCGGGCGGGTGGTCATCGTGATCGACGATGGCCTGGCCACCGGCGCCACCATGATCGCGGCCCTGCACGGTCTGCGCCACCGGCATCCGGCCCGGCTGATCTGCGCCGTTCCCGTCGCTTCACCCGAGTCGCTGGAAAAAGTGCGCTCCATGGCCGACGAAGTGGTCTGCCTGCATGCACCCGAGGACTTCCAGGCTGTCGGACAGTTTTACCGGCAGTTCCCGCAGGTCGAAGACGCCGCGGTGATCGCCTTGCTCGGAGGCTGAAATTCAGGCGGTCCGGATTCTTGTCGCATGGCAGGCGCACCAACCCAGGCGCTGTGCGCCTTGCGTAGCTCCGCAGCGCCCGGGAGGCGACACCCCGCAGCTGATCGAACGCAGCGTTGGCCCGCGCCAGTTCGGCCATCGATACGCAACAGGCCACGGCGTTGGTCGGTCATGCCGGGCAGCACCGCTCGGCACATCCGAAAGGCGGCGGCCACGTGGACGTTTTGAACCCTGTCCCGCGGCTCGTCTGTGCATTCCAGCGCCGTGCCATTGAACAGGATCCCGGCGTTGTTGATCAACACGTCAACCTGGCCAAAACAGCGCCGACACCTGCGCCGTGCGTTCGTCTGCCGATGCTTTCAACGCAAGATCGCTTTGAAAGAAAACGGCCTCGGCCTGCGGCAGCGAGAGGTCCCTGGCAAGCGCCAGGCCCATCTCTGCTGGCCGCCCCGCGCCCTGCCCGTTCGTGGGCGATGGCCGAACCAATGCCTGGTGGGTTACCGATAGGCACACACACCTTGTCTAAAAAATTTCGCATTCGAATCCACCTCGGTTGCCAGTGCTTGTGCTGCATCAGAAGAGATCGCGCAAACGGTACCAGGCCATACCCACCGCCTGCGACAGACCACCCAGGAACTCGCCGCCGGGAAAAGGCGGGTTGGCGATAGCGGCGAACGCATCCAGCCGTTCGGTGTTGCCGAGCATGGCTTCGCTCACCAGCGTGGCGGCCACGCGCGTCGGCACCAGCCCATGACCGCAAAAACCCTGCGCCCAGAACACGCGATCGTTGCGGCGGCCCCAGTCGGGCATGCGGCGCATGGTCACATCGATATGACCACCCCAGCCAAACGCCATGTCCACATCCTTCAGGCGTGGAAAGGTGCGAACAATGGTTTGCTTCATCATGTTGCGCACGTCGGCAGGCTCGCCGCCCATGTAGGTGCAGCCGCCGCCGAACAACAACCGGTGGTCGACCGTGGTGCGGAAATACTCGAGGACGAACTGGTTGTCGTAAACCGCGTGGTTCTTTGGCATCAGGCTGCGGCACACGTCTTCCCCCACAACGTCGGTCACACCAATGAACGAGCCCACCGGAAGCACCCGCGAAGCAATCTTGCGATCCACTCGATCGAGGTAAGCGTTGGCGGCCAGCACCACCTGATCGCATCGCACACGCGCGCCGTTCGCCAGTTGCACGGTCATGCCGTCGGCGGTTTCTGCGTAGCCACTCACCCGGCTTTGTTCATGGATGCGAACACCCTGCGCTTCTACCAGCCTGGCCAGCGCCAGGATGTATTTCAGTGGATGCAAATGGGCCGCTTCCTCGTCAAGCATGCCGGCCTGGTAGCGGGGCGAGTTCACGTAGTTGGGCAAGTCGGTTTTCTTGATGAACCGGTATTTGTCGTAGCCCCAGAGCTTTTCGCATTCTTCGATGTAGTTGCTCAGCAAAGGCACGCGGCGTTCCAGCACCGCCACCTCGATGTGCCCATGGCGCACATCGCAGTCGATGCCGTTTTCTTCGATCAAGGTCTTGATCTGGTTCAGGCCCTGGATGGTTTCATGAAAGAGATTTTTGGCCAGACTCTGCCCCACCGACGCCTGGAGCGCGTCCATACCGCAGGCCCAGCCAGGCACCAGCTGGCCGCCATTGCGGCCCGAGGCGCCCCAGCCCACACGGCTGGCCTCCAGCACGACCACCTTCTTGCCCGCGCGGGCCATCTCTAGTGCGCAGTACATGCCGAAGAAGCCGGCACCGACGATGCAGACATCGGCGGTGGTGTCTTCGGTGAGCGCGGGGCGATGCAGTTGCCGATCGGCGGACGTGGCGCTGTAGTAGGTTTCAATGTAGTCGGGGCTGCTCTTGAACATGGGTCGTCCTGGGTGTCTGTCGGTCGAATTCAGGCGAGTTCGATGAGGTGTTTCAAGTCCCATGCCTGGCGCGGCTGCGCGCAGGACTGGCGTTCCTGGTGCTCATGGCGCTTGAGCGCAACGAAGAGATCCACCAGGGGGGCGCCCAACAGATCGCGCACGGCCTGGCTGCTGTCCAGCCGGTCGAGCGCGCTGGGCAGATCGCGCGGCAAAGCGAACGCCGCGTGCTTTCCCTCGACCGGTGATTGCCGGGCCGCCAGCCCGGCGAGGCCAAAGGCCAAGGTGGCCGCCACCGTGAGGTAGGGATTGGCATCGCCGCCCGGCAAGCGGTTTTCCACCCGGACCGCCTGTGGACGGGAGGCGGGAATGCGGAACGCCGCGTGGCGATCGTCGTGCCCCCAGTCGGCATGGGTGGGGGAGGAATCGCTGATCGTGATGCGATCAAACGACATGTCGAATGGCGCAAACAGCGCCATGGCTGCGGGCGTGTGGGCTTGCAGACCACCGAGGAAGTGCATCAGCTCCAGCGTGACCTCTCCCGAGGGCGTGGCGAACAGATGAGGCCAGTCGGCATACGCGGCATCGGTCTTCTGAACACTGAAGTGCCAATGCATGCCCGTGCCCGGCTGGTCAATGAAGGGTTTGGCCGCAAAGCTGGCCAGAAAACCATGGCGCGCAGCGATTTCGCGGGCCAGGCGCTTGAAGCGAAACACGGCGTCGGCCTGTTGCAAAGGGGCGCCCGGCAGAAAGTTGATCTCGAACTGCGAGAAGGCCGCTTCGTGCAAATGGCCCGAGAGCGGAATGCCCCAGGCCATGCAGCCCGCGTAAAGCTCGTCGAAGAAGGGTTCGAAATGGGCCGTGCGCTCAAGCGAGTACTGCTCGCAGGCCGACTCGCGTGCAGGCGATTGGGGGTGTGCACGGGCACTGGTCACACCATCGCCCGCGCGCTGCAGGAAGAAGACCTCCAGTTCCGGGGCGACCCTGGCCGTCAATCCTTGCGCGTCGTAGGTCTTCAAGACCTTCTTCAAGACAGCCCGAGGGGAGAACTCACTCGCATCGACCTCGCGACCCAGTGACGATGACCACCAGGCACCACAGGGGTCGCACAGCACGGTGGCCTCGCCGGGGCGGCCGGGGCGGACAACCAGGGTATCGAGATCGGGGACGAGATGCATGTCAGCATAGGCCTTGGGCAACAATGGGCCGAAGATCTCAGCGGGCGCGCCTCCAGTCACCCCCATACCCAGCAATACCGTGGGCAGCTTGCACCCGGCTTGATCCACCCACTCGCCAACGCTCAGGCTTTTGCCCCGGGCCAGCGATGTGAAGTCGCCCATCGCGCATTCGATCACCCTGGCATCCAGTTTTTCTGCGGCATCCAATAGTCTTTTTGAACAGGATTTGTCGGTGGTCATGTTGATGGTCGGTTGATGATTTGTCCTTTGCCCATACTAAAATTTTCGACCGCCCTCCGGTGCGCCACTCCTGACCAATGGGGTGAGCCACTTCGCCATCGGGTCTCGCTTGCGGAGTGCCCCACATGAGTTTCAAACCATCGACGGACTCGCTGGCTGAGTGGATCCGGCGGCGCCGAACCGGCTCACCCACAGCACCGCTGGGCATCACCATCGCGCAGGGATTGCGCGACGCGATCCTTCAAGGTGTGGTTCGAGCGGGCGACCGGCTGCCCGCGTCCCGAGACTTTGCACAGCAGCTGGGCGTCGCGCGCAACACGGTGATGGCGGCCTACACCCAGCTGCAGGTAGAGGGTTTTGTGGTGTCGGGACAAGGCTCGGGAACCTACGTGTGCAAGGTGGTGCCGGAACACCTCAGCGGTCAAGCGCTTCGCACGCCTTCGAACGACAACACCGTCTCCACGCCGCCGCGCCTGTCAAACCGGGGGCTGCACTATTCGTCCGATCCCATGCACAGCTTCTGGATCGAACAGCCCTTCTGCCCAGGGCTGTTTTCTGAGGATCTGTTTCCTCTGGCCGCCTGGAACCGCGTGCTCACGCAAACCGTGCGCGACTTGGGTGGCCAGGTCTTGCGCAGTGGGCCACCAGGGGGCGCTGCTGCATTGCGCGATGCCATCGTGCGGCATGTGCGCGCCACACGCGGCGTGCGCTGTGAGGCCCAGCAGGTGATCATCACCGACGGTACCGCGCAATCGCTGACGCTGATTGGCAAACTGCTGACCGATACCGGCGCGCCCGTGTGGACCGAAGATCCTTGCTACTGGGGTGCCAGCCGGGCCTTGGCCGCCCTGGGACTGCATCCGCAAGGGCTCGCGGTGGATGCCGAGGGCGCCTTGGTGCCCCCGGAGCCGGCGCCAGAGCAAGAGGCACCCCGTCTGGCCTACCTCACACCGTCCAACCAATTCCCCACGGGCGCCGTCATGTCGATCGAGCGGCGCGAGCAATGGCTGGCTTACGCGCGCACCCATGGCGTGCTGTTGCTCGAAGACGATTACGACAGCGAGTTCCGCTTCAATGGCGAGCCCTACCCTGCTTTGCAAGGCATGGACGCCGACACCGGCTCGGGCAACAGCGTGATCTACCTGGGCGGTTTCAGCAAGACCATGTTCCCGGGCATCCGGCTGGGGTTCATCGTCGTGCCGACGCGTCTGGCTGAGCTGTTTGGTGCCGCTGGCGCCGATTTCGACCGGGACGGCGACCAGTTGCTGCAAACCACCATGGGACGTTTCATTTCGGAGGGGAACTATGCCTCGCATGTGCGGCTGCTGCGACAGGAATACGGTGCACGGCGCGAGGCCCTGGTGCGAAGCCTGTACGAGGCCTTGCCGGCCTGCATGGCGCCCGACTCGCGTCTGCGCCTGCTCGGCGGGCCTCGTGGCGTACACCTCACCCTGGGGTTTCCCGCCGATGTGGATGATCAGCGGGTGGCGCGGGCCTGCGCCGAGCGCGGTGTCACCTTGATTCCCCTGTCGATGTATGGCGTGGGGCGCTCCCACAGCGGCGCTGTGCTCTCGTACACGGGCCCCACTGCCCAGGAAATCCCCGCCTTGATCCAGCGCATCGCACCGGTGCTCTGCGCGCTGGTTCTGGGCATTCCTCCATAAAACGCGCTGTCCCGGTTAGACACCGCTTGCCCATCGGTTCCGACGAGCTTCCGCGAGCAAATCGGACCTTGCCGCTGGAATCCGTGCGCCATGGGCGATCCCACGAAGTAGCCGGCCCTGGTTGATGGGCAAGCCCGTCCCGCTCCCAAGGAAAAAGCCCGGCATCACCGGGCTTCTTCATGCGGGCAGCGGTCAAACATCAGTCAGCCGCCGCCGCTTCCTCGGCAGGCTTGGCCTTGCCCTCTTTCTTGGGCAGCGGTTGGATGTCGAGCTTGACGTCGGTGGTCTCGGCGCCCTTCTCGTCCGTCTTCACTTCCAGGTCCACCGTCAGGCGGCCGCCATCGGTCAGGCGGCCGAACAGCAGCTCGTCGGCCAAGGCACGGCGGATCGTGTCCTGGATCAGACGCTGCATCGGGCGTGCACCCATCAAGGGGTCGAAGCCCTTCTTGGCGAGGTGCTTGCGCAGCGCATCGGTGAACGTGACCTCCACCTTCTTCTCGCCCAGCTGCTGCTC
>CAYRIT010000030.1:0-29967 GCA_964424415.1 uncultured Hydrogenophaga sp.
TCACAGCCTCCGCCAGCATGGGATTTCAGGGCTTGCATCGACAGACCGTGCAAGCCCTTTTTGCTGGGCCATCAATGCCCTGGGTTGGGTTGCCCGGCGCCGCTGAAGCCTGCCCGCACCCGGGCACAATTGGCTCCCTATGGCAGTTTCCCTCTCACCCAAAATCCGCCGTGTGTTGCAGGCGGTGCTGTACGAAGTCCTGGCGCTGGCGTTTGTGGCGCCCATGCTGACCTGGCTGTTCGGCCGCTCGCCGTGGTCGACCATCGCGCTCACGCTGCTGATGTCGACCATTGCGCTGGCCTGGAACTACGGCTTCAATGCGCTGTTCGAGCGATGGGAGGCGAAACAGGCCGAGGCCGGGCGTTCCTGGCGGCGGCGGGTCGCACATGGCCTGGGGTTCGAGGGCGGGCTGGCGCTGATCCTGGTGCCGGTGATGGCGATCTGGCTCGACATTTCGCTGTGGCAGGCGCTGGTGGCCGACATCGGCATCCTGCTGTTTTTTCTGGTTTACACGGTGGTGTTCACCTGGTGTTTCGACCGCGTGTTCGGCCTGCCGGCCTCGGCGCAGCGCGCGAGCGCCTGAGCGCCGAGGTCTTGCGCCGGGCCTGCCTCAATAACTTTCATCAAGGAGCGCAACATGGCGGTGCTGTTGTTGGGACTGGTGCTTTTTCTGGGCGTGCATTCGGTGGCCATCGTGGCGCCTCGCGCGCGCGACCGCTGGGCGCAGCGGCTGGGTGAAGGACCCTGGAAGGGGCTGTATTCGCTGGTCGCCCTGGCCGGCCTCGTGGTGATCGTCTGGGGTTACGGGCTGGCGCGCCAGGCCCCGGTGGTGGTCTACAGCCTCCCTGGTGGGTTTCGCCACCTGACGGCGCTGCTGATGCTGCCGGTGTTCGTGATGCTGTTTGCAGCCTACCTGCCTGGGCGCATCCAGCGCACCACCAGGCACCCGATGTTGCTGGCGGTCAAGCTCTGGGCGCTGGCGCATCTGCTGGGCCAGTCGGCCACCGGGGGCACACTGGCCGATCTGTTGCTGTTCGGCGGGTTTTTGTTGTGGGCGGTGGCGGACCGCATCTCGGTCAAACGGCGCGCGGCAGCGGGCCTGCTGCGCCCGCTGCCGCTGGGTCCGCCGCGGGTGGTCAACGATGCCATCGCCGTGGTCGGTGGCCTGGGGGTCTACCTGTTGTTTGTTTTCTGGTGGCACGCAGCCCTTTTTGGTGTTCGCCCCCTGGGCTGATCGGGCCATGGACATCGGTCACTTGACGGGACCTTCGCCATGAAAATGGCCCTTTTCACCGCCGCGTTTGGACTTGCCGCCGGCCTGTCGCCCGCGTTGGCCGCTGCTCAGACGCCCACGGTGCGCACCGAGGTGGTGGCGCGCGGGCTGGAGCATCCCTGGGCGGTGGCGTTCATCGGTGACGGCCGCATGCTGGTGACCGAGCGGCCCGGGCGCATGCGCGTGGTCGAGTCCGATGGCCAGCTCAGTGCGCCGCTGGCCGGTGTGCCGCAGGTGGTGGCGCAGGGACAGGGCGGCCTGCTCGATCTGATCACCGATCGCAATTTCGCGCGCAACCGGACCCTGTATTTCTGTTACGCCGAGCCCGCGGTCACTGGCTCTGCCAATTCCACCGCCATGGCATCGGCGGTGCTGTCGGCCGATGCGCGCCGGCTGGAACAGGTGCGCGTGATCTTCAGCCAGAAGCCCAAATTTGCCAGCCGGCTGCACTTCGGTTGCCGCATCGCGCAGACCGCCGATGGCCATCTGTTTCTGGCGCTGGGCGAGCGCTTCCAGCGCATGGTCGACGCCCAGACGCTGGACAACCACCACGGCAAGGTGGTGCGTGTGCGGCCCGACGGCAGCGTGCCACGTGACAACCCGTTTGTGAACACCGCCGGCGCCCAACCCGAGATCTGGAGCCTGGGCCACCGCAACCCGCAGGGCCTGGCCATCGGCCCCGATGGCCGGTTGTGGGAGATGGAGCACGGCCCACAGGGTGGCGACGAAATCAACCGCCCCGAGCCCGGCAAAAACTACGGCTGGCCAGTGATCACCCAGGGGGAAAACTACGGTGGCGGCGCGATCGGCGAGGGCATCACCGCCAGGCCCGGCCTGGAGCAGCCGCTGCACCACTGGATCCCGTCGATTGCGCCCTCGGGCCTGGCGTTTGTGAGCAGCGAACGTTATGGCAAGGACTGGGTCGGCAACCTGCTGCTGGGCTCCCTCAAGTTCCGCTACCTCGCGCGGCTCACGCTCGACGGCGCCAAGGTGGTGAAAGAGGAGCGTCTGCTGCCAGACCTGAACCAGCGCGTGCGCGATGTGCGCCAGGGCCCCGACGGCTTCATCTACCTCCTGACCGACGAGCGCAACGGCGAGCTGCTGCGCCTGCTGCCGCGCTGAGTGGCAGCAGCAGGGCGGTGGTGTGTAAAACGGGGTTGGCCGCGCGACGCCCGCACAGGCACCCAGGCGCAAACGCCTGCTGCCGAGCACTTCGGCACATGCATTACCCTTGGGTGTACCGGGATTCACATTCGCTTCCACGCCCATGCCACAAGCCCCCCGCACGCTGATTCTGTTCGACCACGACTGGGACGCCATCGGCCATGCGCGCGCAGCGGCCGAGGCCAACGCCGGGCAAGGCATGGCGCTCGACCGCTCGGGCTTTGACCTGTTCAGCTTCCCGAGCAACGCGCGACTGGCCTGGTTCGACTTGGAGCGTTATGTCGCCGGTCTGGCGCGGCGTGCGCGCCGCCGGGGTTGGCAGGCGGTGACGTCGCACCACGAGCAGTTCGGTGCCCTGGCAGCCGCGCTGCTGGCCGAGCGCATGGGCTGGCCGGGCACACCGGTCAACGCCATCCTGGCCTGCCAGCACAAGTTCTGCGCGCGCCAGGTGCTGCAGCGCGTGGCGCCCGAGGCCAATCTGGATTTCGCGCTGCTCGACGCCGAATACGGCGCGCCCGTCCCCCAGGGGCTGGACTACCCGCGTTTTGTCAAGCCGGTGAAGGCTGCGTTTTCGGTGCTGGCGCGCCGGGTTGACAACCACCAGGCGCTGCACCACCACACCCGCTTTGGCGCCTGGGAACTGTGGGTGATCCGCCGCCTGGTGGAGCCCTTCGAGCGCCTGGCACGTGCCCGCCTGGGGGCCGATCTGCCCAGCGCGCACCACATGCTGCTGGAGGCGCCGGTGCAGGCCGACCAGTTCAACCTCGACGGTTATGTGTTCGAGGGTCAGGTCCACGCGGTGGGTGTGGTCGACGCCATCATGTACCCGGGCACCCAGGCCTTCATGCGCCACCAGCTGCCCACTCAGCTGCCTGCGGCGGTGCAGGCGCGCGCACTCGACGTGGCGCGGCGTTTTCTGGCCGCGGTGGGCTTCACCCACGGGCTGTTCAACATGGAGTTTTTTTACGATGCGGCCATCGACCGGCTGACGGTGATCGAATTCAATCCGCGCATGGCCTCGCAGTATTCCGATCTGTACCGGCGCGTGCTCGGTATCGATCTGCACGCGATGGCGCTGGCGCTGGCCCACGGGCGCGACCCGGCCGGCGCGCGGCGCGTTGTGCCCACGGCGGGGGCGGCCGCGAGCTTTGTCTACCGCGCCTTCGACCCCGCGCAGCGGGTGCACCTGCCCAGCGCCGCGCAGACCCGCGCCTTCACCCAGACCTACCCGGACGCACTGCTGTTCCGGTACGCCAAATCGGCCGGGTCGATCGCCCGCGATTTCAAGTGGCTGGGCAGTTACCGCTACGGCATCACCCACCTGGGCGGGCGCGATGCGGCCGACCTGCGCGCGCACTGCGAGGCCGCCAGCGCGCTGCTCGGCTGGCCTGCGCCCTACGCCGAACTTTCTGCGTCGCTGACCGATCAGACGGTGTCGGAGCTTTCGCCGGCTCCCGCGTCCTCGAGGTCTTCGGCCCTTGCCCCTCCGCTGTCACCAGCCCAACCCCAATCCCAACCCGAAGAGTTCGTCTTATGAAAATCACAGACCCCCGCCTTGTCCGTTCGCTGACCGCGCTGGCCCTGGTCGGTGGCTTGGCCGGTGGGCTGGCAGGCTGTGGCGCCATGTCGGCCCAGAACCCCTCCGGCAGCCTCAAGCCGGTGAACGCGGTCGAGATTCCGCCCGAGCAGCGCGTCATGCTCAAGGGCGCCGACGTGGTGGCCTATTTCACCGACGGCGCCTACCGCCCCGGCAGTGCCGACCACCGGAGCAGCTACGAGGGCGTGAGCTTCTGGTTTGCCAGCGCAGACCACAAGTCACAGTTCGACCAGTCGCCGCAGCGCTATCTGCCGCAGTTCGGCGGTTATTGCGCCAACGGCATCGCCTACGGCATTCCCTGGGGCGGTGATGCCGACACCTGGAAGCTCATCGGCGGCAAGCTCTACATCTTCGGTGGCCAGGGCAGCAAAGACGCTTTCGAGCTCAACGAAGCAGCCAACCTCGCGCTGGCCAACCGGTACTGGGCCGAGGAGGTGCAGGGCAGCAACAGCTTCATCCAGCGCGCCAAACGCCTGGTGCTGCGGGTGCCGCATTACAAGAGCGGGGAAGAGCTGGCCCGCGAAGTGGCGGCGGCCAAAGCGGCCCGCCCCTGATGGCGCCATGGCGCCCCTGCGGCTGACGCGTCGCGGTCTGCTGCTCGCGGGTGCCGCCACCGCGCTCACCGCCTGCACCCTGCATCCCGACCGCGACCACAACGGTCCGGACGCACCCCGGGCCGCTGCCCTCTCGCACGCACCCCGCATCGCCTGGGTGTTCAGCTCGGGCGGGCCGCGAGGTTTTGTGCATGTGGGTGTTCTCAAAGCACTCGATGAACTGGGCCTGGCGCCCGACCTGATCGTCGGCGCCTCGGCCGGTGCGCTGGTCGGTTGCCTGTACGCCGCGGGGATGAATGGGCGCGACATCGAAGCCCTGGCGCTGGACTTGCAGCCGCTGTCGCTGCTGCGCCTGGCCTGGGGAGAAGAAGAATGGCTGAGTGGCGCCGCGATCGCCGACCTGGTGCGCGAGCACACACACCCGGCCCGGCTGGAGCGCCTGCCGCGTGCCATGGCCTGTGTGGCCGCGCGCCAGCGCGACGGCGTGGCGGTGGCCTTCACCGCCGGCGACGCGGGTCTGGCGGTGCAGGCGTCGAGTGCGATCGAAGGCCGGTTCACCCCGGTGCGCATCCGCGGCGAGCGTTATGTGGACCCCGACTGGACCACCCCGTTGCCGGTGCGCCTGGCGCGCGCGCTCGGTGCGCAGGTGGTTCTGGCGGTCGATGCCTCGGCCCACCTCGACCACACGCCGCCCGGTGCCGAGGAATACCACGACTCGGATCTGCGCAAGAAGGCGCTGATTGATGCGGACGCCAGCGCCGCCGACCTGGTGCTCAAGCCCGACTTCGGCTACTGGGTCAGCCTGTCGCGCGCGTTCCGCGAGCGCGCGATCGCCGCGGGTTACCGCGAGGCGCTGGCGCAGGGAGATCGCTTGCGCGCGCTGCACCAGGTTTGATGTGCTCTATGGCGTTTCACACGTCGCGTGCCAGCAGCAGCCTGTTGACTTGGCGAAGTGCTGTGCGAGGGTAGAAACCGCTTGGGCCTGGGGACGGTGTTCACGCGACCTCTCCTCGAACGGTGCCGCTGGCGATGTAGCCCATGCCCCACTGTGTGCTTTGCCATTGAAAGCCATCGCAGCGCGCGGCCACCAGATTCCAGGGCGTCCAGAGGTCGGCGGCCCGGGCGTTGTAGGGGCGGTTCTTGAGCCAGGCCAGCAGGTTCAACGGCCCGGTCCACCCAGGAAAAAATTTCATGCCGGACATCGCCACCCGGGCGCCCGGCCTGAGCTGGCGCAGCACGTTGACCACCGCCTCGGGCGTGCGGCAGATGTCGTGGGTGTAGTTGAACAACGCCGCATCGGCGGTGGTGGGCAGTTGCACCGCTTCGGCCGGCGCGTTGACCTGCCACACGTTCGTCCAGCGCTCGCGCGCCAGCCGCGCCTGGGCCATCGCAAACATCTCGGGGCTTTGCTCGAAACCCAGCACGCGGCCCGATTCGCCCACACCCTCGCGCAGCAGCGCATAGGACAGGCCGGTGCCCGCACCCACGTCGAGCACGGTCTGGCCGGGCTGCAGTTGCAGCAGCGCGATGGTGCGCCGGCGCAACGGCATGGTGTACGCGGCCGAGGCGTCGTAGTCGGCCGCCTTGTCGCGGTAGAGCGCGATGGACCGGTCGTTGTCGGTCATGGGCCTGTCTGTTGCTGAGGCGCCTGGAGCCTCACGCCACCGGCACCCGCGAGGCCGAGTGCAGGCCCATCACACCGATGACGATCAGGCCGACGCTCATCATCTTGACGGTGGTGGCCGGCTCCTTGAAGTACCAGACGCCGATCATCGCGGTCAGCACCGTGCCCACGCCCGACCACACGCCATAGACCACGCTCAGGCCCAGCACCCGGATCACCAGGGTGTTGAGGCCAAAGGACAGGGCGTAGAAAACAAAAATCAGCACCGAGGGCGTGAGGCGGGTGAATCCCTCGGACAGGCGCATGCAGGTCGTGCCTGCGACTTCGAGCAGGATGGCGCCGCCCAGCACGGTCCAGGCCTGTCCGTGGGTGAGTGGGAACTGGAGCGGGAAGTTGGGCATGGCGCATCGTAGACGCAGTGGTCGACCGGGTGGCGGGGTGCGTGATGCGCAGCGGCCGGCCAGGGGCTTTCCGGTGCGTCATGGCATGGGGCGGAAATGCGGTTACAACCAGCGCATGCTTTTTGCGCGACCGCGCTGACCACCTTGCGGGTCACACGCGGAGCGCCGCCACCACGTTCACTGCCCATGCCCATCGATACGCCCCAACCCCACCTCATCCAGGAACATCAGGCGGACCGCGAGGAAGTGCGCGCCGAGCTGCTGGCCGGTCTGTTGCTCACGCCGGCCCGCGTGGCGCCGAAGTTTTTTTACGACGCGCTGGGCTCGCGCCTGTTCGACGCCATCACCGAGCTCGCGGAGTACTACCCGACCCGCACCGAGGCGGCCATCTTTTTGCAGCACGCCACCGACATCGCGCGTGCCGTCTCGCCAGGGACGGTGCTGATCGACCTGGGCGCGGGCAGCTGTGCCAAGGCGGCTGGCCTGTTCGCGCCGCTGCAGCCCGCGGCCTATGTGGCGGTGGACATCTCGGTGGACTACCTGCGCGCAAGCCTGTGCGCCTTGCAGCAGCGCCACCCCGACCTGCCGATGCTGGGCCTGGGGCTGGATTTTTCGGCGCAGCTCGCGCTGCCCGACACGGCGCAGTGCTGGCTGGCCGGTGCCGGCGCGGCCCAGGCCCCGCGCACCGTGTTCTACCCCGGTTCAAGCATCGGCAATTTTTCTCCCGACGAGGCGCTGGCCCTGCTGCGTCAGGCACATGCGCTGTGTGCCGCCGGCGGCGCGGGCGGCGGGCTGCTGATCGGGGTGGACCGGGTGAAATCCGCTGCGGTGCTGGAGCCCGCCTACGACGACGCACTGGGCGTCACCGCGGCCTTCAACCGCAACCTGCTGCTCAACGTGAACCGCGCGCTGGGCACCAACTTCGCGCCCGCCGCCTGGGACCACGTGGGCCTGTACCACACGGCCGAATCGCGCATCGAGATGCACCTGCAGGCGCGCAGCGCCCAGACGGTGCGCTGGCCCGGTGGCGAGCGGGTGTTTGCGGCGGGCGAGCGCATCCACACCGAGAATTCGCACAAGTGGACACCCGAGGCGTTTGTGGTGCTGCTGCGCGAAGCGGGTTTCGGGCCAGCACAACACTGGACCGACGCCCAGGGCTGGTTCAGTGTGTTCTGGGCACCGGGTTGAAAGTGCCCGTTCCCTTGGATGGCAGCGACCCGCGCAGCGGCGCAGCGTGGGGGCAACGGGCCAGCCGCCGGGCCGCTCCCAAGGCAGGCCCGGCCCCCTTGGGAGGCAGCGACCCGTGCAGCGGCGCAGCGTGGGGGCAACGGGCCAGCCGCCGGGCCGCTCCCAAGGTTGGCCCGGCCCCCTTGGGGGGCAGCGACCCGCGCAGCGGCGCAGCGTGGGGGCTAGAGACTGGCTGCGCTGCGAAAGCCGGCCAGCAGGTCGTTGCGTTCCGGGGGGAAGTAGTTGCGGTATTTGGGGTGGCGCATCCGCGGCACGGTCGCGGCGCTGGCGCCCTTGAGCACCGGCCGGCCGTCGAACCAGGGCCGCGAGTAGTCCACATAGGGGTGGGCGACAAAACCAGGGTAGGGCGCAAACGGGCTTGCGGTCCATTCCCAGACCTCGCCCCAGGACCAGGCGGGCGCGGTGTGGGCGGCGCATTCCCATTCCGCTTCGGTCGGCAGGCGCCGGCGGGCCCAGGCACACCAGGCCTGGGCTTCAAAGGCGCTGAGGTGGCAGGCCGCATCTTGCGGGTTGAGCGCCAGCCAGTCGCCCCGGCGCTGCTGCTGCCAGCCTTGGCCGCTGTGGCGCAGGTGGCGCGGCGCTGTGGCGCCGGTCTGCGCCAGCCAGCGCCAGCCGGCTTCGCTCCAGAAGGCGCACTCGCGGTAACCACCTTGCTCGACAAAAGGCAGGAAACGCGCCCAGCGCACCGCCTCGGTGTCGATCTCGAAGGCGGGCACCGGCACCGGGTGGGCGCCGCGCTCGTTGTCGAACACAAACCCCGGGCCGTCCAGGCCGAGGGTCCAGCTGCCGGCGGGCAGGGTGACCGTCTGCGCGCTCGGCGCACCGAGGCGCTCGGGCGGTCGCAAGGCTTCTCCCGGGTCGAAGCCCAGGGTCTGCGCCATGTAGACCGCGGCCTCCGCGTGCATGTCTTCGTGGAACAGCGCGAGGCGGAAAAAATACAGGCCGTCGTCGTCCTCGGCCGCGGTCTGCAGCAGCGCCAGGGTGTCGGCCAGGCTGGCGGCGAGGTGCTCGCGGGTGGCGGCAGCGTCGGGCAGGTCGAGCTGCCAGCGGCGGTCGTGTGCCACGGTGCTGGAGTTGTAGAGACTGTCGGCTGCGGCGCCGCGCTCCGCCTGGTGCGGCTGCGTGCGCGGCAGGTCGGGGTCGGCGTGCGCGCCGCGCTCGCGATCGGGGTTGCGGGCGATCCACCAGTCGGCAAACCAGCCGATGTGGCCGATCTCCCACAGCGGCAGGTTGAGCTCGGGTGTGCAGGGCACCCGCAGATCGGGGCCGAGCGCGGCCTCGTAGGCGGCGAACAGGCGCAGTGTGCGCTCGCGCGCGTCGAGCAACAGCTGCTCCAGCGTGGCCTTGTCGGCCTGGCGTGCCGCGTGCGCCGCCGACACCATGTTGTGTGATCCTTGTGCCATGCCCATGGTCAAACCCTCTCTTTGCATCGTCACCCCGGCGCTGGCCGACGCCAACAACGGCAACTGGCAGACCGCGCGTCGCTGGGCGCAGCTGCTGTCTGGCCATTATCGGGTTCGCCTGAGCCGGCAGTGGACCGGACAGGGTGAAGGCGACGCCGGCGACGACCTGTTGCTGGCGCTGCACGCCCGGCGTTCGGCCGATTCGATCGCCGCCTGGGCGCGCCTGCGCCCGGGCCGAGGCCTGGTGGTGGCGCTCACCGGCACCGATCTCTACCGCGACATCACCAGCGACGCGGCCGCCCAGCGCTCGCTGGCGCTGGCGCAGCGCCTGATCGTGCTGCAGGAGCAGGGGCCGCTGGCCCTGCCCGAGTCGCTGCGCGAGAAATGCCGCGTGGTGTTCCAGTCCAGCACCCCGCGCGCCACACGGGACAAGACGGCCCGGCACCTGCGTGTGGTGGTGGTGGGACATCTGCGCGCCGAGAAATCGCCCCAGACGGTGTGGGCCGCCGCGTGTGCGCTGGCGCCCGGCGAGGGCATCCACATCGATCACCTGGGCCACGCACTGGATCCCGCGCTGGGCGAGGCGGCACGCCAGACCCAGGCCGCGTGCCCACACTACCGCTGGCTCGGCGGCGTGTCACACGCCAGCGCGCGCGATCGCATCCAGCGCGCCCACCTGCTGCTGCACCCGAGCCAGATGGAAGGCGGCGCCCACGTGATCATGGAAGCGGTGCTCAGCGGCACGCCGGTGCTGGCTTCGCGGATCGCGGGCAACGTCGGCATGCTGGGCGCGGGCTACGACGGCTACTTTCCGCCCGGCGACGTGGGCGCGCTGCTGCGCCTGTTGCGCGACTGCCGTGCGGACATGGCTGCGCCCGCCAGCACGCTGGCGCGGCTGCAAGCACAATGTGCGTCGCGCGCGCCGCTGTTTCAGCGCGATGCCGAGCGCCACCACCTGTTGCAGGCGCTGGCGGGCCTGCCCGGCGCGGCGACCTGACACGCATCCCCACCAACACGATTCCCCATGGCATCTCACCGTTCCCCTGCCACGCCCACCGGAGCCCCCATGAACGCACCCACCCCCAGCGCCGCCACCCAACCCCGCCTCACCAGTCTCTCGCACGGCGGCGGCTGCGGCTGCAAGATCGCGCCCGGCGTGCTCAACGAGATCCTCAAGGGCCTCAGCGCCATGCCCATTCCCAAGGAATTGCTGGTGGGCATCGAGACCGCCGACGACGCAGCCGTCTACCAGCTCAACGACGAGCAGGCGCTGATCGCCACCACCGATTTCTTCATGCCCATCGTCGACGATCCGTACGACTTCGGCCGCATCGCCGCCACCAACGCGATCAGCGATGTGTACGCCATGGGCGGCACACCCATCATGGCGCTGGCCCTGGTGGGCATGCCGGTCAATGTGCTGTCCACCGAGACCATCGGCAAAATTCTTGAAGGTGGCCAGAGCATCTGCCGCGAGGCCGGCATCCCGATCGCGGGTGGCCACACCATCGACTCGGTCGAACCGATCTACGGCCTGGTCGCGATCGGCCTGGTGCACCCCAAGCGGGTCAAGCGCAACGGCGACGCCCGGCTGGGCGACCGCCTCATCCTCGGCAAGCCGCTTGGCGTGGGGGTGCTGTCAGCCGCGCTCAAGAAGGACGCACTCAGCGCCGAGGGCTACGCGCAGATGATCGCCAACACCACCCAGCTCAACACCCCCGGACCCGATCTCGCGGCGCTGGCCGGTGTGCATGGGCTGACCGACATCACCGGTTTCGGCCTGGCCGGTCATGCGCTGGAGATGGCGCGCGGCGCCAAAGCGGCGATCCATATCCAGATGGACCGGGTGCCCTTGTTGCCCGGTGTGCGCGAGCTCGCCGCCCAGGGCATGGTGACCGGCGCCTCGGGCCGGAACTGGGCCGCCTTTGGTGCCGAAGTGAAGCTCGGGGCCGGGCTGCAGCCGGTCGACCAGGCCTTGCTGAGTGACCCGCAGACCAGCGGCGGCCTGCTGGTGGCCTGCGCGCCCGAGGCGGTGGCCGAGGTGCTGGCGGTGTTTGCACGCCACGGTTTTGCGGCCGCCGCCGAGGTGGGCGAGATCGTGGCCGGGGGCCAGGACGGCGTGCGCCTCATGGTGGACTGAGCCCACCGCAGCACGGCGCCTGACGGCGCGGTGCCCGCTCGCCGGTGCTGGTCCGCAGCGCCGACGATTTTCATCCAGCGTCTTCACCCATGTCCCCAGACAGCCTGAGCCTCACGCTGTACATCGGCGTCGTTTTCCTGCTCTCGGGCCTGGTCAAAGGCATGGTTGGCATGGGTTTCCCCACCATCGCCATCGCCTTGCTGGGTCTGGTCCTGCCACCGGCCGGGGCGGCGGCCCTGCTGATCGTGCCTTCGCTGGTGGCCAACGTCTGGCAGATGCTGGCGGGACCGGCCCTGCCGGCGCTCGCGCGGCGCCTGGCCACCATGATGGTCGGTGTGGCCGTGGGCACCGCGCTCACCATCGGTGTGCTCACCGGCACGTCCTCCGGTCTGGCGCGTGCTGCCCTCGGTGCCATCTTGCTGGGCTACGGCGTGTACGGTCTGTGGGGTCGGGGTTTTCAGGTCTCTGCGGCCGCGCAGGCCCGCTGGTCGCCGCTGGTGGGCCTGGTCACCGGCCTGATCGCGGGTGCAACCGGGGTCTTTGCCATTCCCGCGGTGCCCTACCTCAACGCGATCGGGCTGCAGCGCGACGAACTCATCCAGACACTGGGCCTGTCCTTCACCGTTTCCACCACCGCCCTGGCGCTGGCGCTGGCGGCGTCGGGCCAGTACAGCGTGTCGACCGCCACCGGATCGCTGCTGGCCATCCTGCCCTCGGTGGCCGGTATGTTCGCCGGCCAGCGCCTGCGCCAGAAGATCTCGCCCACCGCGTTCCGCCGCTGGTTTTTTGTCGGCCTGATTCTGCTGGGCCTGTCGATGCTGGCGAAGGCGTTGCACAGCGCCTGGTGGGGCGCCTGATTTTTCCGGCAGCGGTATCCATCTGCAACAGCACCGGGCGCATCGCCGGGCTGTTCTACCATCGCGCATGATTTTTTTCCGCCCCCCGCTGGCCGCGGCCTGGCTGCTGGCCAGCCTGGCCGGCCCCGCCCTGGCCAGCGACTGGCTCGACTGTGCCGGGGTCAGTGACAACACCGAGCGTCTGGCCTGTTTTGATCAGAAGGCGCGCCAGTTTGCCAACCCGGTCGAGCTCCAGAGCCCGCCCCCGTTGCCCTACGCGCCGAATGCTGCGTCGGAGGCGCCTGCGCCCGCAACCTCGGCGGCCCAGCGCGCCAGCGCCCAGCCCAGCGAGATCACCCGTTTCTGGGATCTGGAAGACGCGGTCGCCCGCGACAACTTCGAGCTGCGCGCCTACCGGCCGGTGTCGTTGTCCCTGAGTGGCGGCACGTCGGTGAACCGGTTGCCCAGCTCGCCAGCCGCCGGGCACACGCCGGCAGCCGAGGTCCATTACCAGCCGGGCGAGCTCCGGGTCAACTTGAGCGTGCGCACCAAAATCCTCAGTGGCGCCTTGCGCAGCGGCAGCGACCCGCTGCGCGACTCGCTGTGGTTTGGTTACACCCAGCAAAGTTACTGGCAGCTGTTCAACAAGGACATCTCGCGCCCGTTTCGCAACACCGACCACGAGCCCGAGCTGGTCTATGTGTTTCCCCACTTCATCGCCTTGCCGGGCGGCTGGACCTACCGGATGAGTGCCGCCGGCCTGGTGCACCAGTCCAACGGGCAGAGCCTGCCCCTTTCGCGCAGCTGGAACCGCACCTACGTGATGGGCGCGGCCGACAAGATCGCCGACAACGGCGACCGCTTCACGCTGCAGGCCCGTGTGTGGCGGCGCGTGGGCGAAGACCCGGACAAGGACGACAACCCCGACATCAGCAACTTTGTGGGCCGTGGCGAAGTCATCGGCCGCTGGAGTTTCGACACCGGTGTGGGCACCGGCCGCACGCTGCACACCCTGGGCCTGACCCTGCGCCACTCGCTGCGCAGCAGCGGCAACGGCTCGGTGCGGCTGGAGTACCTGCGCAGCATTGGCCCGGCCGACAGCGGCCTGCGCTTTCACGCCCAGCTGTTCAACGGCTACGGCGAAAACCTGCTCGACTACAACCGGCACCGCACCGTGGCCTCGGTGGGTCTGAGCCTGGTGGACTGGTGAAACCATGAACGCACACATGCTGGAAACCCGCATTCCGCCACCGGTGGTGGCACTGGTGGTGTTGCTGCTGATGTGGAATCTGGCGGCCTGGCTGCCCGGTCCACCGGCGCCCGGCTGGCGCGTGCCGGCTGCGCTGGTGCTGGTGGTCCTCGGCGCGGCCTTCGACCTGGCGGGCCTGTGGGCGTTTCGCCGCGCCCGCACCACCATCAACCCGATGAAGCCGCGGGCCGCCGCGGCCCTTGTCACCGGCGGTGTGTACCGGTTCACGCGCAACCCGATGTACCTCGGGCTGCTGCTGTTTCTCTCTGCCGCGGTGGTGTACCTGTGGTCGCCCTGGGCCTTGCTCGGCCCACTGGGCTTCGTGGCCTACATCAACCGTTTTCAGATCGGGCCCGAAGAGCGTGTGATGCGCGAACGTTTTGGCGCCGACCACGCCGCCTGGTGCGCCCGCGTGCGGCGCTGGCTCTGACACCGAAACACCGCCCATGAACCCACCCCAGATCCTTGCTTTCGACATCTTCGGCACCGTGGTCGACTGGCACGGCAGCATCGCGCGCGAGGTGGCTGCGCTGTATCCGGCGGTCGACGCCAACGCCTTTGCGCTCGCCTGGCGCGCCGGCTACCAGCCCGCCATGCAGCGGGTGCGCTCGGGCGAGCTCGGCTGGACCCGCATCAACGAGCTGCACCGCCTGATCCTCGACGGACTGCTGCCGGGCTTCGGCCTGGACGCTCTGGACGAGGCGGCGCGTGCCCACCTCAACCGCGCCTGGCACCGGCTCGATCCCTGGCCCGACACGGTGGCCGGGCTCACCCGACTCAAGACCCGCTTCACGATCTGCACCCTGTCCAACGGCAACATCGGCCTGCTGACCAACATGGCCAAACGCGCCGGCCTGCCCTGGGACTGCGTGCTCTCGGCCGAGGTGTTCCGGGCCTACAAACCCGATCCGCGCACCTACCTCGGCGTGGCCCAGACCTTCGATCTGCCGCCCGGGCAGGTGATGCTGGTCGCCGCGCACCAGGACGACCTCGCCGCCGCGCGCGCCTGCGGCCTGCAGACGGCCTACATCGAGCGGCCGTTCGAGTTCGGTGTGGCGCAGCCAAAAGACGTGTCACCCGACGGGGCCAACACGCTGCACGCGCGGGATCTGCGGCACCTGGCCGATCAACTGGGCTGCTGAACCTGGCCGGCGCGCGGCCTGTTTCAACCCAGCGCCCAGCCCGCCAGCCCGCAGCCCAGCACCACCGCCCAGGACGGCAGCTTCCAGCGCATGAGTGCCACCAGCGCGAGCGCGGCCAGCGCCACGTCGGTCAGGCCGTGGATGGCGCTGGTGATGACCGGGGTCCACAGCGCGGCCAGCAGCAGGCCCACCACCGCGGCGTTGATGCCCATGAGCGCAGCCTGCACACGCGCCTGGCGGCGCAACTGCTCCCAGAACGGCAGCGCGCCGGCCACCAGCAGGAACGATGGCGCAAACACCGCAAGCAGCGCGATCAGGCCGCCGGTCCAGCCGCTGGGGGCGTGCTGCATCGAGGCGCCCAGGAAGGCGGCGAAGGTGAACAGCGGCCCGGGCACCGCCTGGGCGGCGCCGTAACCGGCCAGAAACGTGTCCTGGCCGACCCAGCCGCTGGGCACCACCTCGGCCTGCAGCAGCGGCAGCACCACGTGGCCACCACCAAACACCAGCGCACCTGCGCGGTAGAAGGCGTCGGCCAGTGCCAGCGCCGGACCGTGCACGGTCTGGGCCAGCAGCGGCAGCCCCACCAGCAGCAGGGCAAACAGCGCCAGCCAGGCGCGACCGGCACGCCGGCTCAGGCGCAGCGGCAGCGGCTCGTCGGGCGCGGTGGCCGTGGGTCTGAAGAGCAGCCCGCCCGCGACGCCGGCCAGTGCGATCACGCCCACCTGCGCCCAGGCCGAGGGCAGCAGCAGCGCCAGCGCGGCCGCCAGCAGCAGGAAGCCGCGGCGGGCGGCGTCCGGGCACAGCGTGCGCGCCATGCCCCAGACGGCCTGCACCACCACCGCCACCGCCACCACCTTCAGGCCATGGAGCGCGTCCGCCGGCAACGCATCACCGGCCTGCGCCACGCCCAGCGCGAACAGCACGAGTGCGATGGCCGACGGCAGGGTGAAGCCGGCCCAGGCGGCCAGGGCGCCCGGGTAGCCGGCGCGCAACAGGCCCAGCGCCATGCCGACCTGGCTGCTGGCCGGGCCGGGCAGGAACTGGCACAGGGCCACCAGGTCGGCGTAGGCCCGCTCGCTCAGCCAGCGGCGGCGCTCCACGAACTCGGTGCGGAAATAGCCGAGGTGGGCCACCGGGCCACCGAAAGAGGTGAGCCCCAGGCGCAGAAAGACCAGAAAAACGCCCCAGGGGCGGTGGTCGTCGCCTCCGGTTGCGATCATCGCGGATCAGCCCGGCCGCGCGTACTTCGCCATGAAGGCGCGGTCGATGTGGTCTTTCCAGCGCCACACCCAGCCGCCCTCCCAGTTCAGCGGGCCGTAGCTGCCGATGGCGTGGCCGGCACCGCAGGACAGCAGGTTGAGCGTGCGCTGCGGCGGTTGGTGGGGCTGCAGCGGCTGGCCTGCGTGGGCCGCGAGCAGGTTGTGTGCCAGCGGCGGGCCGGCGCGCACCGCGTACACACCGCTCTTGGGGTGTGGCCGGTCGGCGCGGGTCGCCACGTCACCGGCGGCGAACACCTGGGGGTGGCTGGTGCTTTGCTGGAACGTGTTGACCAGCACATGGCCGGGTTCCGACAGCGCCAGGCCGCTGCCCTGCAGCCAGGGTGGTGCGTGGGTGCCGATGGCCAGGAGGGGCACGTCGCAGGCCAGTGTGGCGCCACTGCCCAGCAGCACCTGGCGGTCTTGCACGCCCACGCAGGTGTCCCGCAGCACGGTGATGTGGCGCCGCTTGAGCTGGCGCCGCACACGCGCCCGCACGCCCTCGGGGTAGCTTTCAGCCGCCTCGGGGCCGCCGGTGATGAGGGTGAAGCGCGCCGCGTGGCCCGTTTGACGGAGGCGCTGCTCGGCGGCAAACAGCAGCTCCAGCCCGGCCGCACCGGCGCCGATCACCACCACCGACAGCGGCCTGGTCTCGGCCAGCGCCAGCACCTGCGGCCACAGCGCAGCAAAGGCTTCGATGGGGCGCACGATGAGCGCGTGCTCCGGCGCGCCGGGCATCTCGGCGGCCAGGCGCTGGCGGTCGATCACCGCGCCGGTGTCGATGGACAGCAGGTCGTAGTGCAGCCCGGGTGGCCATTCTTGCGCGCCGCCGGCGGCCGCGAGGTGCACCGTCTGCGCGGCCGCATCAAGCCCGGTGCAGCGGGCCTGGATCCAGCGCGCGCCGGCGGCACGCACCAGCGGCTCCAGCGGAATCTGGCATTCGGCTTCGCTGTAGTGTCCGGCAACAAAACCGGGCGTCATGCCGCTGTAGGTCTGGAACGGGTAGGGCGAGACGACGGTGACGTTCAGGTCGGCGGGGCGCTGCCGGGCCAGTTGCGCCAGCACATGCACATGGGCATGACCGGCGCCGAGCAACACGAGTTTCTTGATGCCGGGGGTGGCTTGCATGGTCTGGAATGGTAGCGGGCGCCCGATGGGGTCTCGCCGAAGCTCAGGGTGCCCAGCGCAGATCGGCGACCCAGCCCAGGCTGTGGCTGGCGGTGTTGTCGCTGTCGGCGCCGATCAGCACGGTGGTGATCGGCGGCAGGGCCTCGCGTGGCGTCTGCGCGCCGTGGGGCAGCTCGTCGGCAAACAGGGTGGCGAAGTCCTGCGCCACGTCGCGCGACTCGCCGACCCAGCGCCCCAGCGGTGTCGCGCGGCCTTGCAGGCTGATGAAGCGCACGCGCCGCGTGTAGGGGTTGGCGCCTTGCAGACCCGCTGCGCCCGCGCTGTCCCACACGTAGCACAGGGTGGCCGCGGGCAGCGGCGCACCGCTCACGCTGCGGGCGAAACGCAGCACGGTGCGCTCCAGAAACGGCACACGGTCCAGCGGTTGATCGAACATCACACAGACCTTGAGCGCCGCATCGTCGCCGGCCTTGGCGAGCAGGTCGGCCGGACCGGTTCCGCCCGTGAGCGGGGTGTCGAGCCGCCAGCGCCATTGCAGGCGCACCGCGGGCACCGGCCCGCGCCAGCCGCTGACCCAGGTGCCGTAGGAGCGCTCGGTGGCGACCTGCAGCGCCCGCTCGCCGTCGACCGTGCCGGCGGTGAAGCGGGTGGGCGGGATCTCGGCCTGTTTCCTGGGAAAGCCGACAAAGCGCCAGTCGGGCGCGAGCGCGCCACTGGTCAGCAGCAGGGGTGGCAGCGGCGCGGGCGCATCCGCCACGGCCAGCGACGACGTCCCCAGGGCCGTGGCCGCCAGCACCGTCAGTAACGCTGCGCGCACGGTCAGCGCCCCGCGTCGTTCAACGACCAGTCGTAATCGAGGTACGCCACCGGCAGACGCTTGGCGCGCAAGGCAGCCTGTTCGTCGGGCTTGTTGCTGAGCTGCTCGGCGTAGGCGGCGAACACGTCTTCCACCTGCCGGAAGCCGCGATGGCCATTCTGGAAATCTTCCTTGAACCACTTGAAGATCGCACTCACCTCGACCTTGCCGCCGGCCACGCGGTTGCGTGTGGGGTCGCCCAGGAAGCGGCGCATGCCGCCTTCGAGCTGGGCGTCGAGCCGGGTGGCGGTGAAGGCCTCGTCGCGCAGCGCGAGGCAGCCGATGCTGGCGCAGTTGACGGCGGTGTGCACACGCGGCTCGGGGTAGCGCGGGCGCAGCTGCTCGTGTTCGATCCAGTCCAGGTGCCGCTCGGCGCCGAGCAGGGTGAAAAATTTCTTCTTCCACGGCGACTGGATGAACGAACCCAGGTCCTTGATGGATTTGAGGTCGGGGTATTTTGTGAGGATGAGCTCGACGGTGTAGGCGTTGTAAGCGTTGATCAGGAACGCCATCTGCTGGGGCTTGCTCCAGCCGTCAAAGCTGGCCTGGGGCACGGCGCTGAGGGCCGCGAGCACCTCCATGAGCGCGGCACGGTCGGCCACAAAACCTTTGTAGTTCACGCGCGACTGCTTGCCGTCGGGCAGCCAGCGCACATGCTTCTTCAGCAGCGTGTTCCAGGCGCTGTACTGGTGGTCGAAACCGGCCTGGGCGGCCGCACCCAGCGGCAGCAGGGCGGCGCCGGCGGCGGCCGCCAGCAGGCAGAGGGTGTGACGTCGGTTGTGCATGGGCGCTTTCATGGCAGGGAGTTGGAGCGGGAGGCCGCGGCCAGGTTCAACCGCGCTTCCAGTCGTGGAATTTCTTCACCCAGGCCAGCAGCTTCTCCGGCGCGTGGGCGCGCTTCCACTCGCCAGCCGCGTACTTGTTGGCCTCCGACAGCGTGGGGTAGGTGTGGATGGTGCCCAGGATCTTGTTCAGGCCCAGGCCGTGTTTCATGGCCAGCACGTACTCGGCCAGCAGATCGCCGGCGTGGGTGCCGACGATGGTCACGCCCAGCACCGTGTCCTTGCCCGGCACGGTGAGCACCTTGACGAAGCCACGTGCCTCGCTGTCGGCGATGGCGCGGTCCAGTTCGTCGATGCCGTACCTCGTGACCTCGTAATTGATGTTCTGCTCCCTGGCTTCCTGCTCGTTGATGCCGACGCGAGCCACCTCGGGGTCGATGAAGGTGGCCCAGGGGATGACCGAGTAGTCGGCCTTGAACTTCTTGAAATCGCCAAACAGCGCGTTGACCGCGGCGTACCAGGCCTGGTGTGCCGCGACGTGGGTGAACTGGTAGGGCCCGGCCACATCACCGGCGGCGAAGATGTTGGGGTAGAGCGTTTCCAGGTACTCGTTGGTTTCCACCGTGCGATTTGTTGCAATGCCCAGTTCTTCGAGTCCGTAGCCGGTCAGGCGCGCGCTGCGGCCCACCGCACACAGCAGCTGGTCGAAGACAATGCGCTGTTCACCACCGGCGTGTTCCACCACCAGGGTTTTCTCGCCGCTGACCACCTCGCAGCGCAGCGCCTTGTGGCCCACCCGCACGTCCACGCCGTCGGCCACCAGCGCCTGGCGCGCCAGCTCGCTGACCTCTGTGTCTTCGCGCGCCAGGATGCGCGGGGCCATTTCGACCTGTGTCACCTGCGAGCCCAGGCGCGCAAAACTCTGTGCCAGTTCCGAACCGATCGGGCCACCACCCAGCACCACCAGGCGTTTGGGCACCTCGTCGAGCTCGGCAAAGCGGTCCCACAGGGTGTCGCTCGTCACGTAGCCCACATCGTCCAGACCTGGCAGCGGCGGCACAAACGGGCGCGCGCCGGCGGCGATCACGATGCTGCGCGTGGTCAGGCGCTGGGTGCCGCCGCCGTTGAGCGCGATCTCCACCGTCCACGGATTGACCAGCTTGGCGTAGCCCTGCAGCACCTCCACGCCCAGGCCGGTGTAGCGCGCCACGCTGTCGTGTGGCTCGATGGCGGCGATCACGGCGTGGATGCGCTGCATCACCGCCTTGAAACTGAACGTGGGTGGTGTGTCGGAAAGCCCGTAGTTCGAGCCGTGGCGCATCTGGTGTGCCAGCTTGGCGCTTCTGATCAGCGCCTTGCTGGGCACACAGCCGTAGTTCAGGCAGTCGCCGCCCATCTTGTGGGCCTCGATCAGCGTCACCTTGGCCTTGACCGTGGCGGCGATGTAGGCCGACACCAGGCCGCCGGCGCCGGCGCCGATCACGATCAGGTTGCGGTCGAACGAGCGGGGTTTGTCACCTGCCCAGCGCGCATAGACCTTGCGCTTCTTGACCGCCTCGACGATCTTGCGCGCGATCAGCGGGAAGATGCCGAGCAGCACAAACGAGCCGATCAGCCCCGGGCTCAGGATGCCCCTGAGCGAATCGATCTGCGCCAGCTGCGTGCCCGCGTTCACATAGACCAGGGTGCCGGCCAGCATGCCGATCTGGCTCACCCAGTAGAAGGTGCGCGCCTTCATGCGGGTCAGTCCCATCAGCAGGTTGATCACAAAAAACGGCACCACCGGGATCAGCCGCAGTGTGAACAGATAGAACGCGCCGTCCTTCTCCACCCCGCGGTTGATCTCGGCCAGGCGCTTGCCGAACTTGGCCTCCACCGTGCTGCCCAGCACAAAGCGCGAGACCAGAAACGCCAGCGTGGCACCGATGCTGGAGGCAAACGACACGATCACCGTGCCCCAGAACAGGCCGAAGATGGCCCCGCCGGCCAGGGTGATGATGGTGGCGCCCGGCAGCGAGAGCGCGGTGGCGGCGACGTAGATCACAAAATAGCCGGCGGCCACTTGCAGCGGCGCGCCGGCGTAGAGCGCGGCGAAATCGTGCTGGCTTTGCTTGAGGTAGTCCAGGCTCAGAAACCGGCCCAGGTCGAAGACGAAGAAGGCGCCGATGGCCACGACCACCGCGGCCAGGAGTAAGATTTTTCGGGAGCTCATGGCCTTCCTTGTGCGTGCTGCCGTTGGGTCGGTGGCAGCGGTCTATTCTTACACCGGCGTCTGGTTGGCATTGCAGCCGCGCCATTCAACCGTCCCTCTGCGGGGTCGGGACGAACCTGAAACGGAACCGTGCATGAGACAGATGCTGGGGCACTGGCTGGCCACGTACCTGGGGACCCCCGGGCACAGTGCGCCGATCGGCCTGCCGACCGACCTCTCCCTGCTGGGCGCTGTCTTGCGGCCCGGTGATGTGATCCTGGTCGAAGGCACCTCGCGCATCAGCGCCGCCATCAAATACCTGACCCAGTCCACCTGGTCGCACGCGGGGCTCTACGTGGGCCCGCTGCCGCAGCGCTTGGCCGGCGGCGAGACGGTTTGTGTGGTCGAGGCCGACCTGCGCGACGGCGTGCGCGCCACGCCGCTGTCGGTGTTCGCCCAGCTGCATTGCCGTATCTGCCGCCCGGTGGGGCTGGATGCGGACGACATCCGGCGCATTTGCCACTTCGCCACCGAGCGCCTGGGTGAGTCTTACGATCTCAAACATGTGCTGGACATGGCGCGCTACCTGCTTCCGGCGCCACCGGTGCCGGCGCACTGGCGCCGCCACCTGATTGCCCTGGGCAGCGGCGACCCCACCCGCGCCATCTGTTCAACGCTGATCGCCGAGGCGTTTCAGTCGGTCAGCTACCCCATCCTGCCGCGCATCGAGGAGCAGTACCGCAGCGACACCCAGGCCCAGGCCTGTGTGCGGCAGATCCTGCATGTGCGCGATCACAGCCTGTTCACCCCGCGCGACTTCGACGTGTCGCCGTATTTCAACGTCATCAAGCCCGGACTGGAGGCGGGTTTTGACCACCGCGCGCTGATCTGGTCCGACGCGGTCCCGCCCACACAAGCCGAGCACTGAGATGGACAACCACAAGATCGACGCCCTGCGCCGCGCCCTGCTGGCCGCCGACCACCCGCTGGCGCACCACACCCTGGAGCCCCTGGCCGACAAAGGCCTGGCGCACGACCATGTGCGTCTGGCGGGCAGCGGCTGGCTGGCGCGCATCCCCAAACAGAGCCAGATGGGGCTGGACGCCACACCCAACCTGGCCTACCAGCGGGCCTGCTTCGAGCGCGCCGCCCAGGGCGGCCACACGCCGCGGCTGCACAGCGTGCTGGCGCCCTCGCTGCTGCTGCCGCGTGGCGCGCTGCTGGTGGAGGACATCGTGGGTCTGCCGGCGCGGCTGCCACAGGATCTGCCCGCCATCGTGACCGCGCTGGCCTCGCTGCACGCCCTCGCGCTGCCCGCGCCCGCCGACCGCGCACCGCTGCTCGACGCCGCCGATCCGCTGCTTGACCTGCACCAGGAAATTGCCGCCCAGGCGAGCTACCTCGAGCGGGCGCAGGTGGCGCCGATGGTCGAGCGGGTTGTGGCGCGGCAGCTGCAGGGCCTGCGCTCGCTGTGCGATCAGGCCCCGCGCCCGCCGCGCTGCCTGATCGCGTTCGACGGCCACCCGGGCAATTTTATCGTCCGCGCCGACGGTTCGGCGGTGCTGGTGGATCTGGAGAAATGCCGCTACGCCTACCCCGGCCTCGACCTTGCCCACGCCACGCTCTACACATCGACCACCTGGGACATGCACAGCCACGCGGTGCTGAGCCACAGCGAGGTGATCGAGGCCTACCGCCACTGGGCCGACGCGGCGGGGCCGCTGGCGGCGGGATCGCTGGCCTGGCAGGTGCCGCTGCGCCGCGCCATGTGGCTGTGGTCGATCACCTGGTGCGCCAAGTGGCGTGTGCTCTCGCGCCAGCGTGCCCGTGTCTCGGCGGCGGGCGAAGACTGGTCGGCCGAGCGCAGCGGCGTCCGGCTGGTGACCCATGTGCGCGAGCGGGTCGACCACTACCTCAGCGAGCCGGTGGTCGAGCGGGTGATGCAAGGTTTCGATCCGCTGGATCGCGCGCTCAACCCATGAGGCGCTTGGCGTGAAGCTGGCTGTGGTCATGCCGGTGCTCAACGACGCGGCGGCGCTGGCCAAGCGCCTGGCCGCGCTGGCCGAGCTGCGCCGGTGCGGCGCCGTGCTGATCGTGGCCGATGGCGGCAGCACCGACGGCACGCAGGCGCTGGCACAGGCGATGGCCGATGCGGTGGTGGCGGCGCCGCGTGGGCGCGCTGCCCAGATGAACGCCGGCGCCTGCCACCCGCTGGCGCGCGAGGCCGATGCCCTGCTGTTCCTGCATGCCGACACCCGCCTGCCACCGGGTGCCGTTGCGCTGATGGTGCAGGCCCTGGCGCGCGGTGCCAGCTGGGGCCGTTTTGATGTGCACATCGAAGGCCGCCACCCGCTGCTGCCCCTGGTGGCCGTGCTGATGAACCGGCGCTCGCGCTGGAGCGGCATCGCCACCGGCGACCAGGCCATGTTTGTGCGCCGCGTGGTGTTCGAGTCGCTGGGCGGCTTTGCGAGCCTGCCGCTGATGGAGGACATCGAGCTCAGCGCGCGTCTCAAGCGCATCGGTCCGCCCGCCTGCCTGGCCGAGCGCGCCACCACCGACGGCCGCCGCTGGGACCGGCACGGCTTCTGGCGCACCGTGCGGCTGATGTGGCGTTTGCGTGCGGCCTGGGCACGCGGCGCCGACGCGCACCGGCTGGCGCTTCACTACGGTTACCAGCCGCGCGCTCCCGCGGCGGTGGCGGTGCTGGCCAAGGCGCCGGTGCCGGGGCAGACCAAGACACGGCTGGAGCCGCTGCTCGGGGCTTCGGGTGCGGCGCGGGCGCAGCGCGGTTTCATCCTGCGCACGCTGGTCACCGCCAGACACGCGAGCACCGGTGCGCTCACGCTGCACTGCGCGCCGGGTGCCGGTCACCGTCTGTTCCAGTTGCTGGCGCAGCGCCACGGTGTGGTGTGTGTGCCGCAGGCCGAAGGCGACATCGGCGACCGCATGGCGGCGGTCATGGTCAATCACTTCGCACAACCGCACCGCCAGCCGCTGATCATCGTCGGCACCGATTGCCCGGTGCTCACACCGGCCCACCTGCAGCAGGCGGCCGACGCCCTGCAGACCCACGACGCGGTGCTGATCCCGGCCGAAGACGGCGGGTATGTGCTGATCGGCCTGCGCCGCGCCCTGCCCGGTGTGTTCCAGGGGGTGGAATGGAGCACCCCGCGCGTGATGGGGCAGACCCGCGCGCGCCTGGGCGCCATCGGTGCCCGTTGGCTGGAGCTGCCTGCGCTGTGGGATGTGGACGACCCGCGGGACTGGCAACGCTGGCAGAAGGCGTTGGCGTCGTCGAACGGCGACTTGTCCCGGGCTTGACGCGGTCGGTGTGGGCGCGCCGCGTGTGGCGCTATGGTTCAGGGATGCAGCAGCCACCTCCCCAGCAGAACAGCAGCGCCTGGCACACCCTGGATCCCGATGCGGTCTGGCAGCGGCTGGACAGCAGCGACAGCGGCCTCAGTGCGGCGGAGGCCCGGCGCCGGCTGGCGCAGCACGGCCCCAACCGCCTGCCCGCCGCGCGCCGCCCCAGTGCCCTGCGCCGGTTGCTGGGCCAGTTCAACAACCTGCTGATCTACGTGCTGCTGGCCTCGGCCGCCATCACCGCGGCGCTCGGCGACTGGCTGGACACCGCCGTCATCCTTGGTGTGGTGCTGATCAACGCGGTGATCGGCTTTGTGCAGGAAGGCAAGGCCGAGCGCGCGCTGGAAGCGGTGAGCGCAATGCTGGCGCGCCATGCCACGGTGTGGCGCGGCGGCCGCCGGCTGGAGATCGACGCCGGCGAACTGGTGCCCGGTGATGTGGTGTGGATCGAATCGGGTGCGCGTGTGCCGGCCGATCTGCGGCTGTGGCAGGTGAACAACCTGCGCATCGACGAGTCGGCACTCACCGGCGAGTCGGTGCCGGTGGACAAAGACACCGAGGCCGTGCCGCAGACGGCCGCGCTGGGTGACCGCAGCGGCATGGTCTACGCCGGCACCGTGGTCACCCAGGGCCAGGCCAGCGGGGTGGTGGTGGCGACCGGCCAGCACACCGAGCTGGGCCGCATCGGCCACCTGGTGTCGTCGGTGGCCACCCTGGCCACACCGCTGACCCGCCGGCTCGACCAGTTTGCGCGCCAGATCACGCTGGCCATTCTTGTGCTGAGTGCGCTTGTTTTCTGGTACGGCAGCCAGATCGGCGAGCGGCCGGTGCTCGAAATCTTTCTGGCCGTGGTGGGCCTGGCGGTGGCCGCCATTCCCGAAGGCCTGCCCGCCATCGTCACCATCACGCTGGCGATCGGCACCGCGGCCATGGCGCAGCGCCGCGCGCTTGTGCGCCACCTGCCCGCGGTGGAAACCCTGGGTTCGGTGGGCGTGATCTGCACCGACAAGACCGGCACCCTGACCCGGAACGAGATGACCGCGGTCAGCCTGCACCTGGCGCATGACACGGTTCAGGTGGAGGGCGCGGGTTACGCGCCCGTGGGGGCGTTCCTGGTGAACGGGGCACCGGTGACACCGGCGCAACACCCCGATCTGGTGCGTCTGGCGCGCTGCGCACTGCTGTGCAACGACGCCCAGCTGCACAACGGCCCGGACGGTGTCTGGACCCTGGCTGGCGACCCGACCGAGGGGGCGCTGCTCACGCTGGCGCAGAAGGCCGGGCTGCAACACGAAAAGACCGAAGACGCGTTCCCGCGCATCGCCGCCATTCCCTTCGAGTCCCAGCACCGCTTCATGGCCACGCTGCACCGCGACGCCACCGGACGCGTATTCGCCTTGCTCAAGGGCGCGCCCGAGCGGGTCATCGCTCTGTGCACCCGGGATGTGAACGGCCAGGCCCTGGACGCCGAGGCCTGGCGGGCGCGGGTCCGTGCCGCGGCGCACCAGGGCCAGCGTGTGCTGGCGCTGGCCGATGTGGAGATGCCGCCGGGCACCGAGACGCTGGCCATGGCCGACATCACCCCGCCATGTGCCCCGCGTTTCACGCTGCTCGGTCTGGTGGGCCTGATGGACCCGGCACGCCCCGAGGCGGTGGACGCGGTGGCCGAGTGCCAGCGCGCCGGCATCCGCGTGATCATGATCACCGGCGACCACGCCGCCACCGCAGCCACCATCGGGGCCGGCATCGGCCTGCACGGTGGCCAGCCCCTCACCGGTGCCGAGATCGACACGCTGGACGACGCCGCGCTGCGCCTGCGCCTGGGTGAGACCGATGTGGTCGCGCGTGCCAGCCCGGAACACAAGCTGCGCCTGGTGGCCAGCCTGCAGGCCAGCGGCCAGCTGGTGGCCATGACCGGCGACGGGGTCAACGACGCACCCGCGCTCAAGGCCGCCGACGTGGGTGTGGCCATGGGCCAGCGTGGCACCGACGCCGCACGCCAGGCCGCCGACGTGGTGCTGACCGACGACAACTTCGCCTCGATTGCCAGTGCGGTGCGTGAAGGCCGCCGCGTGTTCGACAACATCAAGAAGGCGCTGATTTTCATCATCCCCACCAACGGCGGCGAGGCCGGGCTGATCCTGCTGGCGGTCTTTGCCGGTCTGGCCATGCCGATCACCGCCGGCCAGATCCTCTGGGTCAACATGGCCACCAGCATCACGCTCGACATCGCGCTCGCCTTCGAGCCCGAAGAGGCCGGCGTGATGCAGCGTGCGCCACGTCCGCCGCGCGAGCCGCTGATCACCCGCCTGCTGCTGATGCGGGTTGTCTACATGAGCCTGCTGATGGTGGGCGCCTGTTTCTGGCTCTACCAGTGGGAGCTGGCGCGCGGCAGTTCGCTGGCCGTGGCGCGCACCACGGTGGTCCACATGCTGGTGATGAGCGAGGTGTTCTACCTGTTCAACGTGCGCCATTTCACCGCCAGTGCGCTGCGCTGGGAAACACTCATCGGCAACCCGATCGCGGTGGCCATGGTGGCCATCACCTTGCTGCTGCAGGCTGCGTTCATCTACGCACCGCCGATGCAGCAGCTGTTTGGCACCGCACCGCTCGACCTGGCGTCCTGGGGTTTCATCCTCGCCCTGGCGGGCGCCATGTTCCTGGTGGTGGAGGCGGAAAAGGCGGTGCTGCGGCGCCGGGGCGTGCGCCGGTTCTGAGTGGGTCTGGCGGCCCGCCTGTGCTGGCGGCTGTTGATAGGAAGATCAGCGGTTTCAAATGAAAGGTGTATCGAGATGAGTGCGACCATCAAAGTGGGCATTGCGGGCTATGGCAACCTCGGCCGGGGCGTGGAATGGGCCATCCGGCAGAGCCTGGACATGGAACTGGTCGGGGTGTTCAGCCGGCGCGCGCCGCAAGACGTGCAGCTGCTCGATGCCGGGGTGCCGGTGCGCGCCTTCGATGCCCTGGCCGGATTCCAGGACAGCATCGACGTGCTGATACTGTGCGGCGGATCGAAGAACGATCTGCCCGAGCAAGGCCCCGCGCTGGCGGCCCTGTTCAACACGGTGGACAGCTTCGACACCCACGCGAAGATTCCGGACTATTTCGCCGCGGTCGACGCGGCGGCGCGCAGCGGTGGCAACACCGCGCTGATCGCCGTCGGCTGGGACCCGGGCCTGTTTTCCCTCAACCGCCTGTATGGCGAGGCCATCCTGCCGGCCGGTGACACCTACACCTTCTGGGGCAAGGGGCTGAGCCAGGGCCATTCCGACGCGCTGCGCCGTGTGGCCGGTGTCCGCGGCGCGGTGCAGTACACCATCCCGGCGCAGGACGCCATCGCCCAGGTGCGCAGCGGCGCCCGGCCCACGCTGAGCACGCGCGACAAACACACCCGCGACTGCTACGTGGTGCTGGAAGCGGGGACAGACCGGACCGCGGTGGAGCAGGCGATCGTCACCATGCCCGACTACTTTGCCGACTACGACACCCGCGTCACCTTCATCACCGCCGAAGAACTGCAACGCGACCACGCCGCCATGCCCCACGGCGGCTTTGTCATCCGCAGCGGCAGCACCGGCAGCGACAGCAAGCAGGTGATGGAGTACTCGCTCAAGCTCGACAGCAACCCGCAGTTCACCGCCAGTGTGCTGGTGGCCTACGCGCGTGCGACGGTCCGGCTCGCGCAGCAGGGCGCCACCGGTGCCAAGACGGTGTTTGACGTCCCGCCCGGCCTGCTCTCGCCCAAGAGTGCCGCCGAGCTGCGCAAGGAACTGCTCTGACCGTGCGCAGTCGCCGCTGACGGTCTGCCGCAGCGGCGCCCAGCGGGGGTTTGTGTGGCGCTGAAAACGCGCCCGGCACAGGCCGGCGAAAATACCGCCTCATCCCGCCGCGCCTTGCGCCGGGCCGGTGTGCTGTGCAGGGGCATCGGCCCCACCCGTTTCAGGCCCCGCGCGTGCCCTGCACCCGCCTGTGGCGCCCGCCGCCACACCCATTTCTGGAATACCGCGTGAACCAACCCGTGGCCACCGCACGCACCGAGCTGCGTGCCATCGCCGTCATCGCCTTGCCCGTCATCACCGCGCAGCTGCTGCAGATGGGCATGGGTGTGGCCGACACCCTGATGGCCGGGCGCATCAACGCGCTCACCTTGGCCGCGGTGGCGATGGGCTCGGCCATGTGGTTTTTCACCTTCATCGCCGGCCTGGGCCTGATGCTGGCGCTCACGCCCATCCTGGCCCACCACGTCGGCGCCAACCGCCACCACCTGATCCGCGACGAATGGCGCCAGGGACTCTGGCTGGCGCTGCTGCTCTCGCTGGTGCAGATCGCCACGCTGGGTGCGCTGGCCGCGCTGATGCCCCACCTGGGCATTGCGCCCGAGATCGTGGCCGAGACGCGCCGCTACCTGCTCTGGGTGGGCTGGAGCCTGCCGTTCACCTGCCTGTACCTGGTGCCGCGTTTTCTCAACGAGTCCATGGGCCACACCATGCCCATGCTGTGGACACAGCTGCTCATGCTGCCGCTCAACGTGCTGGGCAACTACGTCTTCATGTACGGCCAGTTCGGCTGGCCCGCCATGGGTTCGGCCGGCGCCGCCCTGTCCACCGGCATCGCACAGACCATCGGCTGCTTCGCCCTGTTTGCCTACACCCTGCACACACCGCGCTACGCCGCCCACCGGCTGCGCCAGACCTGGACGCGGCCCGACTGGACACACATCGCCCGCATCGTGCGCCTGGGCCTGCCGATCTCGATCGGCATGGCGATGGAATCGGGCATGTTCACCGCCACCGCCTTGCTCATGGGCCGTTTCGGGGTGGACGCGGTGGCCGGCCACCAGATCGCGATCAACCTTGCCTCGCTGATGTTCATGGTGCCGCTGGGCATCTCGATCGCGCTCACCGTGCGCGTGGGGCAGGCCCTGGGCGCCGGTCAGCCGCTGGCGGCGCGTTACCGCGGCCGGCTGGGGATCGTGCTGTGCACCGCTTTCATGCTGGCTTCTGCCCTGCTGCTCGGCAGCCTGGGTAAATTCTTCGCCGGCTTGTACACACCCAACCAGACGGTGGTTGCGGTGGCCGCGCAGTTCCTCGTGTACGCCGCCGTGTTCCAGGTGGTGGACGGCATGCAGGTGGGCGCCATGGGCGTGTTGCGCGGCTACAAGGACACCAAGATCCCCATGCTCATCACCGTGTTCTGTTACTGGGTGATCGGCATGGGCCTGAGCCTGAGCCTGGGCGTGTTCGGCCCGCTGGGCCCCGTCGGCCTGTGGGTCGGTCTGGTCGGCGGGCTGGCGGTGGCGGCCGTGGTGCTGAACGGGCGCTTCTGGCGCCTGACGCGCCATGTGCCGCTGAGCGGCGGATCGCCCGCCTGAGCGCGCACCGCGCGCCCTTCCTCAGAGTTCCACGATCTCCAGCCGCCCGTTGCGCTCGGCCGCGGCCAGGGCGTGCACCGAGGTGGGCGCGGTGCAGATCAGCAGGTGCCGGCCTTCGGGGCCTCCGAGGGCGCAGGCGTAGGCGTTTTGTGAGGTGGTCACGGTGTCGGTGACCTGGCCACCGTCTTCCACCCGGATGACCATCGGCGCCAGCGCATGCGCCACCCAGATGCCCCCCTTGTCATCGGCGCAGATACCATCCGGCGCCACCATCGCCTCCTTGAGCGACGCCCAGACGCGGCGGTTCGACAGGGCACCATCGGGCGCGCGGTCAAACGCCGTCAGCTCGAACCCCAGCGTCTGCGCCACCACCAGCGTGCGCCCGCCGT